>DASUZB010000235.1:0-54945 GCA_036377075.1 Actinomycetes bacterium | reverse complement strand
CGGCGGCGCGGCTGGCGGTAGCCAACGTCCGCCTGCAGGCCGAGGTGCGGTCACGGGTCGCCGAGGTGGCGGCCTCCCGGCGCAGGATCGTCCAGGCCGCCGACACGCAGCGGCGCGGGTTGGAGCGGAGGCTTCGCCGGGGCGCCGAGCAGCGCCTTGGGCGCGTGGCCGAGTTGCTCTCCGACTCGGGCCCGCCGTTGGCGGAGGTCGCGGTTGGGCTTGCCGCCGCCCGCGCCGAGCTGCGCGAGTTCGCCCGCGGGGTCCATCCGGCGGCGCTGGTCGAGGGTGGGCTGGCCGCGGCCGTGACCGAGCTTGCCGGGCGCTCCCCGGTCCCGATCCAGGTCACGGCGCCGTCCGGGCGGCTGCCGGCGGCGGTGGAGGCGGCCGCCTACTTTGTCTGCTCGGAGGCGCTCGCCAACATCGCTAAGTACGCCCACGCCTCCCAGGCATCGGTCCGGCTGGAGACCGGCGAGGGTGTCCTGGCGGTCGAGGTCGCCGACGATGGCGCCGGCGGGGCCGATCCGGCGGGCGGGTCGGGGCTGCGCGGCCTTGTCGACCGGGTCGAGGCGCTCGGCGGCCGGCTCGGGATCGATAGTCCACCGGGCCGCGGGACTCGCCTGACGGCGCAGTTGCCGCTTTCCGAGGTGACCGGGACCGGCCTGCTGGACCCCGAGGTGCCGTGAACCGCGTCCGGAGACCGCGACAGGGCCGCCGTTCCGACTGTGTTTCAGCGCGGCAGGGCGTTGTCTGGTGGCGGGCAGCGCTTGCTGAAGTGGCGAGCCGACGGCGTGCTGCTGACGCGCTGCCAGGGCTTGGGCCAGAAGTTCTGGGGCGACGCGCCCGGCACCGGTGTCAGGGTGAGCGTCTCCCGGTACAGGCTCCAGCCGAACAGGAAGAACTCGCCAGGCCTGTTGAACGCGTTGTTTGGGCTTGTGCCACCGCCGTCGGTGAACCTCCACTCGACCTGGTTCCCCTTGACGGCGAAGGTCCCGTAGCCCCAGGTGCACGCGTCCTTGTCCTCCTGGGTGTAGGCGAACCGGGCCCGGTCGAAGACGTACGTGAAGGTTCCGTAGTTCTCGGGGATGATGTCGCCGGCAGGGCTTCCGGCTGCGCGCAGGTCCTTCGCCGTCATGGTCACGCGGTAGACGCCGTCCAGCTGGCTGGAGCCCCCGACCGCTTGCCCGTTCGTCTGTTCGGTGGCGCGGCAGTTCGGCGCTGACTCTGCCGGGACGCCCTTGCCGATCGCGGCGATCGCGGTGAGGAACTTGCTGGTCTGCGGGTCACGGGCAAGGGTGTCGTGGACGGGTTGGACTGCCGTTCGCAGCGCGGCCAGGTCGTTCGGGCTGGCCGTCTGGAACTCTAGTCCTCGGCGGCACAGGTTCCCGGCCGCGTCCTGCTCGTCGCGGCGGAGCGCTGCGGTTTTGGCCGGGATGACGTTGGCGGCCGCCTGCCGCAGGGCGTTGCGCTGGTCCGGGCTGAGCGAGTCGAACACCTGCTTGCCCGCAAAGATCACCAGCGGCCTGGGCCAGAGGTTGACGTTGGCGGTGAAGTGCTTGCCCATGGTGTCGTAGCGGTTGCCCTCGATCGAGGCGGTCTGCTGTTCGATCCCGTCGAACTTGTCAATCTTGCCCAGCGCCGGAAACCATACCGGTTTGGCGCCCAGCGCCCGCATTGTCTCGTCCGCCACCAGCGACTGCTGCACACCGATGGTCAGACCGGCGTAGTCGCCGGGAGAAACCAGCGGCTTGGAGATGCCCAGCGGCTTTCGCATCGGGCCGGGCAGCACCCCTAGCCCGACCAGCCCGATCGGCTCCAGGCCAGCCAGCATCTCCCCGACCAGGGGGCTCTGGAGGACGCGCTCCTGGGCGGCGTAGCTGTCGATCAGCAACGGCGCGTGCAGCGCACGCAGGCTCAGGACGCCGACCGAGTCCCAGGCGCGGCTGCCGGCCCAGCCGAGATCGGCCTTGCCGGCCCGAACGTCCTTGATCAGCCCGGTCTCGTACCTGACCTGGCCTACACGCCACCTGTTCTGCACCTGGATGCGGATCGTCCCGCCGGACAGGCGCGCGACCTCACTGACAAACGGGTCGAGCTCGCCCGAGTCGCCAGTCGCGTTCGCCATCGTGAGAATGCGCGGCTGCTGCCCACTCGCGCCGCCAGCCTTGTCGGCGCCGGAGCCACCACAGCCGGCAAGCACAACAAGAACGAGGGTCAGACCGACAATTCGGATGGATCCGCGGGTCCAAGCCATGTCGTCGCCTCCCCTTTGCGCGGCGTGGGTCGAGGCTACGCGGCGGCGACGCACGGGCACATCGGGGCGAGCCCCGGTCCTCACATCCGAAGCTTAGGGCTAACCCTCTCCCGGGCGCTTGGACGACGCCAACTCGCCCTCGCCGATTGAGCTCGCCCGCCAGGCTTGCGACGATGCGCGCATGAAACCCGCTGCTGGCCTCGGGCGCGCCGTCTGGCTCGCGCTCTGGCCGATGGGGCTCGCCGTCGGGGTGGGGTCGCTGGTGATCGCCCGCAGCACGCCCGGCCACGGGTTCGCCGGGTCGTCGCTGTGGACCGCCGCGGCCGGCCTCGCCGCCGGCTGGGCGTTGATCGCCGTGGGGCTGATTGCCTGGGCGCGGCGGCCCGCCAGCCGGTTCGGGCTGCTGCTGGCCGCGGGCGGCTTCGGCTGGTTCCTGCTGGAGTGGAACAACCCCGGGATCGGCTCGGCGCTCGCCTTCGCCATCGGGCTGGCGCTGTCCGCGGTCGGCGCACCGCTGATCGCCCACGCGGTCCTTGCCCATCCAAGCGGGCGGCTCTCCGGCTGGCCCGATCGTGCCGGGCTTGCCGCCGCCTACCTGGGCGCGGTGCTGGTGCTGGGGCTCCTGCCGGCACTGTTCTTTGACCCCCCCTCCCAGGGGTGCGGCCAGTGTCCCCGCAACCTGCTGCTGGTGCGCGACGACCCGGACCTGTCCAGCGGGCTGAACCGCGTCGGCGTCCAGCTAGGGCTCGGCTGGTCACTGGCCCTGATCGTGCTGGTAGCCCTGCGGCTGGCGCGGTCGACGCCCGCCCTCGCGCGGCTCAGGGTGCCCGTCGCCGCCGCCGCCACGGTGTTCCTTGGCCTGGTCGCGTGGGACTTCCAGCACAGCCTGGACCGCGGCACCCTCGGCAGCGACCCCACCGACCGGCGCCTGTGGCTGGGTCAGGCCGCGGCGCTGCTCGCCCTGGCGGCGGGCGTGGCCTGGAGCTGGCTGCGCGGCCGCCGGACCCGCGACGCCGTGGCCCGGCTCGTGGTCGAGCTGGCGGGCGCCCCCGCCCCGGGAGGGCTCCGTGACGTGCTCGCCGGCACGCTCGGCGACCCGTCCCTCCAGCTGGCCTACCCGCTCGCCGACGGGAGGCGCGTCGATGCCCAGGGACGGCCGCTGTCCCTTGACGGCGCCGTCACGCCGCTGGTCCGCGGCGGCCGGCAGGTGGCCTTCCTGGCCCACCGCGCCGGGCTGCTCGACGATCCGGGGCTGGCAGAGGAGGTCGCCGCCGCGTCGCGGCTGGCGTTGGAGCACGAGCGGCTCCAGGCGGAGCTGGCGGCGCAGCTGGAGGACCTGCGTGCCTCCCGCGCACGGATCATCGCCACCGGTGACGCCGAACGCCGGCGGCTGGAGCGCGACCTGCACGACGGCGCCCAGCAGCGGCTGGTCAGCCTCGCGCTCTCGCTGCGCCTTGCCCGCTCCAAGCTCCAACCCTCCGCCGACCCCGGCCAACGCTCCCGCGTCGACCGGGCGGAGGACGAGCTGCGCGTCGCCCTGGGGGAGCTTCGCGAGCTCGCGCACGGGATCTTCCCGGCCGTGCTTGCTGACGAAGGCCTCGCGGCCGCCGTCGAGGCACTCGCAGAGGACGCCACGGTGCCGATCCGGATCACGGCGCTGCCCGAGGGGCGGCTGGAGCCGGTCATCGAGACGGCGGCCTACTTCGTCGTCGCCGAGGTCGTCAGGCACAGCAGCGGCAGCACGGTCACGATCGGCGCCACACGCCGCGACGGCCACCTCGTGGTCGAGGTCGAGCGCGACGGCGACGCCCCCGACGACCTCATCGACCTCCAGGACCGCGTCGGGGCGCTGGACGGACGGCTCGAGGTCCTCCACCAACCCGGCGGACGCGTCAGAATCCGGGCGGAGGTCCCATGCGGGTCGTGATCGCCGACGACGAGGTGCTCCTCAGGGAGGGGCTGGACCGTCTCCTCACCGAGGCGGGCTTCGACGTCGTCGGCAAGGCCGCAACCCCAGACGAGCTCCGCCGTCGCGTCGAGCTGACCCGCCCCGACATAGCGATCGTCGATATCAAGATGCCGCCGACGCACACCGACGAGGGGCTCGTCGCCGCTCAAGAGATCCGCGGCGCCCACCCCAGGGTGGGGGTGCTGGTGCTCTCCCACTACCTGGCCTCCCGCTACGCGATGCGCCTGCTCGAGCAGCATCCGGGTGGGGTGGGCTACCTGCTCAAGGAGCGAGTCTCCGACGTCGCCGTCCTGACCGACGCGCTCCGGCGAATCCACGAGGGCGAGTGCGTGCTCGACCCGACCATCGTCGCCCGCCTCATCAAGCGGCCCCGGCCCGACGGCCTGCTCGCCGAGCTCACCGAGCGCGAGCGCCAGGTGCTCACGCTCATGGCCGAGGGCCGATCCAACCAGGGGATCTGCGACCGCCTGTTTCTCAGCCCCAAGACCGTCGAGGCGCACGTGAAGCACATCTTCGCGAAACTCGGCCTCGAGGAGTCACCCGACGACCACCGGCGCGTGCTCGCCGTGCTCACCTACCTCCGGGCGTCGACAGGCTGACACCGGGGCGGTGACGCGTTCGCCTGCAGGCCATACTCGTTCCAGTTGATCCCGCTGAGCTCGAGTCGGCTCCGTCGAGCCTCCGGAGCGGTCCGCCTGGGCGGTACCGACGGGGTGGCGCCGAGGTGGTGAAGGTCGCCTTGGCGACCTCGCCTTCCCGAACGCCGATGCGGGTGCCCGGTAGTCCTTGACCGCCACCAGCGGACGCGACTGGCCCGGCGGTTGCGCAGGTCGGTGGGCTGCATCGCCAGCCCCACCAAGCTTGCTGGTCCCCGCGAGCATCTCGCCCGCCAGGTCGCTTTCCGGCACGTGCTGCTTCAGGGTCGGGTTGTCGATCAGGAACGGCGCCACCAGCGCCTGGAAGCTATTCACGCCGACGGTGTCGTAGGCGCGGGCGTTGACTTTGCCAGCTGGACCTTGCCGGCCGGGACGTCGGCGATGGCGGCCTTGTCGTAGGCGAACTCGTGGTCAAGCCACCGGAGGGACATAGGGGCTGACCCCGATTCTCCCACCACAGATCAGGGACAACCCTCGGCCAAGACAAGGGTCTGCCACGTTCAACCCGGGCGGGTGCGGTCCTAACGTCGGTCTGGCTCGCCACCGTACCCACCACACCTGAGAAGGAACCGTGGCTGGGCGACCTACCGGTTCGGGGTTGGCAGCCTGCAACCAACTCGTTCAGAGGAGCAAGGAGGGATCTCTGATGGCAACAACCCATCGGCGCACGGCCATGATCACCCTGTGCGCCCTCACCCTGCTGGCCGTCTCCGGATGCGGCAACGGCGGCAAGGCATCGGTGCCCACGACGACCCCCGCGACTCCTGCGTCATCAGCGGCCACGCAGGCCTATTCCAGCAAGGCCCTTGTGGTTCCGCTGACCGTCACGGTCGACGCCGGGCTCAAGTCGCCGCCCAACCCTGACTCCCCCAACCTGCTCTCCTGGGATGCCGCCGCATCAGAGGAGAACAAGGTCAGGTTCCTGGTGCCGGTGGAGCTGTACCGCCCCGGTAGTTCCACGCCGGTGGCGCCTCCCAAGGACTACCTGGCCTACCTCCAAGGGCAGGCCAAGGACGGCGCCGAACTCTCCAAGGTGGCCAAGGTCACCGTTGACGGCCACCCGGCGACTCTGGTGAACCTGACCAGGACCGTCGACGCCAGCCACCCGGAAGGCTTCCTCGACGGTTCCCTGGGTTGCCCCGAACGCGGCGCCGACCGCGCCGAGGGCTGCTTCGGACCACAGCCGGACCTCCTCCTACGCCTGGCCGTCATCGACCTCGGCGACACCACCCTGCTCGCCTGGGCCCGCGTGAACAAGGACAACCCCGACCTGGCGTTCGTTGCCATGTTCGAGCAGCTGCTCAGCAGCGTTCGATTTCGCTAGCGAGCCGTCCCCGCCTCGCACGTACGGATGGCACCCGACCAGCCCGGCCGACGCTAGAGATAGGTCAAGGACCTTGGTGACGAGGCGGCTGTCAGAACGCCTAACTTCGCCTCTGACGGTTGGCCGCGACCTGCGCAAACGCGGCTCCGCACAGCGGTGAACCGTCAATTACTCGCACGGACGTGTTCTCGTCAGAGCCGATAGGTTTCGCGGGGACGTTGCGACCCTTGAGTACCGGCCCATTAGCTCAGCACTTATTATAGAGGACATTCCGGAACCACGGTCAGGTGACCGGGCGTGCGCCGCGGTGGTGCGGGGCAGGCTGCCAGGATAGCCCGTGGCCGATGACCAGATCCTCGACAGCCGGTCAGCCCTTGAGCCCCGAGGCGGGACGGAGCGGCAGGATGCGTGCAGACCAGAATCCGTTGGGGTGGCCCGATGGCGGCTCGGCACTGCCGCGCCCCGCAGGCTGGACCAAGCAACGCCTGCCCGTGGGGCTCAAGTTCTCGATGGGGTTCGTGGCCCTCATGGCCCTCGGCATGACGGCAGGAGCGGCGTGGTCGTTTTGGACAGGCCAACCCGCAACGGGCGTCCCACTGGCCTTCGGCGCCATCTACCTGGGGCACGTCGTGGGATTGGGCACGCGAAACTGGTGGACCCGCCGGCCCTCCAGCCGAACCCCTACCCTGACCGCGGCGCCAGACGGCACCACCGGCGTGACGTTTGGCTACTCAGCCTGGTCGTACTACTGGCTCACGGCGGTCCTGATGATGACCGAGCTGGCCGCGCTGGCGCTGACGGTGGCGTTGGCCCTGTCGGCCGCGGTCGCGGGCGTCGTGACGGCGGTCGTCCTCGGCGTCATGGCCACGGTTGTGGGGTGGTTCCTGGTCACCATGCTGCGGCTGGCACCCGGCAGGATCGTCCTTTCCCCCGCCGGGGTGGACCACCGCAGCCTGACCTCCACCCACTTCCTGCCGTGGCACGCCATCGCGGCGGTCTGGGCCGGATGGGTCGGCACGCCGATCATCGCTGTCAGAGCCTTCCCGTCCAAGGACACCCGGGTGCGCCGCTCCATGGGCCGATTCGGCTCGGGGGAGGTGCAATTTCTGCCGCTCATGGTCATCCGCACCGGCTGGCTGGCCACCGACCCGTCCACCGTCTACCACGCGCTGTCCTTCTACCACGCCCACCCTGAGCTCCAGGCCGAGCTGGCCACGCCTGAGGCCCTGGACCGGATCAGCAACGGCCGAGCAGTCCGGCAGGAGGAGCCGTGACGCCCAAGCCCCGCGGTGCTGCGCCACTGGCGGGGCGCGACCGGGCGGAGCTGGTCACGCTCACCGTCGACCAGTCGAGCTGCTGGTGGCACGTCCGCCTGGGATCCGTCCACCGCTTCGCGCCGCAGGCGCCGGGGCGAGGGCTTGGAGCGTGGCTCACTCGTCACCCGCATCGCGCTGAAGCCTCGGTCGAGGCAATGCCCGATGCACCCGAGGGCGACCTGCGGTCGTGCGGCCTGCTCACCGGCCGGCATGCGACGCCATAACCATCCAGAGCCGTTCCATCAACGCCACCCCCGTCAGCCCCGCAACGTCACCCATGGACGATCACGTCGGAGCCCTGGGCGCGAGCCAGGTCCGCCCGGTCGTGCGTCGGTGTTGGGTTGACCGACGATCCAGTGGGCCGGAGCATCGCCAGGTAACCAGTCCACGCGAGTGCGAGTGGGGTGCCAGCGGCATGCGGCTTCCTGGCCACGAGGACGCTCCCCTGGTCGACGGTGCACCGCTGCTCGAACACCGCCTGTTCTGGCCGGCGCACCTGCTCCAGGTGGCCGGCGAGCGGGATGGGCTGCTGGCTGCCTGCTTCGGGGTCACTGCCGCCGACGTCGGGGCCTTCTACGAGCGCACGCTCGCCGACCCACGGCGGTGGCCGACCCTGCCCGTCCCGCTGCGCGACGACCACCAGCTGTACGTCGTCGGCCGCAACGTCCCCGAGGACTACGGCCAGGACTACCTGCTGCACCACCCCACCTGGCCCACGGCCCTGCGGCTGGCCTCGATCGAGGGCCACTTCGTCGGCCCGGGCGTCTGCTGGCCCGAGCTGCTGGCCGCCTCGGTCCCACCGCCCGGCGCGGTCGGGATCACGCAGCCGGCGGCTCGGCTGCTGTTGCTGCTGCCGATCTTGGGGGACGCTGCGACCCCCCGCGAGGCCGCCGCCATCGTCGCTGACGCGCTGGCGGCCTGCGGCGCGGTGGGGAGCCGGGCGGTGCTGGTCCAGCTTGCCGGCCAGCTCCTCACCGACCACCGGCTGTGGCCTCCTGCCCGCTGGTGGCACGACGCCCGGGCCAACCGCGTCTGCGATGGCGGTTGGAGTGCCCGCAACCCGGCGCACGCCTGGGCGTTGCCGCACGACGAGCTGGCGTGGGTGACTTGGGCGCTTGCCCCCGCATGACGTCCAATCCGGTAGGCACACCCGGCAGGCGGGCTATCGCTGCTGGCGGCGAAACGAGATTCGCCCGGTGCGGGCGCGCGGTTGGGAACTGCCGGGGTAACTGTTCAGGTCGCTGGCCGCTGAGCTGATGGGCTGGTGTCCGTTCTCAGCGAAGGTGGCGACTTTCTCAAGGAGGATGGCGAAGCATGATCGTCGGCGAGGCAGACAGAACGTCTGGACGCCGGCGACTTTCGCCGCCTCGCCGCGGTGTGGTCGCGCTGATGAGCCGCCCTGAGTTTTGACCGGGGCTGGCCTCGACCCGATGATCCGTCGGTGGATTCGATGCGTGCCCTGCTGCTGGAGACGGACTGGTCGGCGCTGGAACACGCCTACGGCCAGGCCTCGGAGACGCCGTTCCACCTGCTCGCGCTGGTCGGCAACGACGCTGCGGCGCGCAGCCAGGCGGTGGCCCACCTGGACGCGGCGATCTTGCACCAGGGCACGCCGTGCTCCGCGACCGCTCCGGCGGCACGCGTGGTCGCGCGCCTGCTCAGGGACCCGCGTGCCGCCGAGCTGGTGGAGGACGTGTTCCCCTGGGCTGCCGAGCCCAGGCCGCTGCGGATGGCCTTACTCGACTTCCTGGCCGGGGTCGCCGAAGCCTGCCGCTTTGACACCCCGCACCAGGAGCTGTTCGCCATCGCCTACCCGCCGGATCGAGACGAGGCCGAGCTGCAGCGGATCGACCGCGACCGCCGCGCCGCGATGGCTGAGCTAGGCCCCGATGCTGCCACCCGCCTGCTGGTCGACAAGGCCGAGCCGCCGCCGGCGCTCCGGGCAGCATGGGAAGACGAGCAGTATGGCGAGGCGATGGCCGCACGCAATGTGCTGGCCTGCCGCCAGCTCACCGGCGAGCTGCTCGAGCGGGTCTCCCCGTTCCTCGACGACGCCGACGAACAGCTGCGGACCCACGCGCTGAACGTGGTCGTTGCCCTGCTGGCCGATCCCACCCTTGCCGCTGTGGTCCCGGCGCTGGTTCGGCGGCTGGAGACGCTCGCCGCCGCCTCGCCCTCCATGCGCGAACGCGCCACGGTCGCGATCATGCTGGGCCGGTTGGGCGCGCAGCCGTACGGCCTGCTGACCGATGCCCATCCCGCGGTGCGGGCTTGCGCGGCGCTGGCGCCTGCCATGGCCGCCAACCCGAGTGCCACCCGCGAACTGCTCACCGCCCTGGCCGACCCGCTGACCGCGGACAGCTGGTTCGAGGAGCCGCTGCCTGGGCTGGACGGCTGGTTCCGGTTCGCGTTGGTGCAGGCCGCCGTCGCGCGAGTGCGGGATTTCACCGAGTTGCTGCCGGCCGCGCTGGCCGTCGTCCGGCTCGCCTCCTCCTACACCGTCGATGCCGACTGGGGTCCGCTGTTGAAGGCCGCCTTCCCGCAGCCCTATACCGCGGGTGCGCCGCTGTCGCCCGCGCAGCGCTCGTTCCTGGCTGCCTTGGTGGACAACCTTGCCCTGTGGGAAGGCGTCGCCAACCCACGCTTGTGGCTGATGGAGGCTGGCCTGCCGCAGGACCGGGATGGCTGCCGGCAACTCCTCGACCCTCAGTGACGACGTGCCCCGAGATCAGGGTCCCTGATCGGAGTAACCACGGCGAACCGGACTGGCGTCTTGTCAGGGGCCTGCCCTGCGGTGGGCCGCTCCTTCCGCCCCGCTGCACGCACGCTCCTACGCTAGGCTGCGCGCATGTCGACCTCGTTGGCGATCTTGCTCAGGGCCCGGCTGCGTCCGCATGATCGTCGTGACCGCTACGAGCTCCCATTGCTGCAGGCACTGGATGCCCATTTCCCGGGTAGCAGGATCACCGGCGGCGGCACGCTCCTCAGCCGCCAGCGGGAGCCCGAGTTCTGCGACTTTGACGTGGAACTGGCGGGGGATCCCCAGACCGGCTTGGCGCTGGCGATCGGCACGCTGGAGCGCCAAGGCGCGCCAAAGGGCTCGACCGCGCGGTTGGGTAAGGGGCAGGTGCGCTCGTTTGGCGTCACCGAGGGTATCGGCTTGTACCTCAACGGCACCGACCTGCCCGATGAGGTGTATGCCACCAACGACGTCAACGACCTGATCCAGCAACTGCACCAACGCCTGGGCGACCAGGGGAGCATGCAGTCGTGGTGGCAGGGGCCACGGGAAACGGCACTGTACCTGTATGGGCCCTCCGCGGCGCGCATGCGCGAACTCGTTCAGGACGTGGTTGCCTCGCACCCGCTCGCCCAACAGAGCCGACTGGTTGCGCTCACCTGAACCGTGCGAGCGCGCCGTTCCTTGGTGAGGTCAGGGTCCTGCCCATACCAGTGGACCAGGCCACCGGCCCACCTTGGGATGGTCCCCTTGCCATGCGCCCTGTGTTCCTATCCGCGCAGGCTCTTTAGAGGACATTCCGGAACCGTGAGCCGCATGACCGGCTACTTGGGCTTACCGGCCGGATGCCTCATGCCTGGTCCAGTTGGCGGACCAGGCGCCTGGGGGCGACGAGCCGCCACGCCTCGGTGAGCAGCTCACGCAGTTGGTCGGGCCGCACGGTGGCCAGCCGGACGAGCACGCCCGGGTAGTTTTGGTAGTGGGGGGTGACGAAGAAGGTCTCCGGGTCCTGCTGCAGCAGCGCCGCCCGCTCGGCGAAGTCGGTCTTGACCACCAAGAACTCCTCGTGGTCGGCGGCGTGGGCGGGCCGGCTGCGGCGGTTGTTGGGCAGGTAGGCCACCAGCTTGCCGCGCACCCGCACCGCCGGGTTGTCGTGCAGCCGGCCCTGTTCGGTGCCGGGCAGCGCTGCCAGCAGCTCCCACACCGTCTCCCAGGTCGCCACGCGCAACTCCCTCCTCGCGAACGCACGTGCGGCTTCCACGCACGGTACAGCGTTGTTGGCACACAACCGCTTCTGGGTGGTCCGGGGGTGGGCGTGCGCTGCCCGCGCGGGCCCACCGGTTGTAGCAGAGCCGGCCACAGCCCAGCATGGCGAACGCGAAGAACCGCTCGGACTGCGGTCGTAGCGCACCCGTAGGCGGCGGCAGCCGGCCAGCCAGGCGATGGTGCGCTCGGCCTTCCAGCGGTGGCGGCCCAGCCGCTCGGAGGACTCGACTCCCTTGCGGGCGATGCGGACCTTGATGCCCCGCTGGGTCAGGTAGCCGCGGCAGCGGCGCTGGTCGTAGGCCTTGTCGGCGTGGCACTTGGCCGGTCGGCAACGCCGCCCACCGGCCGGCGTGCGGACCTTGGGGATGTCGTCAAGCAGCGCGCAAACACCGCCGCGTCCGGGGTGTTGGCCGCGGTCACCAGCACCGCCAGCGGCAGCCCGGTGCCCTCAGCCGCCAGGTGCAGCTTGCACCCGGGCTTGGCCCGGTCGACCGGGTTTGCGCCACACAGGTCCCCCCTGACGGCGCGCAGGCTGCAGGAGTCCACCGTGACCCGCGACCAGTCCAGTTGGCCGACCTGGCCGAGCTCGTCCAGCAGCAGCTCCTGCAGCCGCTCGAATACGCCCGCCCGGGCCCACTCGGCAAACCGCCGCCAGCAGGTGGTCACGCTGCCGCAGCCGAACTCCCCGACCGGCAGCAGCGCCCAAGGGGTGGAGGTGCGGGCCATGAACAGGATCGCGGCCATGCAGGCCCGGTCAGAGACGGTGCGCGGCGCGCCGCCGCGCGCCCGGGAGGGCGGGGGTGGCAGCAGCGGCTGGATGCGAGCCCACAACGCGTTGGGCAGGAGGCGATCGGGGAGGGTGGCCATGACGACGGATCATCGCACGATCAGCGCAATCACCACTTATCACCCAACTAAGGTTCCGGAATGTCCTCTTAACTTTGCGGTCGACGGTCGAGCGCGAGCTGGGCAAACGCAGGAATGCGTAGCGCTTATCCGCCGCTCCTTGACGTGGAAGAGGTCGCAGGTTCAATCCCCGCCGCGCCCACCAGGCATCTATGAGGCCGTACGGCCCGTTCTTCTAGCCTCCTCTGATCAGGGCAGATGTAGGCAGGATGCCGAGGTCGCCCCACTGACGGGCTCACGCCAGTGGCGAGCCACTTGGGCAAGTCCCGGGGCGATTCGGTCAGGCCAAGGTGTATTGCTGGTCGCGTCAGTGCTCCGGGCTGCATCAGCGATCGCCGGGCTGAGGGTCACGAGCCAGCCGACATCCGCTGCGCTCCTGTAAGCGCCTGTCCCAGCTAGGGCCATACTGGCACGAGGATGTCCCCAGCCGACGACCCAGCCGGCGCGCGGGGTTCGACCCCGCCCGAACCGGGCGGCGCGCCGCAGGCTGGCACCCCTGGGCACGGCGGCGGCGAGGCCCGGATCGTGCTGCGCGTCGGAACCGCGCGTGGCCCGTTCCTCGACCCCGGCCTGTCCGCCCGGGAGCGGTACGAGCTGCTGCTGCGCCGCATGGGCATACCCGCCGAACGAGCCCGGGCGATCGCCGCCCAGCCCCCGGCGGGCCCCGACCCGGAGCCCGACGACGAGCCCAGCGACCTCGGCCAGCCGCCCACCTACCACAAGACGCGCCGGCTACCCGCCGGGTCGCTCGACGTCCCGCTGCGCAGCCTCGACGACGAGGTCCTCGTCGACCACTTCCAGTTCTACCTGGTGGACGCTGGCGGCAGCGACCACTGGCCACGGCTCGGGACGACGCCGATCCCGTTCCTGGAGACGGCGTACGGCGTGGTCATGTTCCACAGCGCGGCGACCGACCACCACGCGGCGGTGCGCCTCGAGGCGTGGACCCACGAGCCGCCGGCCCCGCCAGGAGTATGGGAGGCTGCCCGCGAGGTCAGCCTGCCGGTCGCCTCCGGCGCGGTGGCGCTGTGGCAGCTGATGGGCGGCAGGTCGGCGTCGAACCAGGCGTTCACCCTCGGCCCAGCGGGCCGCTACCGGCTCCGGGGCCACTGCCGCGGCCGCACCGGCGCCCAGGCGCTGGGGCCGGTCACCTGGCGCCACGGGGTCGAGCAGTACCTGCTGCAGTCCTGGCCTGCCCAGCGATGACCCAGCCGAGGTAGCCGCTACCTGGCGACCGACCCTGACTTGGTCCAACCCCAGCGACCTGACCCGTCAACAACGATAGGGTCCACTTCCCAGCAGCGGTAGCATCTGGGTGACATGCCATTCGCGCGAGAACGAGTGGCGTGTGGTCAGATGCGTTGGGCATTATGACGCCAGAGCGCGATGTCCTTTGCCGACGGTACCGGCGCCGCCAAGCCCGTTACATCGACACCGCGTCCAGGGGGGTGATCGCCGTGCCCGTCGACGTGCGGGAGGCGGCTGGTGCGATCCGGCCCTACCTGCCGCGCCTGCTCGGCGACCGGGCGGCCGAGATGGACACGGCTATTGGCGTCCTACTCGGCACCGGCGACGACGAGGCGCTCGCCGCGCAGTTGGCCGGCGACCCGATCACCGAGGCGTGGACGGCGACGTTCTTGGAAACAGGCCTGCCCCCAGAGTTCACCGAACGCGACCGCGGCTACTCGCCGCCACCGGGGCGCGGCGAACGGGTCGGCGCGCGGCGGTACGCCTGCCCGCAGGGCGACTTCATCTGGTACGAGCGGTCAGTGATCGAGCGACCTCCGCTGTGCCCGACCCACGGCCTGGCCGTCGAGGCCACATGACCAAGTGGAGCGAGGTCATCGGCAGCCTCGGCGCCCCGGGTTACGGCGGCGCAGGGCAGACCGAGGCGTCGGCGTGAGCAGTTTCTGGGCCGGGCTCGGCGGGCGGCTCGCCGACCGCTGGCTCGCCGTCGCCCTGCCGAGCCTGCTGTTCTGGCTGGCGGGAATCGCCGCCTGGCTGAGCGGCCACGGCGGTTGGGAGCGGCTGACCGCACTGCTCGGCGACCTCGACCGCTCCGGTGCCGGTGAAGCCGTGCTCGTCGTGGCGCTCGCACTGCTGGTCGTCGCGGGTTCGGCCGCCGTCGTCGAGCGCTTGACGCTGCCGGTTCTGCGGCTGCTGGAAGGCTACTGGCCGGGCTGGCTGCAGCCGGTGCGGGCGCGGGCAGTCGCGTGGCGCGGCGTCCGCATCGCCCGTGACGAGGCGCGCTACCAGGAGCTGGAGCGCGCGGTCGACGAGGGCCGGGCAGAGCCCAGCTCGGTGGACGAGCTTGTCAGCCTCGACGGACGGCTGCGCCGCACGCCCGCTGCCGGTCGGCGGATGCCAACCAGGCTTGGCGACGTGCTGCGTGCTGCCGAGATGCTTCCGCACGGCAAGTACGGGCTGGACGTGGTGCGCTGCTGGCCGCGGCTCTGGCTTCTGCTGCCCGACTCGGCGCGGCAGGAGCTGCTCGGCGCGCGTCGCAACCTGGATGCCTCGGTGACCGCGCTGACCTGGGCGGTCCTCGCGGCCGGCTGGACGGTGTCGGCCTGGTGGATGCTGCCCGTCGCGGTGGTCGCGGTGGCGATCGTGCACCGGTGGTGGTCGCTGCCCGCCGCCGAGGTGTACGGCGACCTGGTCGAAGCAGCGTTCGACGTGTACCGGACGGCTCTCTACGACGCGCTGCGCTGGCCGCTGCCGGGCAACCCGCTGGCGGAAAGCGAGCTTGGGCTCCGGCTCACCGCGTACCTGTGGCGTGGCTCGCGTGAGGAGATCCCGCACTTCCGCGTTCCTGGGTGACCCGCACCAGCAACCGGCGAGGAGGCCGCATGGATCCCGACAGCGTCGCGGTCGTCCTGGAGACGGTCGCGTACGCGCAGACGGCGGACGAGCTGGACGAGGTGGTCGCCGCCTACCCGGCCCTGTTGACCGATGAGGCCATCCAGGCGCTCACCGCCGCCGTGCCGCCGGCGGGCCACGGCCCGGCGGACGCGTTCCTCGACGTGGTCGCCCGCCGCCTCCGCACCTGCCGCGAGCGCGGCACCGAGGCCGCCGTGACGGAGGTGCCCCCGCTCATCGACGGCTTGCCCGATGCGATCCCCGATCCGTTGCGCCGGGCATACGTGGACTTCTACGCGTACCAGCGGGGCGACGCCCCAGACCGGCTCGACCGAGCTGCCGAGGGTTGGCAGCTCGGGATGACGGATCCGAAGTGGCCCACAATGGATCGGCGGGTCCAGCGAATGGTGTTGGGCGACTGGGGTGCGGTCCTGCTCGCCCGGTACGGCCGCTCCGGGGCGGCCGACGACCTGGACGCCGCGATCCGGATGTACGAGAAGATCCTGCACGAAGGCGGCACCGACGACCCGGAGGTCCGTGCCCGCTGGTTGGGTGGGTTGTCGAACGCGTTCCAGGACCGCTACAGGCGCGACGGCGCCCACGCTGACGCGAGCCAAGCGGTCGAGCTCGCCGAGACCGCGGCGAGCTCCGCGGCCGACGCCGACGCGCCAAAGATGCTGTACACCCTTGCCAGGGCGTTGCGGATGCGTGCCGAGGTGGAGCCCGGCGACGCCGACCGGGCGGTCGAGGCTGGTCGTGCGGCGGTGCGGGCGGCCGGTGACGACCCGCAGGGGTACAGGTACGTGAACGGTCTCGGCCTGGCGCTGCTGCAAAGGTACGAGCGAACCGGCGCGTTGGTCGACCTGGACGAGTCCCTCGCCCTGCTCACCGACGCCTACGAGGCCGGGCGACCCGGCGTCCCGTGGTACGCATCGCTGTGCAACAACCTCGGCCTCGCGCTGCTCACCCGGTACGAGCGGACCCGGAGCACGGCGTATTTGAACCGGGCGATCGAGGCGCTGCGGGCCGGAGTGGACACGGCCGAGGACGAAGCAGACCGGGCAGCGCACCTCAGCAACCTTGGAGGAGCGCTGCATGCACGTTACCAGGCGACCGGCGACGTACCAGATCTGCTGGCCGCAAGCGAGGCAGCATGGAGCGCGGTCGAAACGGGCAGCGGGCCAGAGCGCGCCGACTACCTGCTCAACCAGGCATCAATCATGCTGTCGCTCGACGAGCTCCTGCCTGGGCAGTCCACCTCTGTCGATGAGGCCGTGACGGCGTTGGAGGAGGCCGTCGACGCTATCGACCGGACATCGCCGCGCTGGCCGGCGGCGCTGAAAGCGCTTGGCGATGCCTACCTGCGCCAGTTGGAGGAAACCGGCGACCCGAAAGCGGCGGCGATGACGTTGCTGGCCTACCGGGACGCGAGCGAGGCCGGGCTGGACGTGCGGCCGGAGGCGGCGCTGCTCGCCGGTCGGGCGTGGTGCAAGTGGGCGCTGCGGCGCGAGGCATGGGACGAGGCGATCATTGCTGGAAAGCGAGGCATGGACGCGGCTCGCTTGCTGCATCGGCGGCAGTTGCTGCGCGAGCACAGCGCCTCCTTCCTGCGGGACGTCGGCGACCTGCCGGCGCAGCTGGCAATGGCATACGCGATGACCAACGCTGCACCCGAGGCGCTGCTCGTCCTCGAATCGAGCCGGGCGCTGCTGATGTCCGAGGCGCTCGAACAGGCCCGTGCCGACCTGGCCGGGCTCGGCGCGGAAGGCCACGGTGACCTGCTCGATCGGTACCGGGTCCTGAGCGAGCGGCTCGCGACGCTGCAGGCGCTACCGGCCGCTGGCCGGCCCGACGTCGCCGCCGCCCCGGCGCCCGACGTGGTCCGGGAGCTGCGGGGGTCACTCGACGCAGTCGTCGAGGAGATCCGGCAAGTACCAGGATTCGACGGCTTCCTCGGCGAGCCGGACCTCGGTGACGTGTTCGGGATCCCGAACGTACCGCTGATTTACCTGTTCACTACGCCGGTCGGCGGTGCCGCTTACGCGGTGGTCGGCGGCGCGCAGCGGTCCGTGTACGCGTTCGGGCTGCCGGACCTGTCCGAGGAGGCGGTCCGTGGCTGGTTGGCCCGCTACTTCGGCACCTACGACGCCCGCGACACCGACCCGTACGCATGGGAGCAGACGCTCGACGCGGTGACCAGCGAACTGTGGGACGCGGGCATGGGCCGGATCGTGGATGCCCTGTCCGAGGTGGACCGGGCGGTACTCATACCGGTCGGGCCGATCGGCCTGCTGCCACTGCACGCCGCGTGGACGGGGACGCCCCGCCGCTACGCGCTGGACGAAGTCGCGTTCGCGTACGCGCCGAACGCCCGCGTCATGAAGGCGGCGCGGGACCGGGCCGGTGCGACAGGGTCGGATCGGCTGTTGCTCGTCGGAGTGCCCGGTACCGGTACCCGGGTCTTGTCCGATGTGGACGAGGAGATCGCGGTGGTCAGCGGGCACTTCGCGTCGGTACGGCGTGCCGACGACCGGGCCGGCGTCCTGGCCGCGCTACCCGGCAGTACGTTCCTGCATGTCGCCGCCCACGGCCGCGCCGACCTCGCCGACCCCCTCGACAGCACACTCGAACTGTCCAGGGGAGAGAGCCTGACCCTCCGCGACGTGTTCGGGGTACGCCTCACGGGCCTCCGCCTGGCCGTGCTGTCAGCGTGCGAGACCGCGGTGGTCGCCACCGACACGCCGAACGAGATGGTGGGCCTCCCGGCTGGGCTGCTCCAGGCCGGGGTGGCCGGAGTGGTGGCGACGCTGTGGGCCGTACCCGACAGGACCGCCAGGGTACTGATGACGCTGTTCTACCGCGCCTGGCGTACCGACGAGCGTGAACCGCCGGAGGCGCTGCGCATCGCCCAGCGGCGGCTGCGGGAGGCGACCAACGACGAGTTGTGCGCTGAGATCCCGAGTTTTGTCGACCACCGGCCCGCGTCGGAGGCTGCGGCCCGGTTCTGGGGAAGGGCGCGGCCGTTCGCGGCGGTCCGCCACTGGGCCGCGTTCACCTACGTCGGAGCATGAGCGGATGGGTACGTCGTACCCATGCCTCCGAACTGCCCGACCGGCAACCTGATCCGGGCGCACGTCACTGAACCTCTCGCGGACTGAGTGCGGACTCAGGGGCACGTTGAAGCGGAACTCCCCGATCGGCAAGCGGACCGGCTGCAGCATCTGGGTCGCGGACATCACTTCTGGCCATCTGCTCGGTGGGAGCTGTGGGCGCAACGACCCCACGACCACTGCCACATGCCAGGCAAGCGAGGCGCCGAGCAGGTAGAGAATCCCTCGATCGCCCTACTGCTGGGCGGCATGAAGAAATCCAATAGGCGCGACTCCGCTGAACCGGGGAAGGCCAGTTGTGCCAGGGGGATGTCGTGGAGCCAGAACTGTTGCTGATGCGGCACGGTGCCGGGGTCAAGCCGGGCCAGGATCCTGCGAAGGTCCCTCCGGGGCGTGATGGCGTCCTCACTGCCCAGGGCTACCGCGACGCCCAGGCGGTGGGACACGTCCTGGGCGAGACGCTGAGGTGGCCATCGACCGACGGCCAGTGCGTGGCGGTCAGGTACGCGGGCTCCCCGAGAAGCCTGGCCAAGGCGGAACCCATCCGCCGGCGCCGCCGGCGGGTCGACCGGCCTGTTCCCGTCCCAAGCGGCGAGCCGGAAGCAACCGCGAGGGTCATCGTCGAGCAGCTCGGCCACGCCGGGATCCAAGCCGGCGACCCCCAGCCGTGGCCGTTGATCCTGCCGGAGCGCATCCCACCCTCCAACCCCGACCGCGCCGTCATCGTCGAAGCCGCCAACGAGCTGCTCGAAGTAGCCGACGAGGACCCCCAGCGGCTGGTCCTGGTCGTTGGCAACTCGCCACAGGTCGAATGGATCGCCGAGGAGCTGCTCGAGCGACCGGTTGCCATCGGCCGCGGGGAGATCGTCTGCATCGGCAAGCCAAGGCGCCGGCGGCCATGGGCGCCGCGCAGGCGGCGCGACCTGCTGTGGACCATCGGGCCGGACGAGACCTCCGCGATCGACGACCTGCTCGGGAAGATCCACTCCAAGATGGACACGGCCAAGTTCCTCGGGACCTTCATCACCGCGCTGGTCACCTTCGTGCTGGGCAAGCGGTTCGACGCCACCAGGGCCACCGCGGGCGCAGCGGTCGAACTGCCCCGAATACAAGGCGGGCTGTGGGCGGTGACCATCGCGGCACTCGGGATCGCCGCGCTGCTGTGCTACGCCGCGGTGTTCTACTACGACACGCTGTTGATGCCCAGGCGGTTCTGGGCCCCGTCCGCCCGCCCAGGCTGGTTCCAGCGCCACAGCCGTTTCGCACGCGCCGCGCGCCAGCGTGGCAGCGAACCCACCACGCGGCCGTGGTGGCTGGTGCAACGCCCGCCGTCGTCGGCAGCCTGGGTCTTGCAGCAGAACATGATGCGGATCTGGAGCCGCCTGGTCCTGGTCGCGATGTGGACCCTCGGGATCGCCCTGGCAGCGTTCGCGGTGCTCGTGCTCGCCACCCCAACGGCCCTTGGCAACCTCGGGCCAACCGTCCTGCTCATCGCGGCGGTCGGCGCCCTCGCGATCGGGTACGTCGTGACGCTGAGGCCCCGGCTCGGCGTCGAGGACTGAACCGGCCGAAGAAGCCTTGCTTCTACGCTCCAGCACCGAAACGAGCTTGATGCCGCTCCTGGGCGCGCGACTCCCACCTGGCGCGGTGGGCGGCGATGATCGGCGGCCGCTCACCGGGGTCGACCTCCACGGCTTTAAACGGCCGGTCGCTGCGGCCGCAGCGACCCTCCGGCAGAGCTGGTGGCGATGGCGCCGTCCGTAACGCTGCCGGGACGCACGCCAGCCACCCTGGCAGGTGACCGCGACGACGCGACCAAAGAAGGGAGGAGGGGCGATGTCTGAGGCCAACAAGCAACTGGTCCGGCGCCACTTCGAGGAGCTGTTCAACCGCCAGCACCTGGACGTCGCCGACGAGCTGGTCGCCGACGAGTACCTGGAGCACGCCCTGGCGCCCTTCGGGCAGGCCGAGCCCGGCAGGGTCGACGGCCCCACGCACATGCGGCAGACCACCCAGTGGCTGCTGGCGCAGTTCCCCGACCTGCACATGACCATCGAGGCGATCGTCGCCGAGGGCGACACGGTGGCGGTGCGGGTCCTCTCGCAGGGCACCAACCTGGGACCGCTCAATGGCGTGGTGCCGCCGACCGGCAAGCGGTTCACGGCCAGGCAGAGCCACTGGTTCCGGGTCGCCGACGGCAAGCTGGCCGAGCACTGGGCCACCCGCGAGGACCTGCCGGCGATGCTGCAGCTGGGCGTGGTGCAACCGCCAGGCCCGCCCCCGTCCTAGCCGGCCCACGTCCTTGCCAATTGAAGTGGTGGCGAATCACCGGGGTGTGCCCCCTGGGCGCCCAGGTCCGCCGCGTCAACGGCAGCAGGGAGGCGCACTTTCGTCCCAGAGCACGATCGCCGCCCGGCGACGACGAGCATTACGCCGGATTCTCGGGCCAGTCCTCAACCACCCAGCGAGCAATCGCCCGCGCGTCCTGCGACCATGCGTGCGAGCAGAGCAGTTCGCGTAGGATCGGATTCATGCCCAGCGAGGCCTTGGTGCCGTTCGAGCAGCTCGACTTCCTCTACATGCCGAGCCGCGACGTGGCCGCCGACCTCGCCTACCTGACCGAGATCCTCGGCGGCAAGACCGTCTTCGCCATCGAGGCGATGGGCACCCGCGTCGCCGCGGTGGAGCTGACCTCGGACCCACCGCTGGTGCTGCTTGCCGACCACGTCGACGGCGAGCGCCCGATCCTGGTCTACCGGGTGGCCGACCTGCCTGCCGCCCTTGCCGACCTCGAGGCGCGCGGCTGGCAGCGCGAGCACACCTTCGAGATCCCTCACGGTCCGTGCTGCTCATTCCAAGCCCCAGGCGGCCACCGCTTCGCGCTGTACCAGCGCACCCGACCGGAGGTCGCCGCCCACTTCGCCGGCCGCCGGGACTTCTGAGCCCGAGGCACCACTCAGGGCTTGGCTGTGAACAGGAACTCTCCGGTGATGAGCAGGTTGGGGAACAGGTCCGGCTCGGTATAGGTGCAGGTGACCAGCTTGTCCTCGCGACCGTGGCCGACGCCGGGGTTGTCGAGCACCACCACCACGGTGCCGGTCGGGTCGGTGAGGTCGACGAACGAGATCGTCTTGGCCACCGCCACCTGGGTCTCCCCCACGATCTGGAAGGGCACCGCGTTGTTCTGCGCGATCGTCACGCCGGTGAGCGTCCCGGTCGGGCAGTTCAGCTCGACCAGGAGCCCGTTGCGGTTGGCTGGGTTGTTGGCCGGGTCGGCCCCGGCGGAGCCGACCAGGAACGCCACAGCGAGCAACACCACGACCCCGACCAGCAGCATGCGCCGATGCATCGATCCTCCCTCGCGATAACGTACGGCGTACGTTATGTGGGGGTGCGTATCGTGTCAACCCACGCCACCAGCGCCAGACGAGGAGACGGCATCGTGCCACGCCGACCGCGCGGCTCACTGTCACGGGCAGAGATCCTCGCCGCCGCGCTCGCCCTGGTCGACCGTGACGGCGTGGCCGCCCTGAGCATGCGCGCCCTCGCCGACGAGCTCGGCGCCGGCCCGATGTCGCTCTACAACCACGTCGACGGCAAGCAAGCCCTCCTCGACGGGATCGTCGAAGCCCTCAGCGCCGAGATCGCCGACAACGTCACCCAGCCACCCGGCACCACCAGCGGCGCAGACTGGGCCCGCCAGCTCCGCGCGATCGCCAGCGCGTTCCGCACCGTCGGCCACGCCCACCCCCAAGCCCTGCAACTGCTGGCCACCCGCCCGCTGCACACCCCCGCCTGGGCGCGCCCCGTCGAGGCGACGCTGGCCGCCCTGCGCGGCAACGGCTTCGACGACCAACGCGCGGTCACCGCCTACCGGACCTTCTGGAGCCTCCTGGTCGGCTACGTCCTGGCCGAGATCCGCGCCAGCGGCGAGCAGGTCCTGGAACGCCAGCTCGCCCAGCTCGACCCCGCCACCTACCCCCACACCAGCGCACTGGCCAAGCCACTGGCAACCCGCGCACGCGACCATGAATTCGCCCTGGGACTCGAGGCAGTCCTCGCCGGCATCGCCGCCACCCTCGCACCGGCCGGCTGACACCGCCACATACCCACACCAGGCCGGCAAGCCCGGCGCGCACGCCACCCGCCACGCCCCACGGCCGGCGGCCGTGATTCGGAGGTCCTCTAGACCGCCGCGGGCCCATGGGCAGTGGTCGTTGGCGCGGGCCACCAAGGCCGCTAGCCCCCTGGGCGCCGGGCGGGAGGCCTTCGCCGTTCGGCGGCTGGGTGCAGGTCCAGCTCGAACCAGATGGTCCGCCCTCGGGTGTCCTCCCGGACGCCCCAGCGGCTCGCGAGGGTCTGCACCAGCCGCAGTCCACGGCCGTTCTCGGCGTGGACGTCGTGGACGCGCCGCCGCAGCCGGGCGGGCCCGCCGTCGTCCGAGACCTCGACGCGGAGCCGACCACCGGCGAGGGCGTAGGCGATCTCGAAGGTGCCGTCGCCCAGGCCGAACCGGGCCTGGTCGAGCGTGCTGGTGACGGTCTCGCTGACCAGCAGGCGGGCCGTCTCCCGAAGGTCGGCGCCGCCGGCAAAGGCTTCGGTGACGAACCGGCGGGCCGCGGCGACCTGTTCAGCTCGTCGCAGGAAACGCTGCCGCTTCATGGCCTCCGCGACCGCCTCATCCAGTGGCATTGGTCCCCCTTGGGGAGGTTGGGGGCCCCCTGCCCGACCCGTGAGGCCCATGTCATATCCGGCCGAGCGCTGCCGAAACCTTCACGCAAAACCACCAGGAGACGCCGAAAAAGGCGAGACGGCCGGCGTCGGGCAGAAGCCCCCGCTCGATCTGCTGCGGCCATCTCGGCGGAGTTCTGCCACCCGTGACCGCGGTGGGGGGCACCAACGATGATGCTGGAATGAGTCCCAGCCCCGAGCCGACCGCCCCTGAGGCAGCCGATCCGAAGCGGTGGCATGCCCTTGCGGTCACCCAGGTCGCCGGGTTCATGAGCCTGCTCGACGTCAGCATCGTCAACGTGGCGCTGCCGTCGATCCAGCGCGGGCTGGGCGTCTCGGCGGGCACCGCGCAGTGGGTCCTGTCCGGCTACACGCTGGCCTTGGGATTGGCGCTGGTGCCCGCGGGCCGGCTGGGCGACACGCTCGGCCGGCGGCGGATGTTCCTGATCGCCCTGTCGGCGTTCGTGGTCACCAGCGCGCTGTCCGGCGCGGCGCCGACCGCTGGGCTGCTGATCGGCGCCCGGCTGCTGCAGGGCGTCGCCGGCGGCATGCTCGCCCCGCAGAATTCCGGGCTGATCCAGGACCTCTTCCGCGGCGCCGAGCGTGGTAGGGCGTTCGGCATCCTCGGTGCCACGATCGGATCGTCCACCGCGGCCGGTCCGGTGGTCGGCGGCCTGATCCTGGCGGCGTTCACCGGCCCGGACGGCTGGCGCTGGGTGTTCTACGTCAACGTGCCGATCGGCCTGGTCGCGCTGGTGCTGGCCGCCCGGCTGGTGCCGGCGACCTCGGGTGGAGGCTCGCGTGGTGCCCACCTGGACCTGACCGGGTCGCTGCTGCTGGGCAGTGGCGTGCTCGCCCTGCTGCTGCCGCTGGTGCAGGCCGAGACCGGCGGCCTGCGCCGGTGGTGGTGGCTGTTCGGGGTAGCGCTGCTGCTGATCGCCACGTTCGCCTGGTGGGAGGGCCGAGCCGTGCGCCTCGGCCGGCAGCCGCTGCTCGACCCGCAGCTGGCGCGCAGTTCCGGCTACGCGGCCGGATTGGGCATCGGACTGGTCTACTTCATCGGGTTCACCGGCATCTGGCTGGTATTCGCGCTGTTCTTCCAGAACGGGCTGGGCTATTCGCCGTTGCGCTCCGGGTTGGCCGTGACGCCGTTCGCGCTGGGCGTGGCGGTCTCTGCGGTGATCGCCGGGCGGCTGGTGGCTCGGGTGGGGCGCTGGCTGACGGTGTCAGGGCTGGCCGCGGTCGTGGTCGGGCTGACCGCCGCCGCACTGGTGCTGCGGCACGTCGGTGGGGACGCGGCGGCCTGGGCGACCGCGGGGCCGCTGCTGGTGGCCGGGCTCGGCGGTGGCTTGGTGACCTCGCCCAATATCACCCTGACCCTGGAGTCGGTGCCGGTGCGGATGGCCGGCGTGGCCGGCGGCACGCTCCAGACCGCCCAGCGGATAGGCTCGGCGATCGGTACCGCCACCCTGGCCGGCATCTTCTACGCGGTGCTCGCCGGTACCGGCCGCGATTACCCGGCAGCAGTGTCCGACACGCTGCTGTGCGCGTCCGGTTTCATGCTGGTGGCGCTGCTCATGGCCGTCGCGGAGCTGGTCAGGCGGCGGTCCCTCGGTGCGCGGCCCGCGCCGGCCCCGCGCCCCGAGCACGACCTGCACCACATCTGACCGCACCGACGCCGACGGGTTGACGTGGTGCCCCACGACGGCGTGCGTCGTACAGCCCTGCGGCCCAGGGTCGGTGTGCCGCTCTCGAACTGCTTGACACGGAGATTTGCGCGTCGCAGCCTGGCGTAATGGAGCTTTTGGGCGCAATTTTCATCCTCATCCTGCTGGTCGTCGTCGTCTCGCCGCTGCCGCGGTACCTGCGACCGCAGGATCGGGCTTTTCCCATGTGGGCCCACGAGGCGGCCGACACCAAGCTGATCGGGCCGAAGATGGCCAGCGTCCTGACCCTCTGCGCCGCCGTCTGGATCCTGGCGCAGCTCGCCGTCAAGTACTTCGAGGAGCACCCGCAGCAGCCGGCGATGAACCCCGCCTGCGCGGAGGCCGAACGGCTCGCCTCCCACGGCGACACCACGGACCCGAACTACCTCCGCGCCAAGGCCGCCTGCCGCCGCGCCAACCGCTAGTTCCTCGCCAATTCGTCGGACGCCTCCAGGCCGCGCCCTCCCGCCTGGGTCCGCGCCCGTCGCAAGGTCGGGCGTACCGCTGTTGCTCCTCGGAGCTAGAGTCGGCAGGGTGTCCGGTGGCTCGGGAGGGACCGTGAGGTACCTGCTGCTGATCTGCGGCGATGGGGCGGCGCACGCGGCGATGGAGGCCGACGGCTCGTTCGTCGGTCGGTCGACCACCCGTTCACGAGGGAAGCGAGGCCCCAATGGACACGGTACGTTCCAGCGACGGCACCACCATCGCGTTCGACCGGCTGGGTGAGGGGGCGCCGGTCGTCCTGGTCAGCGGCGCGTCGACCGCCCGGGCGGTCCACGGGCGGCTGGCCGAGCTGCTGGCGGCGGACTTCGCGGTGTTCAACTACGACCGGCGGGGCCGGGGGGACAGCGGCGACACCCCGCCGTACGCGGTCGAGCGGGAGGTCGAGGACCTCCAGGCCGTGATCGGCGCGGCCGGCGGGCCGGCGGCGGTCTTCGGGAACTCCTCCGGCGCGGTCCTGGCCCTGCACGGGGCCGCGGCCGGCCTGCCCATCACCAAGCTCGCCCTGTGGGAGCCGCCGTTCATGGTCGACCCGGACGCCCCACGCCGGCAGCGGGAGTACGCCGCGCGGCTCACCGAGCTGCTGGAGGCCGGCCGCCGCGGCGACGCGATGGCGTTGTTCATGCGGTCCGTCGGCCTGCCCGAGGGGATGATCGCCGGGATGCGCCAGGCGCCGGCGTGGCCGGGCATGGAGGCGCTGGCCCCCACGCTCGCCTACGACGCCGGCGTCATGGGCGACAGCCTGGTGCCCACCGACCTGGTCGCCGCCGTCGAGGTGCCCACGCTCGTCCTGGACGGCAGCGAGACCGGGGCCTGGGCGGCCAACTCGGCCCGGGCGCTCAGCGCCACGCTCCCCAACCCGCGGCAGCGCACCCTCGAGGGCCAGACCCACGCGGTGGCCTGGGACGTCCTCGCCCCCGTGCTGAAGGAGTTCTTCACCGGGTGACCTTGCGGGCCTTCCAGACCTCCTCGCAGGGCCAGCGACGTGCCCACTCCAGGGTGGCGAGCTGGTGCCGGCTGGTGGCGCCCTCGGGTGGGCGCACCTCGAGCAGGTCCTCGACCTCGAACCCACAGGAGCGCAGCAGGCGGAGCATCTCGCCGTGGCCGAGGTGGAACTCGACCGAGGGGTCGTCCGGCCACTCGAACCGGTGCATCCCGAAGTAGGGGCGCAGCAGCCGCTCGCAGGCGGGCGCGCCGTCCTGGTCGGGGGTGCACAGCATCAGCAGCACCCCGTTGGTGAGGAAGACCAGCCGGCCGCCAGGGCGAAGCAGCCGCGCCGCCTCGGGGACCCAGCGGTAGGGGTCGCACCAGATGCTCGCGCCGTACTCGGAGATCACCAGGTCGAAGCGCTCGTCGACCAGCGGCACCTGCTCGGCCGAGGCCAGCAGGAGCGGGAACGCCACGCCGAACTCGCGCTGGAAGCGGCGCGCGCTGGCCAGCTGGGCGTCGGAGACGTCGACGCCGACCGGCCTGGCGCCCCGCCGTGCCAGCCAGGCCGAGACGTAGCCGGTGCCGCAGCCGAGCTCGACCACGTCCCGCCCGGCCAGCTCGTCGGGGAGCAGGCGCAGCTCGGACTCGGGCACGCCCCAGATGCCCCAGGTCGGTTCGTCCTCGGCCCAGTGGCGCCGTCCCGGCTGCTCGTAGCCGGCGGCCATGCCCTTCCAGTACTCACGGTTACGGCGCACGTGCGCCGGCAGCTCCTTCATGGCCACAGCATGCCGGCCAGGCGCGGCCACCGCGACCCCGTTCCCGGGCCCGGTTTGGCCGCCGACGGCCTCCGGGTCCGGTGCTGCGGCCGATCGGCGGTAGCATCGCTTGGCCGCAGCCGTGACCGGGACGAGGGAAACGACCATGGGAACCGTGGAACGGTGGGTGGTTGTCGGCCTCGACAACGGCGGCACCACGAACAACGCCACGGTGCTCGACGCCGGTGGCCGGTTCCTCGTCGACGGGCTGGTGGAGGCCCCGAGCCACGTGCGGGAGGGCCCGGAGGTGGCGGTCGAGGCGCTGGCGGCCGCGCTCGAGCACGTGCTCGAGCTGACCGGCGTGGAAGCGGCGTCGGTGCGCGCGGTCGGGCTGGACAGCCCCGGCCCGGCGAGCGCCGACGGGGTGATCTCGTCGAAGGGCTCCACCAACTTCTCCTCGCCCGCCTGGCGCGGCTTCGACTTCCGCGGCGCGGTCGAGGCCCGCCTCGGGCTGCCGGTGGTCTACAACAACGACGCCAACGCCGCGGCGTTGTACGCCCACCACGTCCACTACGGCGCCAAGGCGGCGAGGCACTCCTCGATCTCGGCGATCGTGGGCACCGGGCTGGGCGGCGGCGTGATCGAGGCCGGGCGGGTCGTGCGGGGCGCCGCCGGCATGGCGGGCGAGCTGGGGCACGTCCACATCCCGATGCAGGGGCTGCTCGACGACGGCCAGCCGATCCCCACCTGCAACTGCGGCTTCACCGGCGACGCCGAGAGCATCGCCTCGCTGACCGGGATCGAGAAGAACCTGCTGCCCTACTGGCTGAGCCGGTTCGACGGCCACGAGCTCGGCAAGGTCGAGTCCCTGGCGAAGGCCGCCAAGCTGGTCCGCGCGTACGGGGAGCGCGGGGACCCGCTGGCCCGCAGGATCTTCGAGCAGCAGGCGATGGCGCTGGGGCGGCTGTTCACCATCGCCGCCAACTACAGCGACCCGAGCGCGTACTTCCTCGGCGGCGGCGTGGTGGAGGCCGAGCCGCGCTTCCGCGAGTGGTTCCTCGCCAAGGTGCGCGAGCACACCGCCCTGCGCGCGGAGCAGTCACGGGCGGCGGAGCTCGCCCTGGTCCCCGACCTGGACATGGCGGGCGCGCGCGGCGCGGCGATCGCCGCGCTGGAGTGGCTCCGCGAGCGCTGAGCCAGGGCGGTCAGGCGCGTTCGTGGCGCTCCCACTCGGCCACGCCGGGAGGGCCGAGCGTGCGCCACGCGGGCGAGACCGCCACGGCGCCCAGCTCGCGGGCGAGCCGGCGGGCCGCGAGGCCGACCACGGCGGTGAACGTCGGGTAGGCGAGGTCCACCTCCGCCAGGTGCTCCACCCGCATGCCCGCCGCCATCGCCGTCGCCGCCACCTGCACCACCTCGACCGCCTGCTCGCCGACCACGTGCGCGCCGACGATGCGGTGCGAGCCGTGCTCGGCGATCAGCTTGCAGAACCCTTCGGTGCGCCCGTCGATCACCGCCCGGTCGAGGTCTTCGTAGGCGACCGTGGTCACCGCGACCGGCGCGCCCGAACGCGCCCGGGCTTCCGCCTCGGTCAGCCCGACGCCGCCGTACTCCGGGTCGGTGAAGCCGCCGTGGGGCACGACCGCGTCGACGTGCGGCCGGTCGTTGCCGAGCAGGGCGTTCTCGGCCGCGACGCGGCCCTCGGCGGTGGCGCTCTGGACCAGCATGCTGCGGCCGGTGACGTCCCCGGCGGCCCAGACGTGCGCGGCCGAGGTGCGCATGGTGTCGTCGACCACGACGTAGCCGTCCGCGACGGCCACCCCAGCCGCCTCGAGGCCGAGCCCGTCGAGGTTCCCCGGCCAGCCGACGGCGAGCAGGGCCTCGTCGGCGTCGACGGCGCGCTCGGCCCCGTCTCGAAGGTAGACGAGGCGAAGGTGACCATCCGTCCGCTCGACGCGCTGGATCCGCCCGATCCCGGTGACCACCTCGACCCCCCTGGCGGCAAGGGCGGCGGACACCGCCGCGGCCACGTCCGCGTCCTCGCGTCCGAGCAGGGTCGGGGCCGCCTCCAGGAGGGTCACGCGGCTGCCGAAGGCGGCGAACACGCTGGCGAGCTGGCAGCCGGTGGCCGCCCCACCGACGACCAGCAGCGCGGCCGGGAGGCGCGGCAGGGACCAGACGTCCGAATGGGTGCGGGTCAGCTCCATGCCGCGCAGGTCCAGCCGCCGCGCGCGCCCGCCGGCGCAGACGACGAAGCGGTCGCCCTCGACGCGCTCCCCGTCCGGCAGGGCCACGGTGTGCGGGCCGACGAAGCGGGCCGGGCCGCCGCCAGCCCGGACGGTCACGCCCGTCCAGGCCAGGTGCCGCTCCAGGTCCTTGTAGGCGTGCACCTGGTCGACGCTGGCCCGCACCCGCCGCAGCAGCGCTGCCATGTCGACCGTCGGGGGCGGTCCGACCAGGCCGAACTCGCCGCCCTGGCTGGCGTCCCTGAGCAGGCGGGCCGCCTTGGCCAGGGCCCGGGTGGGCACGCAGCCGTCGTTGGTGCAGCTGCCGCCGAGGCTGCCCTGCTCCACCAGGACGGCTGACGCCCCCAGCTCGCGAGCCCGGAGCGCGGCCGAGACCCCCGCGGGACCGCCTCCGATGACCACCAGGTCGGCCGCCATGCCATGCCCTCCTCCTCGTCGCCGCCGGTCGAGCCCAGTCCACCAGATCCGGCACCTGGACGCTTCTTTAGCTATGCTACTGTTTAGCTATGGCAAGAGAATCCACGGAGCTCCCCTCCCGGCTGCGGCAGGCGGTGAGCCGGCTGCACCGCCGCTTCCGGCAGCTCGCGCCGTCGGGGATGACCCCCTCGCGGCTCTCGGCGCTGGCGACGGTCGACCGTGAGGGCCGGCTGCGCATGGGCGAGCTGGCGGCGCTCGAAGGGGTCGCCGCCTCCACCATGACACGGATCGTCGACTCGCTCGTCGAGGACGGCCTCCTGACCAGGCTGGCGGACGCCCGTGACCGCCGCCTGGCGGTGGTCGAGATCAGGGAGGAGGGCGCCCGCCTGCTGCGCGGCGCCCGCTCGGGGGTCGACCACTACCTCGCCGAGGGCCTGGCAGGGCTCGACCAGGCGCAGCTCGAGCGGCTCGAGTGGGCGCTCGGCGTGCTCGAGTCGCTGGCGGAGAACGAACCGGTCCCACGGTCGGTGCAGGCATGACCGACCGCTACCGCTGGGTGGCACTCTCGAACACCACGTTGGGGATGCTGCTGGCGACCCTCAACGCCTCCAGCCTGATCATCGCCCTGCCGGTGATCTTCCGCGGGATCCGTCTCGACCCCCTCGACCCGGGCAACTTCAGCTACCTGCTCTGGGTGCTGATGGGCTACCTGCTGGTCAGCGCCGTCCTGGTGGTGACGCTCGGTCGGGTCGGCGACATCTACGGCCGGGTGCGCATGTTCCGCCTCGGCTTCGTGGTGTTCACCGCCGCCTCGGTCGCGCTGTCCCTGACCTGGAGCACCGGAGCGGCCGGGGCGATCGAGCTGATCGCGTTCCGCATGGTCCAGGCGGTCGGCGGCGCGCTGCTGATGGCGAACGCCGCCGCCATCCTCACCGACGCCTTCCCGGCCAACCAGCGCGGCATGGCGCTGGGCGTCAACCAGATCGCGGCCCTGGTCGGCTCGTTCGCCGGGCTGCTGCTCGGCGGGGTCCTGGCCACGGTCGGGTGGCGCTGGGTGTTCCTGGTCAACGTCCCCGTCGGCGTCGCCGGCACGGCCTGGGCGTACGCCAAGCTGCGCGAGATCGGGTCGCGCACGCAGGCGCGGATCGACTGGGCGGGGAACCTCACCGTCGCCGCCGGGCTGACGATGGTCCTCACCGGGATCATCTACGGGATCAAGCCGTACGGGTCCTCCTCGATGGGATGGGGCAACCCCTTCGTGGTCGCCATGATCGTCGGCGGGCTGGCCGCACTCGGCCTGTTCGTCCTGGTCGAGCGGCGGGTCGAGGCGCCCATGCTGGACCTGCGGCTGTTCTCGGTCCGCCAGTTCAGCATGGGCAACGTCGCCGCGCTGCTCGCCAGCATGGGCCGGGGCGGCTTCCAGTTCATGCTGATCATCTGGCTGCAGGGCATCTGGCTGCCGCTGCACGGCTACGACTTCGACCGCACCCCGCTGTGGGCCGGCATCTACCTGATGCCGCTCACCGCCGGATTCCTGGTCGCCGGGCCGGTGTCGGGATGGCTCTCCGACCACTTCGGCGCCAGGCCCTTCGCCACCGGCGGGATGCTGCTCGCCGTGGCCAGCTTCCTGGCGATGATGGCGCTGCCGGCGAACTTCTCCTACCCGGTGTTCGCCGCCGTGCTGCTGGTCAACGGCATCGCCTTCGGCATGTTCGCCTCCCCGAACAGCGCCAGCGTGATGAACAGCGTCCCCGCCCGCCACCGCGGTACGGCCTCCGGGACCCTGGCCACCGTCCAGAACGCCGGGTTCCCGCTCTCGATCGGGCTGTTCTTCACCCTGATGGTGGTGGGCTTGCAGGCCAGCGTCCCCCACACCATGCTGGTCGGCCTCACCGCCCACGGCGTGCCCGCCCAGACGGCCGCGGCCCTGTCCCAGCTCCCCCCGCTCGGCTACCTGTTCGCCGCGTTCCTCGGGTACAACCCCCTCGGCACGCTGCTCGGACCGGGGGTCCTGCGGGCGCTCCCGCCGGGGCAGGCCGCCGACCTCACCGGCCGGGCCTTCTTCCCGCAGCTCATCTCCGGCCCCTTCCGGCACGGGCTGGTCGTGGTCCTGGCCTTCGCGGCGTGCATGTGCCTCGGCGCGGCGGTCGCCTCGTGGATGCGCGGCGGCAGGTTCGTGCACGAGGAGGCGGGGGCGCACCTCTCCCGGGCGGCGTAGGCCGCCCGGCCGGAGGGCGCGCTCAGCCCTTGACCGCCCCCATGGTGAAGCCCTGGACGAAGCGGTCGAGGAAGAAGTTGTAGGCGAGCGCCACCGGCACGGCGACGATCACCGCCGAGGCCATCAGCGACTGCCAGAAGAACACGTCGCCGCGGACCAGGTTGGTGGGCACCCCGACGCTGATGGTCATGCGGGAGGAGCTGGCGACGAAGGCGAGCGCGTAGATGAACTCGTGCATGCTCAAGGTGAAGGCGAACACCACCACGGTGAGGATGCCGGGCACGATCAGCGGCAGCACCGTGCGCGTGACCGCCTGCAGGCGGCTGTAGCCGTCGACCTGCGCCTGCTCCTCGATGTCGCGCGGGATCGACTTGAAGAACCCGTTGAGCAGCCAGGTCGACAGCGGGATGGTGAAGGTCGGGTAGACCAGCACCAGCGACCAGATCGAGTCCTGCAGCCGCAGCGACGCGACCATCCGCGACAGCGGGATGAACAGCAGCGTCGGCGGCACCAGGTAGACCAGGAAGATGGCGATCCCAAGGCGCCCGCCCCAGCGGCCGGTGAGCCGCGCCAGCGCGTAGGCGGCGGGGAGGCTGAACGCCAGGGTGATCAGCACCACCAGCACGCCGATCATCACGGTGTTGCGCACGAAGGTGAGGTAGGGCGTCTGCTGGAACAGCAGCCGCAGGTGCTCGAGGGTCGGCGGCTTGTTGTACAGGAACGGGTTGTTGCCGGCGGTGTAGAGGTCCGGGTCGGCCTTGAACATGGTCACGACGGCCCACAGGAACGGGAACGAGGCCAGCAGGCCGAACACGCCGACGACGGTGTAGACGCCAACCCGCGCCCCGGTGCGGCGCCCGGCGGTCTCGGCCACGTCAGCTCACCTCCGCCCGGCTCGCCATCCGCAGGATCAGCGCGGCGAGGCCCGCCAGCACCGGGAACATGAACACCGCCACGGCCGCGCCCTCGCCCAGGCTGCCGCCGTTGATCCCCTTGTAGAACGCCCAGCTCGCCAGGACCTGGGTGGAGTTCTGCGGCCCGCCGCCGGTGAGCACGTAGACCACCGTCATGTCGGTGAAGGTGAACACCACCCCGAACAGCACCGCCACGCCGGTGATCGGCAGCAGCAGCGGCACCTCGATGTCGAACAGCCGCCGCCAGAAGCTGGCCCCGTCGATCTCGGCCGCCTCCTTGATCTCCTGCGGGATGGAGCTCATGCCGGCCAGCAGGATCACCGTGGCCAGCGGCAGCATGCGCCAGGTCTGCACCGCGACCACCGACCCCATCGCCAGGTCCCGCTTGCCGAGCCAGTACATGTGGCCGCCCTGCTGGATGAGGTGGAGGTGGGCGAGCACCCAGTCGATCGGGCTGAACAGCGAGTCGAGCATCCACAGCCAGGCGATCGTGCCGATCGCGATCGGCGTGGTCCACGGCAGCAGGATCAGGAAGCGGGCGAACCACTTGCCGCGGAAGTCGCTGCGCAGCGCGAACGCCAGCACGGTGGCGAGCACCACCACCAGCACCTGGGAGGCGACGGTGAAGACCACCGTGTTGCGCAGCGCGGTGCGGAAGACGCTGTCGCGCAGGACGTCGCCGAAGGTCGCCAGCCCGACGAAGTGCAGCACCGGGTGGCCGGTGGTGATGTCGGTGAAGGCGTACAGGATCGCCGAGAGCAGCGGGAAGCCGACCAGGGCGACCAGGTAGACGACGGCCGGGAGCAGCAGCAGCGGGCCGAGCACGCCCTCCCGGTCGAGCAGGTAGCGGCGCCGCCGTCCCTCGGCCTCGCCGGTGACCGCGCGGTCGGCGCCGGTCGCGGTCACGCCCCGACCTCCCTGAGGGGCTGTGGTTCGACCCGCGCGCCGCTCTCCTTGTCGAAGAAGCGGAGGTTGGACCCGGCCACGGCGAAGCGGGCGACGGCGTCCTCGTCGACCGGGGTGGTGACGGTGAACGGCAGCCGCGAGATCACCCGCCGGTCGCCCGAGAGCTCCGGGACGGTGCCGTACACGTAGCGGTCGGAGCCGAGGTACTCGACGCGCTCCACGTGCAGCTTGACCGGCACGCGGCCGTCACGCTCGGCGACCAGCTCCTCCGGCAGGAGGTGCTCGGGGCGGAAGCCGACCAGCGCGCCCCCGCGCTCGAACAGGTTCATCGGCGGGGAGCCCACGAAGGTGGCGACGAACGTGTTCGCCGGCTCGTGGTAGATCTCGTGCGGCGTCCCGACCTGCTGCACCCTGCCCTTGTCCAGCACCGCGATGCGGTCGCCGAGGCCCATCGCCTCCACCTGGTCGTGGGTGACGTAGATGGTGGTGGTGCCGACCCGCCGCTGGAACTCCTTGAGCTCCTCGCGGGCGAGCGCGCGCAGCTTCGCGTCGAGGTTGGAGAGCGGCTCGTCGAGCAGGAACACCTGCGGCTCGCGGACCAGCGCGCGGGCCAGCGCCACCCGCTGCCGCTCGCCGCCGGAGAGCTGGCGGGGCCGCTGCCCCAGCAGCGGCTCGATGCCGAGCAGCGCGGCCGCCCAGCGGATCTTCTTGTCCTGCTCGTCCTTGTCGACGCCGCGGGCGGCGAGCGGGAAGGCGATGTTCGCCCGGACCGTCTTGTGCGGGTACAGGGCGTAGCTCTGGAAGACCATGGCGATCCGCCGCGCCCGCGGCGGCAGGTCGTTCACCACCCGGCCGCCGATCAGCACCTTGCCGTCGGTGGGCCGCTCCAGCCCGGCGATCATCCGCAGGAGCGTGGTCTTGCCGCACCCAGATGGGCCCAGCAGCACCAGGTACTCGCCCTCCTCGGTGCGCAGGTCGATGCCGTCGACCGCGGTGACCTCGCCGAAGGTCTTGCGCAGGACGCGGGTCTCAACCACCGCCATGTCGGCTCCCCCGCCTCACGAGCTGCCGCCGACCAGGCCCTGCTTGCGCCACTTCGCGAAGATCGCCTTGACCTGCGTCTCCGCCTTGGCGACCGCCTGCTTGGCCGAGGTGCCGCGGGCGACGTCGGCCATCATGTTGGGCAGCACGAAGGTGTTGAACACCTCGCTCTCGGCCGCGTTGGCCGGGCCCGGGTGCCCCACGTTGGTGCTCCACTTCTCGGCGGTCTTGAGCAGCGACAGCTTGTCCGCCGGCTGCGACTTGAACGGGTCGTTGTCCAGCCAGCCGGGCAGGTCCGACCAGACGTCCCCCTTCTTGAAGGCGGAGAAGTCGTACAGCTCGGAGTTGGTGGCGACCTCCTTGGAGTGGTCGGCCATGTAGAGCAGGAATTCCTTGGCCTTGTCCACGTTCTTGGCGAACTTGGGGACGAGGTAGCTGCGCACCACGTGCTCGCAGGCCAGCGAGTCGCCGTTCGGGCCCTTGAGCGCGGGCACGAAGAACACGTCGGCGGCGACGTCCGGGTTGGACTTCTGCGCGCTGCGGTAGGCGGAGATCGAGTTGAGGATGTAGGAGAGCTTGCCGGCGATCAGCCCCTGGTTGTTCGAGGCCGCGGTCCAGCTGAAGATCTCGTCGGTCATCGACTGCTTGAACAGCTTGCCCATGTAGTCGACCGCGTCGATGACCTCCGGCGAGTTCAGCACCACGTTCTGGTTGGCGTCCTGGATCGACCCGCCGAACGACCAGATAAGCGCGCGGGCCGCCATGTTGGAGTCGACCTCCTGGGACATGCCGATGCCCACCGGGGTCTTCGACGTGCGCTTGATCTCGGTGCCGCCCGTGAGCAGCTCCTCCCAGGTCGACGGGCCGTTGGGCATGCCGACCTTCTCCCACAGGCTCTTGCGGTAGTCGCCCGGGTCCGGCGTCCAGGTGTGGCAGAAGCCGTAGTACTTCTTGGTGGTGGGGTTGTAGCTGGACGACTTGCAGAAGGCGAACTGGGGCCCGTGCTTGCTCTCCGCCTCCTGGACGACGTCGTTGAGGTCGAGCAGGCTCGACTCCACCGACGAGGCGGGGATGATCCACTCGATCAGGTCGTGGCCCTGGTTGGCGTTGATCTCCGCGGCGGTGCGGGCGGGCAGCTGGGCGTTGTCGATGTGGTCGACCACCACGGTGAGGCCGTTGTCCTCGCCCCACTTCTTGGCGAACCCGTCGAACCACTTGTCGTAGCTGGGCACGAAGTGGCTCCACTGCAGGATGCGGAGCTGGTTGCCGCCACCGCCCGGTCCCGGCGAGCTCGACGGCCCGGTGCACGCGGCGAGCAGCCCCGAGCCGGCCCCGGCGACCGCGACCGTTCCCGCCGTCCTCAGGAAGTCGCGCCGGGTGATGCCCTCGGCCGCTGGGTTGCGCCTCTCGCCCATGGTGCCCACCTTTCCCCGTGGCCTCGACGCTTCCGTCACGGGAGGCGTATCGCCCGGGCGCCAGACGGGCAGGGCGGCGGGACAACGGCCCATGACAGAACGTGCCGGCCGGTTCCATTCCCCTCGAACGGTGTAAGCCGGATGGATCCGCTGGACATGGACTCCAAGGCCATAGCATTCCGCCTGCAAGCCGATCCAAACCGTAGGACAGTCTGCTGGTCTGACCAACCTGCCCCAGCCCGGAAGGTGCCGACCTTCGAGCCGGCGGTCAGCCGCCGCCCAGCGGGTAGATGCGGCGGGCGTTCGCCCGGGCGACCAGCTCGACGACGCGGTCCGCGTCCGCCGCCGAGCACTCGTCGCGGCGGATCCAGCCGTCGAGGACCGCCGCGAGGCCGCGGCGGAACAGCACCGCGCCGAGGTAGTGGAGCTCGGCGAGCGCGAAGGCGTCCGAGGAGTAGAGCTGCTTGGTGAACGGCGCCAGCTCCATCGCCTCGGCGAGGACCCGGCCGGCGCCCGGCCCGGTGTAGTTGAGGGCCTCGCCCACGTCGAAGTACACGTGCGGGAAGACCGCGGCGAGGTAGGCGGCCTCGCGGTGGTAGGGGTAGCAGTGCAGCAGCACCACGTCGACCGGCAGCCGGCCGAGGGCGCGGACGAGCCCGGTCAGCAGCGACGGGTTGGCCAGGTGGAGGGTCAGGTCCGGGTCGCCGTAGCCGGCGTGGAACTGCAGCGGGAGGCCCTGGTCCCTGGCCAGCTCGGCGCCGGTCCAGATCCCGTGGCGCAGCAGCACCGGGTCGTCCAGGCGCGGCGCGCCGTCCCGCCCAAGCCAGCGGCCCGCCGCGGCCACGACCTCGGCGGTGGCGGGGGGCGCCGGGTCGAAGGCGAACCCGCCCCGGTAGGCCACCACGGTCTTCAGCCCGACCGCCTCCGCCGCGGCCTCCTCGAGGGCGCCGGCGAAGGCGCCGGGGTACGCGGCGGCGTCGACGCCGCCGCGCGCCACCGCCTCGGCGACGGCCTCAAGCCGGACGACCCGGTGCGCGGGAGCGGCGGCCAGCGCCGCCATCGCCTCGGGGTCCAGCAGGCTGGAGGCCTGGTAGCCCGTCTCCACCAGCAGGGCCTCCAGCCCGGCGGCGCGCAGCAGCCGCCGCTGCGCCTCCTCGGCGCCGAGCGCCGCCCGGCGGGCCAGGTAGTCGTCGGGCGGCGGCAGCGGCGGCAGGTCCAGGACGGGGGCGCACCAGCGCCGGATCGCCAGTCCCACCGGGGAGTCGAAGTGGCTGGTGCCCCTCGGCGCGGGGTCGAAGCCCTCGTTGATGAACCCCTCGAACGCCGGCCGGTCGAGGTCGTGGGGGACCACCCCGTGGCAGTGGTGGTCGACCAGCGGCAGCTCGACGGCCGGCACGCTCAGGCGCCCGCCACGGGAGGCGCCGAGGCCGCCGCCCCGGCCGGCACCGCCCTGCGGCGGGTCCGCTCGGAGATCAGGAAGATCGCCACTGCCACCAGCAGGGAGACCCCGGTCAGGACCCCGAGCCACAGGCGCCACTCGCCCTGCTTGAACAGCTCCGCGTCCCACGGGTCCTTGAAGGTCACCACGACCGCGACCGCCGACGCCGCCGCGCCGAGCACGCCCGACAGCGACAGCAGCCACCCGGGCACCTGCCTGACCTCCTCGAACTTGTCCGCGAACCAGCGCCGGACGAAGAACACGTCGAGGAACAGCAGCACCATCGACACGCACCACACCACGTTCACGGTGGCGAGCAGCGCCAGGTACACCTTGGTGGCGGTCTCGCCGCCGCCGCTTCCCCGCATGAACAGGGCGAGCACGATGATCGAGGCGAGCACGCTCTGGACCAGCACGGCCACGTCCGGCACCTTGGTCCGCTTGTTGACCCGCCCCACCGCCGACGGCAGCCGGCGCTCCACGCCCGAGACGAACAGCAGCCGCGCGAACGAGTAGTTGTACACCACCGTGTTCGAGACGAAGAACCAGATCAGGATCAGCGCGACGATCGTCCCCACCGGGTGGGCGATCCCCCGCTCGACCGTGGTCACGATCCCGGTCGTCGGGTGGTTCTCCGCCAGCGGCACGACGGCCATGTTCCCGAACGTCGTCCACAGGTAGGCCGCCATCACCACCAGCGAGCCCCAGACGAGGTACCTGGAGATGGCGCGCTCGGTCTTGATCTCGACGCCCATGTTGAGCGGCACCTCGATGCCGAGGAGGCCGAGCACCACGAAGCCGAAGAAGGTCCAGTTGCTCCCGCTCGGCACCCAGTCGCCGAGGGCGAAGGAGTTCGCCGCCGCGTGGCCGCCCAGCAGCCACAGCACCCCGGCCAGGCCGATCACGAAGATCGCCGCCGCGTAGAAGACGAACTGGACGTTGACGTAGTTCTGGGTGACGCGGAAGCGCAGGATCGACATGATCGCCGAGAACCAGATCACCGCCAGGATCACCAGGCCCTGCTGCCACGGGACCTGGAGCGCGTCCGGCGCGAGCGCCTGGATCAGGGTCACCACCAGCCCGCCGGTGAACGACAGCACCAGGATCCCCGGCCACCACGCGACGAACCCCGCGAAGAACCCCCAGAAGGGCCCGAGCGCCTTGTGGGTCCACACGTACAGCGACCCCTCCTCGGGGAACATGCGGCCCAGCTGGGCGGTGACGATCGCCCCGGGGATCAGGAACGTCAGGAAGCCGAGGATCCAGTAGGTGAACGCCACCGGCCCGGCCGACTGGATGGTCGAGGAGTTGACGATGAACAGGACGACCGCCACGAAGATGACGGTGAGGTCGAACGGGTTCAGGACCCTTGACAGGAGCACCGGCGCCACCTGCTCGGAGACCATGCCCCGCTCGGGGGTCTGGGACGCCACTGGCCCACCTTCCTTCCGCATGGAGGCGGAGCCCGTCCCGGGAGCCGGGTGGTGCCCGCCCCTGAGCCCGATACCTATCCGCGAGTGTAGAGCCCGGGCCGCTCTGCTTGAAGATGACGATTTGCGCCTTGCCCGGGTATGGCAAGCTCGGCGGGGGTGAGGTGATGCACGGGGTCGAGCTGCCGCTGTTGACGCTGATCGTGGCCGTGGCCGGGCTGAGCGTCCTGGCCGCGGTGGTCGACGTTCCCTACCCGATCCTGCTGGTGCTCGGCGGCCTGGTGCTGGGCTTCGTGCCCGGCATACCGGCCGTCTCGATGCCGCCGGAGCTCGTCCTGGTGGTGTTCCTGCCGCCGCTGCTGTACTGGGCCGCCTTCCAAGCCTCGCCCCGGGACCTGCGCGCCGACCTGCGCGCCATTTCGATGCTGGCGGTCGGGCTGGTGCTCGCCACCATGGGCGCCGTGGCGGTGGTCGCGCACCTGGCGGTCGACGGGCTGCCGTGGGCGGCGGCGTTCGCGCTGGGGGCGATCGTGTCCCCCACCGACCCGCTGGCGGCCACCACCATCGCCCGCCGCCTGGGCGTGCCGCGCCGCACGGTCACCGTGCTCGAAGGCGAGAGCCTCGCCAACGACGCGACGGCGCTGGTGGCCTACCGCGTCGCCGTGGCCGCGGTGGTCGGTGGCGGCTTCGCGCTGTGGCAGGCGGGGCTGCGCTTCGCCCTCGGCGCGGCCGGCGGGATCGCCATCGGGCTCCTGGCCGGCTGGCTGGTCGCCCAGGTCCGCCGCCGGATCGAGGACCCGCTGGTCGAGATCGTGCTGTCGCTGGCGACCGGGTACGTCGCCTACCTGCCGGCCGACCGGCTCGGCGCCTCGGGGGTGCTCGCCGCGGTGACCGCCGGCCTCTACGTCGGTTGGCACGCGCCCGAGCTGTCCTCGGTGTCCACCCGGCTGCTGGGGACCTCCTTCTGGAAGGTGCTCAACTACCTGCTCAACACCGTCCTGTTCATCCTCGTCGGCCTGCAGCTCCACACCATCCTCGGCGGCGTGGCGGACCGGGCCGTTCCCTCCCTGCTCGGGCAGGCCGCGCTGGTCAGCGCCGTGGTGGTCGGCGTCCGCCTCGCCTGGGGGTTCACCATGCCGTACCTGGTCCGCGCGCTCGACCGGCGGCCGAGCCAGGTCGCCCGGCGGGTGGGCCCGAGGGAGCGGCTGGTGTCGGCGTGGAGCGGGATGCGCGGGGCGGTCTCGCTCGCCGCCGCGCTGGCGCTGCCGGTCGAGGGCACGCCGGGGCAGCCGTTCCCGGAGCGCAACCTGATCATCCTGCTGACCTTCGCGGTGATCCTCACCACCCTGGTCGGTCAGGGACTGACGCTGCCGATGCTGATCCGCCGCCTCGGCGTCACCGGCGACGGCGTCGAGGAGCGGGAGGAGCTGAAGGCGCGCCTCGGCGCGACCAGCGCGGCGCTGGCGCGCCTGGACGAGCTGGCCGGCGAGGACTGGACCCGCGACGACACCGTCGAGCGGCTGCGCGGGCTGTACGACTACCGCCGCCGGCGCCTCAAGGCACGGGCGGGGAAGATCGAGGACGACGGCTACGAGGACCGCTCGCTCGCCTACCAGCGGCTGGTCCGCGAGCTGCTGGAGGCGCAGCGGCGCGCCATCGTCCAGCTGCGCAACCAGGGCACGATCGGCACCGACGTGATGCGCCGCGTGGAGCGGGACCTCGACCTGGAGGACTCGCGGCTCGAGATCTGAGCCCCGCCTTGACAGGCCCAACCGCCCGCGTAGGCTTGCCCACAGTCGTAAACGTCTGCGTACGCGACTTCGCGGTGCCGGCCAGCTGACCCGCTCCGGCGGCGGCCGGCAGGGAGGGCCATTCGATGGGCATCGCCTTCAGCGAGCGGCAGCGCGCCGTGCTCACGGCGCTGTGCGACACCTTCGTCCCTGCCGTCGAGCGGACGCCCGACCCCGACGGCTTCTGGGCGCGCTGCGCCTCCGACCTGGGCGTACCAACGGCGCTGGAAGCCCTGCTGCAGGCGCGGGTGCCGGACGAGCAGGCGCCGGGGCTCGCCATGCTGCTCGACGGGCTCGACCAGATGGGCATCGTGGACGCCTCCCCGGCAGCGCGCGAGGACCTGGTGCGGACGGTCGCCGGCAGCGCGCCCGAGGTGGCCGCCGGGATCGACGCGCTGCGCGGGGGCGCGCTGATGCTGGCGTACGGCATGCCCGGCCCGGAGGGGATCAACCCGTTCTGGGTGCGGGGGCGCTACCCGGGACCGACGCCGCCGCCCGACGAGCCGAAGACCATCCGCCCCCTGGTGCCCGGCGACGGGGCGGTCCTGCAGGCGGACGTGGTGGTGGTCGGCTCCGGCGCCGGCGGTGGGGTGATCGCCGGCGAGCTGGCCACGGCAGGCCTCGACGTGGTGGTGCTGGAGTCGGGCGGCTACTTCGACCAGGCCGACTTCAACCAGTACGAGCTGTGGGCCTACGAGAACCTGTACCTGCGGGGCGGCCCGTTCCTCACCGCCGAGGGCAACGTCACCCTGCTCGCCGGCCACGCCCTGGGCGGCGGCACCACCGTCAACTGGTCCAACAGCGTCCTGCCACCCGTGCAGGTGCGGCGGCAGTGGGCGGCCGAGCACGGCCTGGACGGCCTGGACGGCGCCGAGTTCGACCGCCACCTCCGCGCGGTCCTCGCCAGGATCAAGGCCAACGACGCGTGCAGCGACCTCAACGGCCCGCACCGGCGGCTCGCCGACGGCGCCTTGAAGCTCGGCTACGAGCTGCGCCGCGCCACCCTCAACGTCGACCCGGACCGCTACGACCCGGAGCGGGCCGGCCACACCGGCTGGGGCGACCAGACCGGCGCCAAGCAGGGCACCCTCAAGACCTGGCTGCAGGACGCGCACGACCACGGGGCGCGGATCGTGGTGCGCTGCCACGCCGACCGGGTGCTCACCGAGGACGGCCGCGCCGCCGGCGTGGTTGCCAGCCACCTCGACCAGGCTGGCCGCGGCGGCAGGCTGACCGTGCGGGCGCCGCTGGTGGTCGTCGCCTGCGGCGCGCTGGAGACCCCGGCGCTGCTGCTGCGCTCCGGCATCGGCGGCCCGGCGGTCGGCGACCGCCTGCACCTCCACCCGGTCGCGGCGGTCAGCGGCATCTACGACGACGAGCAGCGAGGCTGGTGGGGGCCGGCCCAGGCAGCGATCCTGACCGAGTTCGCCGACCTCCACGACGGCTACGGCTTCGTGGTCGAGGGCACCCACTACACCACCGGGCTGGCCGCCGCGGCGACGCCGTGGCGCTCCGGAACCGAGCACAAGACCCTCGTGAGCAAGGGCGCCAACGCCGCGCCGCTGATCGCGATCGCGCGCGACCGTGGCCACGGCCGCGTCACCGTCGACGAGGCCGGCGAGCCGGTCGTCTCCTACCCGCTCGACGACGAGCTGGACCGGCGCCACCTCGGCCGCGGCGTCGCCGAGATGGCCCGCATCCACGAGGCCGCCGGCGCGCAGGAGATCGTCGGGCTGACGCCGCGGGTGCCGCCGTGGCGCCGCGGCGACGACCTGGACGCCTGGATCGAGCGGCTCGCCGCGGTGCCGCTCGGGGCGGGCGGCCAGGCGCTGTTCAGCGCCCACCAGATGGGCACCGCGCGGATGGGCACCGACCCGGCCAGCAGCGTCGCCGGCCGCCACGGCGAGCTGCACGACGTCAAGGGCGTGTGGATCGGCGACACCAGCGCCTTCCCCACCGCGCTGGGCGTCAACCCGATGGTGACCTGCATGGCGCTCGCGCTGCGCAGCGCCATGGCGATGCTGGGCAGCCACGCCTGACCCGGCCGGTCACATCTCGGTGCCGGAGGTGTCCATCACCGGCCGGACCTCCATCGCGGCCAGCCGCGCGTTCGGCCAGCGCAGGGCGATCTCGGTGGCCCGCTCGATGTCCTCGCACTCGACCGTCAGGTAGCCGGCGAAGTGCTCCTTTGCCTCGGCGAGCGGCCCGTCGGTGACCGCGGGCGCGCCGTCCCGCACCCGGACGGTCCTCGAGTTGGAAGGGTCGGCCAGCGCCTCCCCGCCGACCAGCTCGCCGGACTCGGTCAGCTCCTTCATCAACGCGTCGACCTCGGCCGCCAGCTCGGCCCCTTGCGGCCCGAAGAACAGCTCGCGCGTGTCGGGGTTGTCGTAGATCAGCAGCATGTACTTCACGGTGTCCTCCTTCGGTCGGCGGGGCGCCCGCCGGATGCTGTCACCTGAGGGGTCGGAACCGCAGCGGGGTTCTCGACATCCCGGCCGTAACGCTTCCGTCACTGTGGGCGGCGACACTGCCCTCGTACCTGGCCTTCCGGCCGGGCGGTGCGAGGGGGTGCGTGCGGACGCCTGAGGGCTCGCTTCCAGCCACCCGGCCGTGGCCACGGCGGCGCCGCTGGCCGGCCGCGCTGGCCTGGTCCTCGTGGGCGCTGGCGCTGCTCGGCCTGGCGGCGGCCGCCTGGCTCGACCACCGGCTGCGCCACGCCGGCAGGCCCGACCTGGCGCAGCTGGACGCCGGAGGCGTCACCACCGCCCTCGCGGCGGTGAGCGCGGCGACCGCCGGGGCGGTGCTCGCCGCCCGCCGCCCGGCGCACCCGGTCGGCTGGCTGCTGCTGGGCTTCGGGCTGATCGGGCAGGCGCTCACGAGCGCGGCCGAGGACTACGCCCGCTACGGGCTCCTGGTCCGGCCCGGGGCGCTGCCCGCCGCCGCGCAGCTCGGCGTGCTCGCCTCGGCCACCTTCGTTCCCGGGCTGGCCTGCATCGGCTTCATCCTGCTGCTGACCCCGACCGGGTCGCTGCCGATGGGGGGCGGCTGGCGATGGTGGGCGTTGGTCGCGGCGGCCCTGCCGCTGGCGTTCATGGTCTCGTGGGTGCTCGGGGTGCCGCAGGTGGACCCCGACTCGGCGTTGCGGGCGTTCCGCAACCCGTTCGCCATCCCAGCCCTCGCCGGGCCGCTCCAGGCCGTGTACGGCACGGCCTCCCCGGCCACCGCCGTGGCCATGGTGGTCGCGGCCGGCTCGCTGGTGGTCCGCTTCCGCCGCGCCCGCGGCGTCGAGCGCCAGCAGCTCCGCTGGCTGGCGTTCGCGGCCGCGCTGGCGCCACCGGCGGTGCTGCTCACCGCGGCCGGCATCCTGGCCAACCGCCTGACGCTCGCCGGCTGGGCGATCGGCCTGTACCTGGCGCTGCTGCCCTTGGCGATCGGCGCGTCGATCGCCCGCTACCGGCTCTACGACCTGGACCGCATCATCAGCCGCACCCTCGCCTACACCCTGCTGACGGTGCTGCTCGGCGGCGGCTACGCCGCCGCGGTCCTCGGGCTCGGCCAGCTCCTGGGCCGGGACTCCCCCCTGGTGGTGGCCGCGGCCACCCTGGCGGTGGCGGCGCTGTTCCAGCCGGCCCGCCAGCGCGTCCAGCAGGCCGTCGACCGGCGGTTCAACCGGCGCCGCTACGACGCCGCCCAGACGATCCAGGCGTTCAGCGCCCGGCTGCGCCAGCAGGTCGACCTGGACACCCTCACCGCCGAGCTGCTCGCGGTCGTCGAACGGACCATGCAGCCCAGCAGCGTCTCGCTGTGGTTAGGGCCGGGGCAGGCGCCCTCGCGGGCCGACGCCGCCACCGTGTCACGCCGTTGAACCCGTGGCCCGAGCGCCGCGCCGCTAGCGCGACGCGGCCAGGCGGCGGAGCTGCGGGCCCAGCCACCGCCACGCCAGGCGGGTGCCGTCCTTGCTGAAGTGGATGCCGTCGTAGCGCACCTTGACGCCCTGCACGGTGTCGACGTACGCCCCGTTGGGGCAGAGGAAGCGCTTGATGCCGATCAGCACCGCCTTGTCGGCGTGGGCGGCGACGAAGCGGTCGAGGACCTGGTTGAGCCACTCGCCCCTCGCCGGGTCGTTGCGCGTCTCGGCGAGCGCCTTGTCCAGGCCCGTCTCGGGCTGGTGGTAGCAGGGGACGTCGAGGAAGGCGACGTGGCGGCTCGACGGTGCCAGGGTGTCGTAGGCGAGCTGCAGCTCGCCGTCGAGGTAGGTCTCGTACTCGGGGGTGCCGACGCGCAGCACGCGGCCGTCTACCTGCCGGTCGAGGACCTCCCAGGCGCCGATCACCAGCAGGGCGACGTCGGCGTGGAACTGCGTCGCCTTCTCGCGCCAGCGGGTCGGCCAGGTGGTGCACTTCGGGTCCACCCGCTGGGCGTTGCCGCCCAGGACGATCGGGGCGCGGGCGACGCCGCAGCCGATGTCCGGGTCGCCGCCGAGGGTCATGCCGGGGACCGTGCCCTTCGGGTAGTAGTAGCCGAGCGAGAACCCGACCGAGTCGCCCGCCAGGTAGACGCGGAAGTTGCCGCCGGCCGGGGCGCCGCCGCCCGCCGGGGGCCGGTTGGGTGCCGGCGCCTGCGGCGTCGCCGTCGGCAGCTGGGTCGGGCCGATGTTCCCCAGCGTGATGCCCCCCTGCCCCGCGGTCAGCCGCCCCGGCCCGGTCGTGACCACCAGCAGGGCGGCGACCGCCGCGAAGGCGCCGACGGTCGCGGGCCGCGCCAGGCGCCTGCGGCGCAGCGCGCCGCGGCGGATGGGCAGCTCCACCAGGTGGTAGGAGAGGTTGGCCGCCACGAACGTGGCGGCGGTGCGGGCGCCGAGCAGCGCGGTGCCGTCGAGGTGGACCCGGTCGGGCGTGATCGCCACGAAGAGCGGCCAGTGCCACAGGTACAGGCCGTAGGAGACGCGCCCGATCTGTGGCAGGGGCGGCGTGGCGAACAGGCGCTGCACCGAACCGTCGTCCTGGGTGGCGGCGGCGATGAGCAGCGCGCAGACGAGCGCGGCCAGCGCGAAGCCGCCGAGGTACATCCAGTGGGCGGTGTCGGGGATCAGCACCAGCATCGCCGCCAGGCCGCAGAGCCCGAGCAGGCCGCCGCCCTCGACCACCGGCCGCGGCAGCGGCGCCGGGCCGCGCGACGCCAGCAGGAGCGCGAGCGCGCCACCGAGCAGCGGCGCCTGCGCCCTGGTGTCGGTGCCGTAGTAGAGGCGCGACGGGTCGGTGCCCGGGTGGTACAGCACCGCCATCAGCGTGGCCGAGGCGAGCGCGGCCACCAGCGTCCAGGCGAGCAGCGCGCGCAGGTTGCCCTTGACCAGGCGCAGCCCGAGGATCAGCAGCAGCGGCCAGAGCAGGTAGTACTGCTCCTCGATGCCCAGCGACCACATGTGGGTCAGCGGGGAGGCGTCGCCGAACTGCTCGAAGTAGGAGAGGTGGGTGAAGGCGAAGCGCCAGTTGGCCACGTAGGCGAGCGTCGCGAGCGCGTCCCCGCGCATGCGCGCGAGCCGCGCCGGCGGCGCCAGCAGCGCCGCGTAGGCGGCGATCCCGCCGAGCATGAGGAACAGCGCCGGCAGCAGGCGCCGCGCCCGTCCGGACCAGAAGGCGGCGAGGTCCAGCGTCCCGCTCTCGTTCCACTCCACGACCAGCAGGCTGGTGATCAGGAATCCGGAGAGGACGAAGAACAGGTCGACGCTGAGGAAGCCCCCGCGCGACCAGGCCACCTGGCCGTGGTAGAGCATGATCGTCAGGACCGCGAGCGCCCGCAGCCCGTCCAGCGCCGGCTGGTAGGGGATGCGCCGGCCGCCGGCCGCCAGGGGCCGAGCCGGAGCGGGCTCGGGCGGCGTGGCAGCGGCCGCGGTCGGCGCGGCGGGCTCGGGCGGCGCGGCGGCGGCCGCGGGTGGCACGGTGGCCGGCGGCGCCGGGGCGGGATCACCGCGGCGACGGCGGGCCGGATCCCACAGCGGCGGATGGATCGGGATCGCCGCCTTGGGCGGCGCGGCGGTGGCCGGCGGCCGGTCGGGCGTTGGCGGGTTCATCGCATGGAAGGTTACCGCGAGTAGCACCTTCCGGTTGAACCACGCCGAAGCGGGCGTCACCCGGGACCGGGTCGCCCCTCCCCCGCCGGCCTGGCACGGATTGCGACCATGGCGACGAGCAGCGCACCGACGAGGAACACGCTCGCGGCGGTGAAGGAGCTGCCGATCCCGTGGCGCAGGATCTCGTGCGCCCGCGCGCGCGGCGCCACCGTGGCGAGGGGGTGCGCCGCCGCCGCGGCGCGGCTGGCGGCCCCGAAAACGGTCACCAGGATGGCGAGGCCGAGCGAGCCGCCAAGCTGCTGGGTGACGTTCACCAGGCTGGCCGCCGCCCCGGAGTCCCGTGGCTCCACCCCGGTCAGGGCGACCAGGGTCAAGGTCACGAACGGGAACCCGATCCCGACGCCGAACAGCAGCAGCGGGCCGAACAGGCCGGGGAAGTACGAGGTGGCGGTCGAGACCTGGGTGAGCCACAGCATCCCGACGGTGGTGGTCGCCATGCCCGCGACCATCAGCCGCTTGGCGCCGAACCGTGGCAGCAGCCGCGCGGCCACCCGCGCCGAGCCGAAGAGGGCGACGGTGGTCGGCAGGACCGCGAACCCCGCCCGGAGCGGGCTGAAGCCGAGCACCTCCTGCACGAACTGGGTCATGAAGAAGAACATGCCGAACATGCCGGCGACCAGCAGCAGCCTGACCAGGTGCGCGCCGGTCCGGTTACGGTCGGCAAACAGGTGCAGCGGCGTGATCGGCTGCTCGGTACGCAGCTCGACCAGCACGAAGGAGCCGAGCAGGACGACGGCGGCGGCGAAGGCGCCGAGGGTGGTGCGGTCACCCCACCCGTTGGAGGCGGCATGGATGAACCCGTAGACCAGCGACGCCATGCCGGCGGTCGAGGTCAGCGCCCCGACCAGGTCGAAGCGTCCGGAGCGGCGCTCGGACTCGCCGATGAACAGCGGCGCGAGCAGCGCGATGGCGACGCCGATCGGGACGTTGACGAACAGCACCCAGCGCCACGAGAACCACGAGGTCAGTATCCCTCCGAGGATCAGGCCGACGGACGCGCCGGCGGCGGAGACGGTGGCGTAGACACCGAACGCGCGAGTCCGCTCGGCGCCCTCGGCGAAGTTCGTCGTGATCAGCGCGAGCGCGGTCGGCGAGGCGATGGCGCCGCCGACCCCCTGCAGCGCGCGCGCCGCCAGCAGCCAGCTGGCTGAGGTGGCGAACCCGCCCAGCAGCGAGGCGAGGCTGAACAGCAGGACGCCGGCGACGAACACGCGTCGCCGCCCGAGGATGTCCCCGGCGCGACCGCCGAGGAGCAGCAGGCCACCAAACGTCAGCATGTACGCGTTGACCACCCAGGACAGGCTGGTGGCCGAGAAGTGCAGGCTGCTCTGGATGCTGGGGAGGGCGACGTTCACCACGGTGATGTCGAGGAGGACCATCATCTGGCAGGCGACGATCACGGTGAGGGTGAGCGACGGATAGGCCGCGCGCAGCGCGTCGCGGCGGCGGGCGACGGCGGGCCGGGCGGCCTCGGCGTCGGGGTGGACGAGGGTCCGCTCGCTCATGCCGGCGGGACCCCCACGGATGGAATCCTTGTCATGCCCTACTCCCCTGTTCGGGACGACGTGTGGACTGGCGGGAGCTCCCAAGTGGAGGTATCCTCCGCTTAGGAGCGACACTATACGGAGACAGTCTCCGTTTCGCAACCCCTCTCAGGTACCTGCCATGACCGAGCCGACGACGGCCGCCAACCGCGCCCCGCGCCTGACGCGGCGCCCCATGCGCGCCGACGCGCGCCGCAACTACGAGCGCCTGCTCGTCGCGGCCAGAACCGCCTTCACCAAGCACGGGGCCGATGCCTCCCTCGACGACATCGCCCGCCGCGCCGGCGTGGGGCCCGGCACGCTCTACCGGCACTTCCCCACCCGCCAGGCGCTGCTCGAGGCGGTCTACCGCGACGGGGTCGAGGAGATGTGCAGTCGGGCCTACGAGCTGCTCGACACCATGCCGCCGGGCGAGGCGCTGGCCGCCTGGCTGCGGGCCATGGCCGACTACGTCGCCACCAAGCGCGGCCTTGCGATGGAGCTGGTCGCCAGCCTCGGCGAGGACGGCTCCGAGCTGTTCGCCTCCTGCAAGCAGGCGATGGTCGCGGCCGGGACGGAGCTGCTCGACGCCGCCAAGGAGGCGGGCGCGGTGCGCCCCGACACCGACCTCAAGGACGTCCTCAAGCTGGTCCACGCGATCGGCGCCGCCACCGAGCAGGCCCCCGAGGACGCCGACCGGCTGCTCTCCCTGGTGCTCGACGGCCTCTGGCGGCGCGACCGGTAGCGCGTCCTCCTGCTTGACGTCACCGCCGCTGGGTAGGATTCCACGGATGCCCCGCAGGCAAGTCGAAAGGGCCTCGATGCTGTTCGGACAAGAGCACGTGCGCCGCTACCGCGACACGGACGGCGCGGTCGGCTACCTGTGGCGCGGGGTGCCGACGCTGATCCTGACGACCACCGGCCGGCGCAGCGGCCAGCCGCGCTCCACGCCGCTGATCTTCAGCCAGGACGGCGACGACTACGTGGTGGTCGCCTCCAAGGGCGGCTCCGCACGGCACCCGGCCTGGTACCTCAACCTGGTCGACCATCCCAAGGTCGAGGTGCAGGTGAAGGGCGACCGCTTCCACGCCATCGCGCGCACCGCCGCGGGGAACGAGCGCGGCCGCCTCTGGCGGCTGATGACCGGGATCTGGCCCGACTACGACGTCTACCAGGAGCGCACCGCCCGGCAGATCCCCGTGGTCGTGCTCGAGCGCACCTGACGTACCGAGTCGTGAGGTAGCCCCGGTCCTCCGGCTCCCCCGGGTCGATCAGTCGATCGCCCTGCGCTGGAAGCCGCGCATGCCGATGGCGGTGAGCACCACGCTGGCGCCGGCGAGCACGGCGACGGAGATCCACGGGGCGATGTGCGGGATGCTCGGGGCCATCGCGGCGCGCACGCCCTCGCTGCAGTAGGTCAGCGGGTTCAGCGCGGTCACCACCTGGAACCAGCGCAGGCGGTCGAGCAGCGGCCAGGGGTACTGGGTCGCCCCGGTGAACAGCAGCGGGGTGAGGATCAGCGCGAACATGATGTTGATGCGGGTGGGCGGCACCGAGGTGCCGAGGATCAGCCCGACCGCCCCGGCGGCCCAGCCGCCGAGCACCACCACCAGGACCAGCAGCGGCAGGCCGGAGGCACGCCACGGGATGTGGCCGAGGATCAGGGCGCCGGCGGGGATCATCAGCAGCGCGGCGAACAGCGCCCGCAGCGCCGCGATCACGACCTTCTCGACCGCCACCAGCGGCGTCGGGATGGGGGCGAGCAGCCGGTCCTCGATCTCCTTGGTCCAGCCGAACTCGATCACCAGCGGCAGCGCCACCGTCTGCAGCGCGGTCAGGAACGCGGTCAGCGCCACGATCCCCGGCAGCAGGACGTGGCTGAAGCTCCCGCTGACGAAGTTGAGGTCGCCGAGGACCTTGGCGAACACGAACAGTATGAACAGCGGCTGGATGGCCACCTGGGCGAGGAAGACCCAGACCTCCCTGCCGGTGACGAACAGGTCGCGCCAGAGCAGGGCGACGAAGACCCTGCCCCTGCCGACGTCCGAGCGCCCCGGCGCCTCCAAGGTTGCGCTGCCTGCGGTCACCGCAGCCCCCTTCCGGTCAGGCTGATGAACACGTCCTCGAGGGTCGGCTCGCCGATGTGGATGTCGCTGAGCATGGCGCCGCGGCCGCCGAGCAGCGCGACGGCCGGGCCGAGCACGGCCGAAGGCTCCTTCGACAGGTACAGCCGCAGGCGGGCCTGGCCGTCGGCGGGAGGCCCCGCGCCGTCGCCCCCCGGCGGGCCGCCGGCGGCGGCGAAGGCGGCGAACCCGCCCGGCACGCCGGCCGGCAGCGCCGCCGCGGGCGCCGCCACCCGCTCGACGCGCCCGACGCCCTCCAGGTCGCCGAGCGCGGTGACCAGGTCCGAGGGGGTGTCGCCGGCGGCCGGCATGGCGCTGAGCTCGAGCACCGCCTCGCCGGTCAGCCCCCTGGCGAGCGCCACCGGGGTGTCGAGCGCCAGCAGCTTGCCGTGGTCGATGATCCCGACCCGGTCGCACAGCTCCGCGGCCTCGTCCATGTCGTGGGTGGTGAGCAGGATCGTCACCCCGCGCCCGCGCAGGTCCCTGACGCGGTCCCAGACGAACAGGCGCGCCTGCGGGTCGAGCCCGGTGGTCGGCTCGTCGAGGAAGAGCACCTCGGGGTCGTGCATCAGGGCGCGGGCGATCAGCAGCCGCTGCGCCATCCCGCCGGAGTAGAAGTCGACCTTGTCGCCGCCGCGGTCGCCGAGGCCGAACTCCTGCAGCAGCCGGTCCGCCCTGGCGCGCCGCTCGGCGCTGGGCACGCCGTGGTAGGCGGCGTGGAAGATCAGGTTCTGCCTGGCGTTGAGGGAGCGGTCCAGGTTGCTGCGCTGCGGCACCACGCCGATGCGGCGGCGCGCCTCCACCGGGTCGCGCAGCACGTCGACGCCGCTGACCCAGGCGCCGCCGCTGGTCGCGCGGATCCTGGTGGTGAGCACACCGACGGTCGTGCTCTTGCCGGCGCCGTTCGGGCCGAGCAGGCCGAAGATCTCGCCGGGCGCCACCTCGAGGGTGAGCCCGTCCACCGCGTTGTTCGGCCGCTTCGGGTACCGCTTCACCAGGTCACGCACTGCCACCGTGGCGCCGTTCGACCCCTGCGGGTGTTGCGCCTTCGTCACCGTCCGACTCCTCCATGTGGGTCGTGATCGTCTCGATCAGGAACCGCTTGACGACCGCGGCCTGCTCGGGGTCGAGCTCGGTCGGGGTCCGCCGGATCTGCGTCCGGATCGCCGCGCTGACCTCGACCGCGAGGCTGCGCCCTCGCGGGGTCAGGCTGAGCCGCACCTGGCGGCGGTCGGCCGCGTCGCGGCGGCGCTCCACCAGGCCGTCGCGTTCCAGCGTGTCGACGATCCCGGTGATGGTGGCCGGGTTGACCCAAAGGCGGTGCGCAAGCTCCCTCGGGGTCGCCTCGCCGGCGCTCGCCAGCAGGATCAGCACCGTGCCGCCGGCGACGGTGACGCCGTGCTGCTGGCTCATCAGCCGGCTCCAGCGCCGCGAGAGCAGGTGACCGGCGAGGGCGGTCAGGTGCGGTATGGCCATCCGCTCGAGCTCGGCGAGGCGCCGGTCGTCAGGTTCCATGTCCCTAATGATAGGGGCCTGATCATTAGGGACACAAGTATTTTCGGCTACCCCGCACTACTCGGCTGGGTCGGCAGGCGCACCACCTTGAACCAGAAGCGCCGCATCGTCTGCACCGCGCCGACGAACTCGTCGAGGTCGAGCGACTTCACCAGGTAGGCGTTGGCGTTGCGATCGTAGGCCTCGGTCACGTCCTTCTGCGCGGCCGACGACGACAGCACCACCACCGGGATGCGCCGCAGCTCGGCGTCGCCGGCGAGCTCGGTCAGGACCTCGAGGCCGCTCTTGCGGGGCAGGTTGAGGTCCAGCAGGATCAGGTCGGGCGGCCGGCCCTCGCGCAGCACCGCCATGGCCTCCTCGCCGTCGCGGGCGGCCACGAGGGTCAGCGGCATGCCGGACTCTTCCAGCGCGTGCTTGGTGAGCGCGAGGTCGGACGGGCTGTCCTCGACGATCAGCAGCACGACGGTCGCTTCGGGCGTGATGCCAGGCATAGGCAGTCCGGGGCGGCTGGACGGCTGTTCAGCAGTAGATTCGGCAGCAGCGGATCGCCGCTTGACGTGGTCCGGGGGCTACCTTCGCGCCCGGCGCCGGCGTCCGACGCGGGCGAGCGCCAGGCTCGCGGCGGTGCCGAGCGCGACCCCGGCCAGCACGTCGCCCGGGTAGTGCGCCCCGGTCCACACGCGGGAGGCGGCCACGCCGGCGGCCAGCGCCCCGACCGGCACGGCCAGCTCCGGCGCCTCCAGCGCCACCCCGACGGTGAACGCCGCCGCCGATGCCGCGTGCCCCGAGGGGAACGAGCTGGTGACCGGCGCCCGGTGAACCCTGCGGGCCAGCGGCACCGCGGCCAGCGGCGGGCGCCCCCGGCGGACCGACAGCTTCGCCAGGCCGTTGGCGCTCGCGCTGGCGAGGGCGACCGAGGCGAGCCCCCGCGCCGCCGCCCGGCGCCAGGCCGACCGGCCCGAGGGGGCCAGCAGCGCACCGACGCCGAGCCAGAGCCGCGACCAGTCGGCAGGGCGGCGGTCCTGTGGCCGCTCACCGGGTCCCGCCACCGATGGCGATCGCGCCGACGCGCCGGATGGTCGCCCAGTCTCCGACGTGGACCTCGCGCGTCCGCGGCCGCAGCTCCCGCGGTACCAGCACCCGCAGCGCCAGCGGGAGCACCCGGAACTCGAACGGCGGGCGCAGCACCACGGCCTCGCCGTCGATCCCGGCGGGCAGCTCGGCGGACCCGGCGTCGACCCGCAGGGCGGCGGTGGTCCACTGCGCCCAGCCGGCACCCTGCCTTGCGCGGCGTGCGGCGATCCGGGCCGCCAGCCCGGCCAGGGCCGCTCCGGTCCGCGCCCGCAGCGCCGACACCTGCAGCACCCCGTCGTCGAGGCGCGTGCGGGCACCCAGCTCTCCTCCACCGCCCAGCTCGTAGCGGTTGTTGGCGACCAGCAGCACGAGCACGTCGTGGTAGCGCCGGCCATGCGGGTCGCTGAACTCGACCTTCAGGAGGGAGCGCTCACCGCGCAGCGCCCCGAGGAGCACGTCGTGGGCGGTGGCGAGCTTCTCCGCCCGGTAGCCGGGCTCCGCGACCACCTCGGCGTAGGCGCCGAGCGAGACGTTGTTCAGGAACATCCTGGTACCGACGACGCCGACGTCGATGCGCCGTTCGGGGCCGGCGAAGGCGTCCAGGGCGGCGAGCGGGTCGCCGCGGTCGAGCCCGAGGTCCATGGCGAAGTGGTTGCGGGTGCCCACCGGGATGCACACGAACGGCACGTCCGCCTCGACCGCCACCGCGGCGACCAGGCCGAGCGAGCCGTCGCCGCCGGCAACCCCGAGCGCGTCCGCGCCCGCCGCCACCGCTCGACGGGCCAGCGCCACGAGGTCGTCGCCGGGCTGCAGCAGGTGCACGTGGACGCCGCGCGCCCGGGCCGCGGCGACCAGGCCGACCCGCTCCGCCTTGCCGCCGCCGGAGCCGGGGTTGACCAGCAGCCACGGCCTCGCCGGCGAGGCCGGCTGCCCCGACCCGGCGGTTCGCGCCGGCGACGACCATGCCGCCGTGGCGAGCGCCCGCCGGGCCGCCGCCGCGTAGCCGAGCGTGCCGGCGCCGAGCACCACCACCCCGATGGCCTGGGCGAGGCCGAACAGGACCAGGACCGCGAGCAGCGCGACGACCACCAGCACGGCCAGGGCGGCGTTGAGGCGGCGCTTCCACACCCTGCGGGTGGTGAACGCCCACCACGCCGTCGCCGCCACCACGACGACGCTCAGGGCGGCGTCGAGCACCACCGCGAAGAAGGCACCCTCGCTGCCGACCACGAGCGCCACCAGCCCGCCCACGACCAGCAGCAGCGCCACCATGGCGGTGACCGCCCAGCCCCTCGCGCCCATGCCGCCATATTGACAGCGGTCCGACCGCGCCGGCGAGCCTGCTCCCGGGACCGGGCATCCCGCCGAGGCGAATGGACGCCCGACAGGACCACGACGCAGCAACCTGGGGCCCAGGCAGGGATCCCGCCAAGGAACCCGACTGGGGGTCCCGGGGGGAGCTGTCTCGGGCTCCCCCCCGGATCGATCAGGCCCCTCGGGCTTTCCCCCGAATCAACAAGCTATCTGGGGGCCCGCCCAGTCGGTGTGGTCGCTGTTGGGGTCGCCGTTGTCGAGCGTGACCAGGCGCAGGAGCTGCGCGCCGCTGAGGTCGGCGTCGAGGTGCTTGGGGCCGTCCTGCCAGGTGGCGCTGCCCTCGGCGGCGAGCGTGCCGTCGGCCCAGACCTGCCAGGTGGCGTCGCCCGCGCCGGACTTCTCGTCGTCGATGCCGTAGTCGGTGCTCAGCG
>DASUZB010000234.1:0-13375 GCA_036377075.1 Actinomycetes bacterium | reverse complement strand
CGCAGCAACCTCAGCGTCGCCGCGGTCGCGCGCGACTGCGGCTTCGCCAACCCGTACCACTTCTCGCGCCGCTTCCGGCGCGCCTACGGCCAGCCGCCGGGCCGCTACCGCCGCGCCGCCGCACGGCCCGAGCCGAGCGAGCCGCTCGCGCGGGCCGGGTTGCTGCCCCTCGCCGAGCGCATCTGGCGGGCGCACTGAGCGCCACATCCGGGCTCGACGGCCAGATGGCGCGAACGTACCCTTCCGGGGGCGGCCGGACCGGCCACAGGAGGGAGCACCGGATGAGGATCGTGCGCTTCGCCGCTCCCGGCGGCGCCCAGGTCGGCTACCTGGACGGGGAGGCGGTCGTGCCGGTCGGCGGCGGCGAGGGCCGCGCCGGGCTCGAGGCGGTGCTCGACCTCGCCATGGCGGCCAACGCCGACCCCGCGCTGCGGCCGCCGCCAACCGGCGAGCGGCTGCCGCTGGCCTCGGCGCGGCTGCTCGCGCCGGTGGCGGAGCCGCCGAGCGTGCGCGACTTCTACGCCTTCGAGCAGCACGTGCGCACCGCGCGGGCGCGCCGCGGGCTGGAGATGCACCCCGACTGGTACGAGCTGCCGGTGTTCTACTTCACCAACCCGCACGCGGTCGTCGGGCCGGGGGAGACGGTGGCGCCGCCGCCGCGCTGCGCCGAGCTCGACTACGAGCTGGAGGTCGCCTGCGTGCTCGGGGCCGACGCCGACGGCGCCGGGCTGGACGACGCCGACCGGCTGGTGGCCGGCTTCATGGTGATGAACGACTGGTCCGCGCGGGACGTGCAGCGCCGCGAGATGAAGCTGTCGCTCGGGCCGGCCAAGGGCAAGGACTTCGCCACCTCGCTGGGGCCGTGGCTCACCACCACCGCCGAGTTCGCGCCGCGCGGGCTGCGCGAGGTGCCGCGGGCGGCCATGCTGGCGCGCGTCAACGGGGTCGAGTACTCGCGCGCCGACCTCGACGGGCTGTGGTGGAGCTTCGCCGAGATGCTCGCCTACGCGGCCGAGTCGGCGCCGGTGCGCCGCGGCGACGTGCTCGGCTCCGGCACCTGCGGCACCGGCTGCATCCTGGAGCTGGCCCTGGTCCACGGTGCCGAGAAGTACCCCTACCTGCGACCGGGGGACGAGGTCGAGCTGGAGGTGGACGGCTTGGGCGTCCTCGCCAACCGCGTGGGGGCGGCCAGCGCCGCCCCGTTCGCTCCCGACCCGGACCGGGTCCGACCCCACCTGGGCCAGTGAGCGCGCCGCCACGGCCGCTGCCGCCCCACGGCGAGCTGGCGGCCCGCGTCGAGGCCGCCGCCCGGCGCGTCCGCGGCAACCTCTCCGCCTGGCCGACCGGCGCGCTCACCGAGCCCGAGCCGGGCACGGGGGAGCGCTGGGACGCCGGCCAGGTCCTCGCGCACGTCGCCGAGATGCTGCCGTACTGGGTCGGGGAGGCCGAGAAGGTGGCCGCTGGGCCCGACGGCGTCGCCTTCGGGCGGGTCAAGACCGACCCGGGGCGGGTCGCGGCGATCGAGCGCGACCGCCGAGACGACCCGCTGCGCCTGCTCGCCCGCATCGACCAGGGCGTCGCCGGGGTGCTCGCCCTGCTCGGCCGGCTCGACGGCGCGGCCCTCGGCCGCGCCGGCAGCCACCAGAAGCTCGGCCGCATGACGGTCGCCGAGATCGTGGAGGAGTTCCTCGTCGGGCACCTCGAGGAGCACGCCGACCAGCTCGCCGGCCTGTCTCCCGGCAAGCCGGCGCCCTGACCATCCAGCCCAGTTTGCGCCGAGCGAGCCGACGGGCGTACCAAGGCGGCATGACCGAGCAACCTGTCGCGCGCGACCTCGTCTTCGACGTCGGCGAGGCCGACTTCCAGGAGCGGGTGCTACGCCGCTCCCTCGACGTCCCGGTGGTGGTCGACTTCTGGGCGGCATGGTGCGGGCCGTGCCGCGTCCTCGGGCCGATCCTCGAGGAGGCGGTGGGCGCCCGCGACGGCCGGGTGCTGCTCGCCCGCGTCGACGTGGACCAGAACCAGCGGCTCGCCGCCGCCTTCGGGGTGCAGGGCATCCCGGCGGTCAAGGCGTTCGCGGGCGGCCGCTTGGTCGACGAGTTCGTCGGCGCGCAGCCGCCCACCGTGGTGGAGCGTTTCCTCGACGCGCTGGTGCCGAGCCCCGCCGAGCTGGCCGCCGCCGAGGCCGCCAACCTCGACCCGGAGCAGGCGGCCGCCCGCTACGCCGAGGCGCTCGCCGCCGACCCGGACAACGTGCCCGCCCGGGTGGGGCTCGCCGGGCTGGCCCTCGACCGCGGCGGCGTGGCCGAGGCGCTCGACCTGCTGCGGCCGGTGGAGCACGCGCCGGAGGCGGCGACCGCGCTGGCCCGCGCGCACCTGGCCCGCGAGGGCGCCGACGAGTCGTCGCCGTTCGCGGAGGCGGCCCGCATGGCCAGCGACGGCGCGCCCGAGACGGCCCTCGCCGAGCTGCTCGCCGCCGTGCGCGAGGGCGGCGAGCGCCGCGAGCCGGCCCGCCGCCTGATGCTGGACGTCTTCCGCGTCCTCGGCGACGACAGCCCGCTGACCGTCCGCTACCGCCGCGACCTGACCTCAGCCCTGTTCTGAGTAACTGCCCCGCAGGCCAACCGGATGCGGTGCACGAGGGGCCGCGCGGGCTTTGCCCTCACTCGCCGTGCCTGGGTACGCTGCGGTTGTCCCCAACACCTCGAAGGAGGCGGAACGCTCGTGGCCAACCAGGCCGTCCTCACCCCCCAGGGGGAGGACTTCCCCCAGTGGTACCAGGAGGTCGTCGCTCGCGCCGAACTGGCCGAGACCGGCCCGGTGCGGGGGACCATGGTCATTCGACCGTGGGGCTGGGCCATCTGGGAGCTGATGCAGGCCGACATGGACCGGCGCATCAAGGCCACCGGCGTGCAGAACGCCTACTTCCCGCTGTTCATCCCGATGAGCTTCCTCGAGAAGGAGAAGGAGCACGTCGAGGGGTTCAAGCCGGAGCTGGCGGTGGTCACCCACGGCGGCGGCGAGAAGCTGGCCGAGCCGGTGGTGGTGCGGCCCACCTCCGAGACGGTCATCAACCACCTGTTCGCCAAGTGGATCCAGTCGCACCGCGACCTGCCACTGCTGATCAACCAGTGGGCCAACGTGGTGCGCTGGGAGCTGCGCCCGCGGATCCTGCTGCGCACCACCGAGTTCCTCTGGCAGGAGGGCCACACCGCCCACGCCACCTACGAGGAGGCGCAGGCCGAGACCCTGCAGATGCTCGAGGTCTACCGCAGCTTCATGGAGGAGACCCTGGCGGTCGCGGTGGTGGTGGGGGAGAAGTCGGCCGCCGAGCGCTTCGCCGGCGCCGACCGCACCTACACCTGCGAAGGGCTGATGCGCGACGGCAAGGCCCTGCAGATGGGCACCAGCCACAACCTGGGGCACAACTTCGCCCGCTCGTTCGACATCCAGTACCTGGACGCGGATGGCCAGCGCCAGTACGTGGCCACCACCTCGTGGGGCTCGTCGACCCGCATGCTCGGCGCGGTGATCATGGCCCACGGCGACGACCACGGCCTCAGGCTGCCGCCCGCGATCGCGCCGCACCAGGTGGTGCTGCTGCCGCTCGCCGAGGGCGAGGTCGCCCAGGCGGTCCACAAGGTCGCCGCGGAGCTGGCCGCCGACGGCGTGCGCGCCCACATCGACGAGCGCTTCCACCTGTCCTTCGGGCGGCGCTCGATCGACTGGGAGCTGCGCGGCGCGCCGGTCCGCGTCGAGGTCGGCGCGCGCGAGCTGGCGCGCGGCGAGGCCACCCTGGTCCGCCGCGACACCAGGGAGAAGCTGCCGGTGCCCCTCGACGGCGCCGCCCGCGCCGCCAGGGACCTGCTCGACGAGCTGCAGCGCAACCTGCACGCCGACTCGCTCGCCTTCCGCAACGACCACACCTACACGGTCACCGACCTGGAGGAGTTCCGCGCCCGCATCGGCGACGGCGGCTTCTTCCGGATGGCGTGGTGCGGCAAGGCCGCCTGCGAGGAGGCGCTCGGCGAGGGCAGCGGCGCCTCGATCCGGGCGATCACCGCCGAGGACCCACCGGCGGCCACCTGCGTGGTCGACGGCGCCCCGGCGACCCAGAACGTCCTGGTCGCCAAGGCGTACTGAGGTCAGTCGCCCTGGTCGCGGGCGAACACCAGCACGCTGTTCGCGGGGATGGTGATGCCCGCCGACTGGGCCATGGTGTGCATCGGCCCGCCGTCGGCGCCGATGCCGCCGGGGTTGCCCTGGACCCACGGGTTGGCGAAGTGGTCGTACAGGTCGCTGTTGAAGACCTCGTGCCAGTGGCCCGGCAGCGGGAAGCCGAGCCAGTAGCCGTGGTCGTAGAAGGTCTGCTCACGCAGGCTGGCGACCACCACCACGTCGCGACCCACCCCTGGCAGCCAGCGGTGGAAGGCCAGCACCCGGTTGGCGTCGTCGACCTGGTACAGGTTGACCGGGTCGGACCTCAGCGCCGGATGGCGGCGCCGCAACCGGATCAGGTCGCGGCAGAACCGGTGGAAGTCGCTCGCGTGCCGGTCCCCACCCTCCAGCTCGGCCCAGCGGATCAGCAGCTCGGTCCGGTTCGGGTCGTCGGACCACCACCGGTCGGCCAGGAACTCCTGCCCCATGAACAGCATGGGCACGCCGGGCGCGGTGAGCAGCAGCGCCGTGGCCACGCGCGCCCGGCTCCGCGCGTACCACGACCGGGGCTGGTCCCAATGGGCCAACTGGGCGATCCGCGGCTGGCGGTGGCCGTCGCCGGCGTCGAGGATCAGGTCGTGGTTCTCGATGCAGTTGTAGGCCTGCCAGGCGAGCGCCACGTTCGGCGGGCGTTCCAGGCCAGGGCGCAGCCGGTCCAGGTCCACGCTGGCCTGCTCACCGCGCGCGGCCTCGCCGAGCACGGCGCGAACCGCCTCACGGAGCAGGTCGGAGTAGCCCAGGTGGAACCCCAGCCCGCCCGGCGGCGGGGACACGGCGAGCCATCGCTGCGCACCCCAGTACTCGGCGATCAGGGCGGCGGTGGGCTTGTGGTACCGCAGCGTGTTGGTCAGGTCCTGGCAGAAGCTCCGACCGCCCGCGTTGTCGTCGATCACGGTCACCTGGTCGAACCGGAACCCGTCGACGTGGAAGTCGTCGAGGAACATCCGGGCGTTGCCGATCAGGAACTCGCGGACGTCCAGCTTCTCGAAGTCGAAGACCTTGCCGCCGGCCTCCCTCGCGCGTGAGAAGTAGAGGCTGTTCGCGTCGTCCGGGTTCGCCGGCCGGTCGAAGTAGTCGAGGCTCTGGTCGTCGAGGTTCCCGCCGGCGTGGTTGTAGACGACGTCGGGGAGCACGGCGAGCCCGTAAAGGTGGCAGAGGTCGACGAATGCCTTGAGCTGGTTCACCTGACCACGCAGCTGGTCGAGGGTCAGCGGGGCGCGGCCCTTCTTGGCCAGCAGGCCGTTGACCCGGGCAAGGTAGGCGGGCAGCTCGTCGGGCCCGACGCAGTAGTCCATCTCCGGGGAGAAGATGTCGGTGCCGTTGTAGCCCTGGCTCGACGGCGTGCGGAACTCCACCAACGGCAAGGGCTGCACGGCATTGACGCCGAGGTCGGCGAGGTACTCGACCCGGTCGACGGCGTCGAGGAACTTGGCGACGCGGTGCGGCCTTCGATCCCCGCCCGCACCGCCGCCGGCGTAGAAGACGCCGACGTGGAACTGGTACACCACCAGGTCGTTCAGCGCCGGAGCCACGAACGCGTCGTCGTGCCACGGGTACGAGTCCCGGGTCCGGACGATGCAGTCGGTGTCCTGGAAGTCGCCGAACCCCAGCTCCCGCGCCCACGGGTCCCGCTTCGGTCCCGCCCCGCCCGGGCCCTCGACCCAGTACCGGTACCTCGTGCCGTCCACGACACCGGGGAAGAAGCCCGCCCAGTGGCCGGTGGCCGCGTCCTTGACGAGCTCGTTCGACGGCGGCGGCTCGCCGCCGTCGAACGTGACGTAGACGTGGACGGCACCGGGTGCCCAGGTCCGGAACGTCGCTCCCTCGCCGGTGAGGTTCGCGCCCATGGGCGTGGAGGCGCCGACGTGGTCCTGCGATGCCGCCACCTCGCCCCCTTGGCACGCAGCAGACGGTTCTACGGCAGGTCCCGGTCGATCCGCCGCTCCTCGTAGATCGTGTCGCCCGGCAGGACCCGGCGCCGGCGGTACGGAGAGAAGCTGCTCCAGAACAGCAGCGACATCAGCAACCCGATGACGCCGGCGATCATGAGGATGATGCCGATGGTGTGAAGGTTGAACCCGGAGGTGCTGACGTTCACCGCGAAGGTCAGGATCGCGCCAACCACCAGCAGGAACAGGCTTGCCCCGATGCTCATCTCACGTGCCTCCCTTGGACGCATGGCTGCCGCCCGGCCCTCGTGGGACGGAGCGGGTCCGTAGGAGGGTTCCACGCGAGCACGGGTTACACGCAGGCGACGCCGTCGAGCGGTGGAATCGCTGGTCGCCGGGGCACCAGGTGACGGTAGGCTAGGGGCCGATCTTCACGAGACGAACCTGCGAGGACCCCTTGCGCGCTTCCCTTGACCAGCAGCACACCCTGCTGGAGCTGCAAGCTCACGACTCGGCGATCGACCGCCTCAACCACCGGCGCGCCAACCTGCCCGAAATCGCTAAACTCGCCGAGCTGGACACGGCCCTGGCGGCGATCGGCCAGCTCAGCGCCGAGCGCGAGGGCTCGCTGGCCACCGTCAAGCGCGAGCAGGGCCGCCTCGAGGGCGAGGTCGACATGGTGACCCGCAAGGCGTCCAGCGAGGAGGCGCGGGCGATGTCGGGGAGGGTCACCAGCCCGAAGGAGCTGACCTCGATCCAGGAAGAGGTGGGCGCGCTCAAGCGGCGCCAGGCGAGCCTCGAGGACGACCTGCTGGAGCGCATGGAGCTGCGGGAGAACCTGGAGCGGGAGCTGCAGGAGCTGGCCGCCCGCCGCGCGGCGGTCACCGCCGAGCACGACGAGGTGGCCCAGGCGCGCGACGCCGCCCTGGTCGAGATCGACCGCGAGCTCGAGGTGGAGCAGGCGGGCAGGAAGGCGGTCGAGGCCGGCATCGAGGAGGGCCTGCGCGCCCTCTACGAGCAGCTCCGCAAGCGCCACGACGGGGTCGGGGCGGCGGCGCTGGTCGGCAACACCTGCCAGGGCTGCCGGATGTCCCTCGCCGGCGTGGAGCTGGCCAACCTGCGCAAGCTCCCCGCCGACGAGGTCAAGCGCTGCGAGAACTGCCGCCGCATCCTGGTGATCGGGTGAGCGCCGCCGGACCGGGCGCTCGAGAGCCCAACGACGAGCTGCTGGTCTGGACCGACGGCGGCGCCCGCGGCAACCCCGGCCCCGCCGGCATCGGCGCGGTGGTGACCAGGCCCGACGGCACCCGCCTCGCCGAGGTCGCCGAGGGGATCGGCTGGGCCACCAACAACGTCGCCGAGTACCGCGCGGTGATCGCCGGCCTGAAGCGCGCCCGCGCGCTCGGCGCCAGGCGCGTGCGCCTGCGCGCCGACTCGCTGCTGCTGGTGCAGCAGCTCCGCGGCGCCTGGAAGGTCAAGAACGCCGGCCTGCAGCCCCTCTGGAGCGAGGCGATGCGCCTGGCGCGCGGCTTCGACCGGGTCGTCTTCGAGCACGTCCCGCGCGGCCGCAACCGGGCCGCCGACGCCCTGGCGAACCGGGCCATGGACGCCCAGGGCAAGGTCGACGGGCCCAAGGTGGAGGGACCGCCAACCCTCCTGTAGTGCGGCGCCCCTCAGTTCGCGCTGGGCGGGGTCCGCGGCGGCTGCTCCACCTCGGGAGCGCCCCAGGCCACGGTCGTCCGTGGCTGGGACGGCGGGCCGCCGTCGGCGCCGCCAGGCCTGGAGCGGCCGTCGACCACCCGGACCCGGTAGCGGCGCCGGCCACCGCCGAACACCCGACGGGCCAGCAGCGCCGGCAGCCAGCGGCGCACGACCGCCCGCACCGGCGGCAGCAGCAGCAGCACCCCGAGCACGTCGCTGAGGAACCCTGGGGTCAGCAGCAGCGCACCGGCCAGCAGGATCAACGCCCCGTCGGCCGCCTCGACGGTCGGCATGCGCCCCTCGACCAGGGCCGCCTGCAGGCGCCGCCAGGCCCCCAGCCCCTCGCGGCGGGCCAGCCACGCACCCGTCAGGCTCAGCGCCACCATCAGCACGAAGGTGTTCAGGTAGCCGATGTGCGAGCCGACGGCGATCAGCACGGCCAGCTCGGCGATGGGCACTACCAGGAACGCAAGCGCAAGAACAGGAAACATGCTCGACCTCGACAGCGACTGCCCGACCCCTCGGTCCCAGTATGCCGCACCCGGCCGGGGTAGGGGCCGGGGCGCGGTCGTCGGCACGCGTCGGCGAGCTGGCATACTGGCGGTGCAGAGGGAGCCGGACGGGCGGCCGCGGTCCCGGGCAACCGGGATCGAGGAAAGTCCGGCCTCCGCAGGGCGGGGTGCTGGCTAACGGCCAGTCGGGGTGACCCGCAGGAAAGTGCCACAGAGAACAGACCGCCGCCGGGCCGTTCCGGTCCGGCGGCAAGGGTGAAACGGTGCGGTAAGAGCGCACCAGCGGCCGGGTGACCGGTCGGCTCGGCAAACCCCACCCGGAGCAAGGTCAAGTAGGGGGCGCACCGGCCGCCACGCGGCCGGAGGAGGCTGGCCCGGTCGAGCCCCCTGGTGGACCGCACGAGGCCGGCGGCAACGCCGGTCCCAGATGGATGGCCGCCACCCTCGCGTGCGAGGGCACAGAAGCCGGCTTACGCGCCGGCTCCCTCTGCCACCCCCAGATATCCCCCAGGAAGTGGGGGACATCTGGGGGAGACGCGTCTTCTGGGATGCTTCGCGCTGAGCGCGGCATTCGGGTAGGCTTCGGTCAGGACCGTCGCCGACACGGCGGTCCCAGGAGGCCACGATGGCAACCGCGCGGTGGCAGCCCAACCGCCAGTTGCGGGCCCGTCGGGAGGCGCTCGGCTGGAGCCGCGCCCGGCTGGCCCACCAGGTCAACCGGTGCATGACCGCCGACGGGCTCGCCGGGACCTGCACCAGCAAGCACGTCGAGAAGTGGGAGTGCGGCCACCGGCGTCCCAGCGAGCTGTTCCGCGGCTACCTGGCGGCGGCGCTCGGCTGCGAGCTGGCCGACCTCGGCCTGGAGGACGGCCACAACGCCGCGGTGGCCCGCCTGGCCGCCGACTCCCGGCCGGTGGTGCTGCTCCAGCTGCCCGAGGCGGCCGTCGAGCTGGTCGCGCACGTGCTGGCGTCGTTCGAGCCGGCCGCGGCGGCCGGCGAACCCGGAACCGGACCAGGAGGTGCCTCCGTGGAGCGCCGTACGTTCACCCTCGGCCTTGGCGCCGCCCTGATGGAGTTCAGCACCTCGCTGCGGCACTCCAACGTCGGCGAGCGGACCCTCGCCGACCTCGAGGCGAAGACCGCCGGCTACGCCGCGGACTACCCGCAGGTCGCGCCCGCCCAGCTCATCGGCCCGGTGCGGCAGAGCTTCGACGTGGTCCGCCGTTGCCTGGCGGAGCGGCAACCCATCGGCCAGCGGCGGCGGCTGTGCCGCACCGCCGCCCGGCTCGGGGCGATCGCGGGGCTGACGCTGTTCAACCTCGGCGACACCCCGCAGGCGCGCTGGGCGTTCCGGGCGGCGATGGAGGCGGCGCGGGAGGCCGAGGACGACGTCCTCGCGGCCTGGGTGCTGGCGAGCAACTGCATCATCCCGACCTACAGCGACGACCCGTGGGGCGTGCTCGGCCTGACCCGCCGCGGGCTGGGCCTCGCCGCCGGCAGCAGCAGCGCGGTGGTGGCGAAGCTCGCCGCGCTGGAGGCCAAGGCGCACGCCAGGCTGGGGAACGAGGTCGCCGCGTCCGGCGCGCTGCGGCAGGCGACGCGGGCGATGGGCACCGCCCCGGCCGAGGAGCTGCGGCCGGGGGCGTTCGGCTTCCCACCCGCCAAGCACCTGTACTACGAGGGGACCAGCTACGTCCGGCTGGGAGCGTCCGACCGGGCCATGGCCGCCTCGACCGAGGCGCTCGCCCTCTACCGGCCGACCCGCGCCTACATGGACACCGCCATCGTCAACATCGACCTGGCCGTGGCCCAGGCGCAGAAGGGCGAGCTCGACCGGGCCTGCGCCCTCGTCGCCGGCGTCCTCGACCTCCCCGGCGAGCTGCGCATCCGCCCCATGACCGCCAGGGTCCGGGAGTTCCTCGGCGGCCTCGAGCCGGCGCAGTCGACCGCGCCGGCAGTGCGCGAGCTGCGGGAACGGCTCGCCCACCTGCGATCCGGCGAACGGCGCGCGCCGTGAGGCCTCGGCGGCCTCCGGGCCGTAGCCGGCACCGTTACCCTCCTCCCCGCCGCGACGGATGGGACGCATGCGCGGGTACTACGAGCGGCGTCGCGGCGGGGCGGGCCAGCTTCGGCCACTCCGTGGGGGCTGGCGTGTAAGCTGCCGCCCGCCCAGGCCGTCACGCCGCGGCACCCCACCCGCCAAGGACCACCATGGACTCCACCCAGCGCGTCCCCACCGCGGTCCGCATCACCGTGCTGCTGCGCCTGCTCAGCGAGGGCTACGAGGACGCCTTCTCCAGCAGGCCGCAGTGGCTGGAGCTCCCGGCCGGCGACTTCGCCGAGCTGCACCGCACCGTCGGCCCCGACCATGCCGCGCAGCTGGTCGAGGCGGTCGGCCTGCGGGAAGGCAGCGACTACACCGCCGGCGGCGCGGCCGGCACGGTCACCCTGACCGAGGCGGCCCACAGCGGCGTCCTCGGCCTGCTCGGCCTCGCCGCCCTGCCGCCGGACGTCGTCGTGCGCCAGGGCCCCGACGGCCCCCGCTACGCGGTGCCGGACGACTGGTTCGACCCCAGGCCGGCGTCCGGCCCGGGCTGACCGCCGCCGCCAGCGCCTCAGAGGTCGAGGACGAAGGCGAACCGCGCCTGCCTGGCGCCGCCGTTGCCGCGCTGCTCGACCTGGAGGTCGGGGCGGAACAGCCCGTCGCGCTCGTTGGCCGGCTCCCCGGGAAAGTAGAGCTGGGTGGTCAGGACCGGCTCGTGCGGCGCCTGGACCTTCACGTGGATGTGGCGCGTGCGTCCGGTGTAGAGGCCGGGCACGATCGTCTCCAGGCGGAAGCGGCCCTTGGCGTCGGTGAACTGGTGGCCGCGCAGGCGGTAGCCCTGGTTGTCGTACTCGCCGTGGGAGTCGGCCTGCCAGAAGTCGAGCAGCGCCCCCTTCACCGGGTGGCAGGCGGTGCCGACCACCACGCCGGTGAGGGTCAGCCTGGTCCCGTCCAGCCCCGGCTCCACCAGCGAGGCGCGCCGCGGCGAGTTCGGCGTGAAGAACGGCCCCTCGGTCTCCGGCGGCGTCGGGTCGTCGCCGTCGTCGCAGGCCGGGGTGGGGGGGAGCGGTCCTCCGGCGGGCGCGCCCGCCGCCCCGGCGCCGGCCGCGTCCCCGCTGCCACGGGCCTCGCAGGCGGCGAGCACCAGCGGCACCGGCACGGCCATGCCGAGCTGCAGCAGCCGCCGGCGCGTCAGTGGCTCCATCACGTCCTCCTCGTCCCTCACCACGGTAACCCAGGATCGCCGCGACGGCGGAGGGGGCGGTTGCGCGATCAACGGCCTCGTGCGGACACTGGGGGAGCCCGGTCCCGTCGAGATGGTCAGGTGATGCCCTTGCGACCCTGCCGACGCCTGCTCCTGCTGCTCATGATCACGGCCCTGCTGGGCCTCGCCGCCACCGCCGCGGTGGCGGCGCCGGCCCACCAGCACCGCAACCTGCCCGACACCATCCAACTGCCCGACGGCTGGCAGCCCGAGGGCATCGCGATCGCGCGCGACGGCACCTTCTACGTCGGCTCGATCCCGACCGGCGCCGTCTTCAGCGGCGACGTCCGCACCGGCCGAGGCGCCGTGCTGGTCACCGGCCGCGAGGGCCGCGCCGCCATCGGGCTCGAGGTCGACGCGCGTGGCCGCCTGTTCGTCGCCGGCGGCGCCACCGGCCAGGCGTTCGTGTACGACGCCCGCTCGGGCAGGCCGCTGGCCAGCTACCAGCTCGCCGGCGGCACCTCGTTCGTCAACGACGTGGTGGTCACCCGCGGCGCGGCCTGGTTCACCGACTCCCTCAACGCGGTGCTGTACCGCGTGCCGCTGGGGCGCCACGGCGAGCTCCCCTCCCAGGGACAGGTGACCGCGCTGCCGCTGAGCGGCGACTTCCAGCTGCAGGACGGGATCAACGCCAACGGCATCGACGCCGCCCACGGCGGGCGCGTCCTGGTGATCGTGCAGACCAACACCGGGCTGCTGTTCACCGTCGACCCGCGCTCGGGCGTGACCAGGCGCATCGACCTCGGCGGCGAGACGGTCGCCAACGGCGACGGCATCCTGCTGCGCGGCCGCACCCTGTTCGTGGTGCAGAACCAGGACAACCTGGTCGCGAGGGTCCGGCTGCGGCACGACCTCGCCGTCGGCCGCGTGGTCGAGCGCATCAGCGACCCGGACTTCGACGTGCCCACCACGATCGCGTCGTTCCGGGACAACCTCTACGTGGTCAACGCGCGCTTCGGCACGCCGCCGACGCCGACCACCCCGTACACCGTGGTCCGGGTCGACGGGCGCTGACCCGGGGCCGGTCGGCTTCTGCCTGGCGGCGGGGGCGGGCACGCGGCTGCGGCCGCTCACCCTGCAGGTTCCCAAACCGCTGCTCGCCCCCGCGGGCCGGCCGCTGGTCGACCTGGCCTGCGAGGCGCTCGACCGCGCCGGCGCGCGCCGGGTGGTGGTCAACGCCCACCACGGCGCCGGCCAGCTCGCCGACCACCTCGGCGGCAGGCCCGGCCTCCGCGTCCTGCACGAGCCAGAGCTGCTCGGCACCGGCGGCGGCCTGGCCAACGCCTACCACCTCGGCCTGCTCGGCGGCGGTACCGTCCTGGTCACCGGCGCCGACCTCCTGGTCCACCCCGACGACCTGGCCCGCGTCGCCGCCCCGCTGGAGCGTGGCGCCGAGGTCGCGGTCGGCCTGGTGCCCGCCCGGCCCGGGCTGCTGACCGTCCGCCTCGACGGCGGCGCGGCCCTCCCCGACCCCGCCGGCGCGTGGGCGCCCGCCGGCGTCCACGCCCTGCGCGCCGGCGTCCTCGACCCCGTCCCGCCCCGCCCCGCCAGCCTGGTCGAGGCGCTGCTCGCGCCGCGCTGGCGCCGCGGCGAGGTCGCCGGCGTCGTCCTCGAGCACCCCTGGGCCGACGCCGGCACCCTGCACCGCTTCCTGGCGGTCGCCGCCGGCCTGCTGGCCGGCTGCTGGCCCTACCGGCTGCCGCCCGGCCGGCTCGACCACGGCGGCCCGGGCGGCGGCCCGGTCTTC
>DASUZB010000233.1:0-21819 GCA_036377075.1 Actinomycetes bacterium | reverse complement strand
CGAGGGTACGACCACATCCTCACCCCGGAGGCGCTCGACTTCGTCGCCGCCCTCCAGCGCGAGTTCGGCTCGACCAGGCAGACGCTGCTCGCCATGCGCGCCGAGCGCCAGCAGGAGTTCGGCGCCGGCACCCTGCCCGACTTCCTCCCGTCCACCGCCGTGGTGCGCGAGGGCGACTGGACGGTCGCGCCGTACCCGGCCGACCTGGCCGACCGGCGGGTGGAGATCACCGGCCCGACCGACCGCAAGATGCTGATCAACGCGCTCAACTCCGGCGCCAGGGTGTTCATGGCCGACTTCGAGGACGCCAACGCGCCGACCTGGGACAACATGTTCGGCGGGCAGGCCAACCTGATCGAGGCGATCGACCGCACGATCACCTTCGAGAGCCCCGATGGTCGCAGCTACCGGCTGAACGACGAGGTGGCGGTGCTGATGCCGCGGCCGCGTGGCTGGCACCTGCCGGAGAAGCACCTGCTGGTCGACGGGCAGCCGGCCTCGGGCAGCCTGGTCGACTTCGGGCTGTGCTTCTTCCACAACGCCCGCCGGCTGCTCGAGCGCGGCAGTGGCCCCTACTTCTACCTGCCCAAGCTGGAGAGCCACCTCGAGGCGCGGCTGTGGAACGACGTCTTCCGCCTCGCCCAGGACCGGCTGGGCATCCCCCGCGGCACCATCCGCGCGACCGTGCTGATCGAGACGATCACCGCCGCGTTCGAGATGGACGAGATCCTCTACGAGCTGCGTGACCACTCGGCCGGCCTCAACGCCGGCCGCTGGGACTACATGTTCAGCATCATCAAGCGCTTCCGCGACCGGCCCGACTTCGTGCTGCCCGACCGCAACAAGGTCACCATGACGGTGCCGTTCATGCGCGCCTACACCGAGCTGCTGGTGAAGACGTGCCACCGGCGGGGGGCCTTCGCCATGGGTGGCATGTCGGCGTTCATTCCCAGCCGCAAGCGGCCGGAGATCAACGAGCAGGCGACCGCGAAGGTGCGCGAGGACAAGCAGCGCGAGTCCCGCGACGGCTTCGACGGCACCTGGGTCGCCCACCCGGACCTGGTGCCGGTGGCCACCGAGGTGTTCGACGCGGTCCTCGGCGAGCGGCCCAACCAGATCGACCGGCAGCGCGACGACGTCCACGTGACCGCCGCCGACCTGCTCGACGTCGAGGCGACGCCCGGCGAGGCGACCGAGGAGGGCCTGCGCAACGACGTCAACGTCGGCATCCAGTACGTCTCCTCGTGGCTGCGCGGCCAGGGCGCCGCGCCGATCTTCAACCTGATGGAGGACGCCGCCACCGCGGAGATCGCTCGCTCACAGGTCTGGCAGTGGGTGCGCAACGGCGTCAAGCTGGCGGAGGGCCAGACCGTGACCGCCGAGCTGGTCCGCCAGACCGCGACCGAGGAACTGGACAAGATCCGCCAGCAGGTCGGCGACGAGTTCTTCTACGGCCAGGGCCAGCCGGACCTCTCCCGACAGCTGTTCGAGCAGGTGGCCCTGTCCGACGACTTCATCGACTTCCTCACCCTGCCCGCCTACGAGCACCTGGACTGACCCCTTGGAGACGTGAGGAGGGGACGGTGGACCGGGACCGACTCATCCAGCAGATGCGGCTGATCGTTGGCGAGGGCGGCGTCATCCACGAGCGCAACCAGCTGCGCACCTACGAGACCGACGGGCTGGCCGCCTTCCGGGTGATCCCGATGCTGGTGGTGCTGCCGGAGACGGCAGCGCAGGTGCAGGCGGTGGTGCGCGCCTGCCACCAGGCCGAGGTGCCGTTCGTCGCGCGCGGCTCCGGCACCGGCCTGTCCGGCGGGGCGCTGCCGCACGCCGACGGCGTGCTGGTGGTGCTGTCGCGCATGCGCCGCGTGCTGGAGGTCGACTACGACAACCAGCGCGCCCTGGTCGAGCCGGGCGTGATCAACCTGCAGGTCACCAAGGAGGTCGCCGGGCGCGGCTACTACTACGCGCCCGACCCGTCCAGCCAGCAAGTCTGCTCCATCGGCGGCACCGTGGCGGAGAACTCCGGCGGCGCCCACTGCCTCAAGTACGGCTTCACCACCAACCACGTCACCGGGCTGGAGCTGGTGCTGCCCGACGGCGAGCTGGTCCACCTCGGCGGCAAGGCGCCCGACCCGGTCGGCTACGACCTGGTGGGCGCGTTCGTCGGCTCCGAGGGCACGCTCGGCATCGCCACCAAGGTGACCGTGCGCCTGCTGCGCAAGCCGGAGTCGGTGCGGACCCTGCTCGCCGCGTACGACACCACCGACCAGGCGGGCGAGGCGGTCTCCAAGATCATCGGCGCCGGCATCGTGCCCGCCGCGGTCGAGATGATGGACGCCCTCGCCATCGAGGCGGCCGAGGCCGCCGTGCACCCCAACTACCCGGACGCCGGTGCGGTCCTGATCGTCGAGCTGGACGGGCCGGAGGCCGAGGTCGCCCACCAGTTCGACGAGGTCGAGCGGCTCTGCCGCGAGGCCGGCTCGACCACCATCCAGATCGCCCAGAGCGAGGCGCAGCGGGCGCTGTTCTGGAAGGGCCGCAAGTCGGCCTTCGCCGCCGTCGGCAGGATCAGCCCCGACTACTACGTGCAGGACGGGGTCATCCCCCGGACCGCCCTCGGGGCGGTGCTGCGCCGCATCGGCGAGATGGCCGACGAGCGCGGGCTGCGGGTGGCCAACGTGTTCCACGCCGGCGACGGCAACCTCCACCCGCTCGTCCTGTACGACGCCGACGTGGAGGGCCAGGAGGAGCGCGCCGAGGAGCTCTCCGCCGAGATCCTGTTCGCCTGCCTCGACCACGGCGGCTCGATCACCGGCGAGCACGGCGTCGGCGCCGACAAGAAGCAGTACCTGCCGAGGCAGTTCAGCGCCGACGACCTTGAGGTGATGCAGCTGCTGCGCTGCGCCTTCGACCCGGCCGGGCGCTGCAACCCCGGCAAGGTGTTCCCAACGCCGCGCCTCTGTGGCGAGGTCCCTGGCAAGCGCCGGGTCCACCCGGTGGAGCAGGCCGGGCTGGCGGAGGTCTTCTGATGGCCACCGCCGTGCGGCGCGTCCTGGGCCCGGGGCAGGTCCGCGACGCACGGGCCGCGGACGAGGTCGACGGGCTGCGGCCGAGCCTGGTCGCCGAGCCGGGCACGGTCGAGGAGGTCGTCGAGGTCATGCGCGCCGCCAGCCAGGGCGGCCTGCACGTGGTGGTGCGCGGCGGCGGCACCAAGCTGGGCTGGGGCGCGCCGCCCGCCGCGGTCGACCTGGTCCTGGCGACCACCCGGCTCGACCGCGTGCTCGAGCACGCCGCCGGCGACCTGGTGGTCAGGGCGCAGGCCGGCGTGCGCCTGGGCGACCTGCAGCGCCAGCTCGCGCCGGCCGGCCAGATGCTGGCCCTCGACCCGCCCGAGGCGGGCGCGACCCTCGGCGGGGTGGTGGCCGCGGCCGCCTCCGGTCCCCGCCGGCTGCGCTACGGCACCCCACGCGACCTGCTGATCGGCTCGACGGTGGTGCTGCCCGACGGGACCGTCGCCCACTCGGGCGGCAAGGTGGTCAAGAACGTCGCCGGCTACGACCTCGGCAAGCTGCTCGCCGGCTCCTTCGGCACCCTCGCGGTGCTGGTCGAGGTGATCTTCCGGCTGCACCCCCTGCCGGCCGCCCGCGGCATGGTGGTGGCCGAGGTGGACGCCCCGGAGCGGGTCGGCTCGTGCGTCCGGGCGCTGCTCGCCTCCACCCTGGCCCCCAGCGCCGTCGAGCTCGACTGGCCGGACGCCGCCGGTCCCGGCGCCCTGAGCGTGCTGGTCGAGGGCGTCGTACCAGGGGTCGAAGCCCAGACCGGCACGGCCGCGCGGCTGCTCGGGGAGCACGCCAGCGCCCGGGTGCTGGATCCCGGCGAGGTCGACGCCGCGCTGGCGTCGCTCGGGGCGCTGCCGTGGAAGGCCGGCGAGGCGGCCACCACGGCGGAGGTGCTCGGCGTCAAGCTGACCTGCGTGCCCAGTGACGTGCCCGGTGCGCTGGCCGCGTTGTGGGAGGTGGCGGGGGCGCACGGGCTCGACGCCCAGGTGGGCGGCCACGCCGCCGTCGGGGTGCTGCGCGCCGCGCTGCGCGGCGGCGACCCCGCCGCGCAGGCCGCCTTCGTGGCCGACCTGCGCGGCCGGCTCGCCCTCGGCGGCGCCGGCCTGGTCGTGCAGGAATCGGCCAGCCAGGTCAAGCGGGCGGTCGACGTGTGGGGCCCGGCCGGCGACGCGCTCGGCCTGATGCGCCGCGTCAAGCAGCAGTTCGACCCGGCGGGCGTGCTCAGCCCCGGACGCTTCGTGGGAGGGATCTGATGGCGCTGCCGGCGTTCGACGACCACCACCCACCCGAGAAGGCGCTGATCGACGACTGCGTGCACTGCGGCTTCTGCCTGCCGACCTGCCCGACCTACGTCCTGTGGGGCGAGGAGATGGACTCGCCGCGGGGGCGCATCTACCTGATGGACATCGGGCTCGCCGGCGAGCCCATGAACGAGGAGATGGTGCGCCACTTCGACCAGTGCCTCGGCTGCATGGCGTGCGTCACCTCGTGCCCGTCCGGAGTGCAGTACGACCGCCTCATCGAGGCCACCAGGCAACAGGTCGAGCGGCGCCACCCGCGCAGCCGCCGTGAGCGCGCCTTCCGGGCGCTGGTGTTCGGCCTGTTCCCGCGGCCGCGCCGCCTGCGGCTGGCGCGCGGGCCGCTGCGCCTCTACCAGCGCAGCGGCCTGTCCGGCCTGCTGCGGCGCGGTGCCCTTGCCAGGCGCGTGCCGCGCCTCGCCGCCCTCGAGGCGCTGCTGCCGGAGATCGGCCCGATGGAGAAGGTGCCCGAGCTGACCCCGGCCACCGGCCGGCGCCGCGCCCGCGTCGGCCTGCTGGTCGGCTGCGTCCAGGCGGTGTTCTTCCCGCAGGTCAACGCGGCGACCGCCAGGGTGCTCGCCGCCGAGGGCTGCGAGGTGGCGGCCCCGCCGGAGCAGGGCTGCTGCGGCGCGCTGAGCCTCCACTCCGGCAGGGAGGAGGAGGCGCAGCGCTACGCGCGCCGGACCATCGCGGCGTTCGAGGCCGCCGGGGTCGACGCCGTGGTGGTCAACGCGGCCGGCTGCGGCTCGTCGATGAAGCAGTACGGCGACCTGCTCCGCGGCGACCCCGCCTGGGCCGAGCGGGCGGCGCGCTTCGCCGCCAAGGTGCGCGACGCCACCGAGTTCCTGGCGGAGCTCGGCCCGGCCGCCGAGCGCCACCCCCTGCCGCTGGCGGTCGCCTACCACGACGCCTGCCACCTGGCCCACGCCCAGGGCATCCGCCAGCCGCCGCGCGACCTGCTCGGGGCGGTCCCCGGCCTGGAGGTGCGCGAGATCGAGGAGGCCGAGATCTGCTGCGGCTCCGCCGGCGTCTACAACCTGATGGAGCCGCGGCCGGCCGCCGAGCTCGGCGAGCGCAAGGCGCGGCACGTGCTCGACTCACGAGCCGACCTGCTGGCCACCGCCAACCCCGGGTGCCTGCTGCAGCTCCGCGCCAGCCTCGCCCGCCTCGGCGAGCGCCTGCCGATGGCCCACGTGATGGAGGTGCTCGACGCGGCCATCCGCGGAGCGCCAGCCGGCGAGCTGCTCGACGGCAAGCCGTCGCGGCCGGTCGCCTGAGTCAGCCGGGTCCCGGCGGGGAGGCCCACAGGCCGAGCGCCTCCTCGATCGACGCCGGCTCCTGGACCAGCCGCCGCTTGAGCAGCACCACCATGCTGAAGGTGTCCGGGCCGGGCGGCCCGCCGCCGCGGTCGTAGTGCGTCCGCGGGGTCAGCCCGACCGCCTCCCAGCCGTTGCGTCCCAGCTCGTTCAGCTCCTCGAGGAACACCTGGGCCGACTGGACGTCGTCGACGCCCCACTGACGGGCGTACTCCCGGATCGCGTACTCCCACATGGTGCTCGCCTCCGCGCGTCGTCCACGATGCCCGGAGTCTATGACCCGGCGGGCCTGGCGCCAGGGAGGTGCGAGCGGTGTCAGGCCGGCGGGCCGGCGCCTTCCCCGGATGGGCCGGTGGGCTTGTCCGGGGCGAGCCGGTCGCGGGCCTGGCCGAGCCGGTCGGCCGCCTTGTCGGCGGCCTGGCCGACGGCGGTGTCGACGGCGCCGGGGGCCTGCTCCACGATCCGCTTGACCTCCGGCCGTTCCCCGAGCTGCTTGGCCGCTCCCACCATCTGGTCGTAGCGTTCGCGGCCGGCCTTGGTGCCGAGCACGTACCCGACGGCGGCCCCGGCCGCCAGCCCGAACCTGCCGAGCAGGGTGCGCTTGCGCTTCTTCTTCCCCTTCCCTCGCCGTCGGGGCGCCGCCTGGCCCAGCCGCTCCAGTGCCGCCCCCGCGGCGGCCGCCGGCAGCCCCACCACCGTCCCGGCCGCATCCCCGGCCGTCCGCGCCGCGGAGCCGGCCGCGTCGACCGCGTCGCCGGTGGCATCCGCAGCCCGGCGCCGGGCCTTCTCGGCGGTCTTCGTGGCCCTGCGCCTGGTCTCCTCCGCCGCCCTTGCCGCCTTACGTCCGGTCTCCCCGGCCTGCTTGGCCGCCTTGCGGCGGGTCTTGTCGGCACGCTTCGCCGCCTGCCTGGCCGCCGCCTCGGCCGTCTTCGCGGCCGCCCTGGCGACCCGCGTGCCCGCCTCGGCGAGCTGGGCCGGGGCCTCCTCGACGCGGCGACCTGCCCGCGCCGCCCTCCGTTTCGACCTGTTCATCTGCCTGGTCACCTCCGCACGCGTACCTGAACGGGACCCTCGGGACCGCCGCCGGATCACCGCCAGCCCGGCAGCCGTCAGCCCGGCCAGCGCCAGTGCGCGGCTGGCCAGCCGCGCGCGCCCGCGGGCCGGTGGTACCTCGACCGCCTCGGCCCGCTCGCCGGTGACCAGCGGCTCGGTCGCGAAGGTGGCCTGCACGTCGCTGGTCGCGTCCGTGGCGGCGCCGCCCGGCTGCGCGTCGAGCGTCGACCCGACGCCGTCCAGCTCGTCGTCGGCCAAGGGGTGGTCGAGGTCGGACGGGTCCGCCTCGCCGGCGGGCAGCACGCTGGGCGACGCTGCCGTGGAGTAGGCGATGCCGTAGTGGTCGTAGAGCCTGGTCTCCTCCATGCGCGACAGCGTCCCGACGGCGGGCAGCGGCGGCGCGCCGGTGATGCGCTCCCGCTCACAGGGCACGCGCACCTTGCCCTCCTCCTCGCCGGCCCCGGCCAGCGAGACGAACGCCCTGCGGGCGGCGTCGTCGAGGTCGACCAGCGCCCATTCCGGCCGCCCGGTCTCTTCGTCGACGTAGATGCCCTCGATCAGCCCGACCTGCGCCCCGTCGGTCGCGACCAGGGGCAGGTCCCGCCAGCGGCGGGCGGTGTCGAGGGTCGGTAGGGTCGTCATCGTCGGCCTCCGATGCTGACGGCAGATCCACGGCCGGGACTCCGGCCCACACCCGGCCGTCTTACCTGGAAACGAGCGGTTACACCTCGATTTCGGCGCGTCGACACCTGGCCTGCATACCCAGGCTTCGGCCGAGCATGCCCGATCAGTCGTTCAGACCGCTGGGGCCTGGATGCTCGCCCGGGAGATCTCCTCCTCGGCCTCGACGATCTGCCTGTCCAGCTCGCGCGCCATGTGGGCGAGGAGGTCCCAGCCCTCGGCGGCGGCCTTGCGCACGCGCCGTCGCAGCCACCCCATGGCCGAGGCCTCCAGGTTGGCCACCTCCCCGTCGATCTCGGCGAGCCGCTCCCGCGCCTGGATGATGCGGCGCAGGACCCGCTCCAGGTCGGCCCTGGTGCCGTTGCCGACCACGCTGTCCGGGCTGCGGTCCCAGTTGTCCAGCAGCCGCTGCATGGTCGCCACGTCGCCGCGCTCGTAGGCATCGTTCGCCAGGACCATCAGGTTGGTGCGGCGCTCCCGCTCGTCGGGGTCGTTGGCGAGGTCCGGGTGGATGCGGCGGGCGAGCAGGCGGAACAGGCGCTTGGCGGCCTCGCTCACGGCGCCGCCACGAACGCCCGTCGCCGCGGCCCCGTCGGCGTCCTCACGGACCCAGGCCCAGTTCTGGCCCGAGGGGAAGTCCTCATCCGCTCCCGGCGCCTCCTGCGCCGCCGGGTCGTCGGCGGCCTGGCCGTCGCGCCGCGCCTTGCGGGCGTCGAGCCACTCCGAGAGCTGGTCGAGGCGCGCGTAGCGGACGCCGAGCGCGCGCCGGTACTGCGTCTCGAAGGTCGCCAGGTCGGCCTTGAACGTCGTCAAGGCCAGCTCGCGCTCGGCCAGCTCGGCGTCCACCACCGCCAGCTCGGCGCGCCTGCGGCCGAGCTCCTCGGCCTCGGGACCGGGCCGTACCTCGAGCGCGCCGGTCCAAGCCTGCGGTCCGGCGGCGTCCTGCGCCAGCCAGTCGGAGCCGTACGCGTTGCCTCCCATGGATGGCACATCATAATCGGTCCACGCGGTGAACGATTTGGATGCCCCGCAGGCAGGGCGACTGCGGCCGAGGCAGCGACTCGCTACGGTGGTGCCAGCCCCTTCGGATGCCCCCCGCCGTAACTCGGTGGCGGCGTGTCGGGGGTGCCTGTGACACTGGTTCGCATGAGCAACGATCTCGTTCCCAACGTTCTCGTCGCCAAGGGACTCGTCAAGCGGTACCGGCGTGGCGTCGCCGTCGACCACGTCGACCTCACCGTGCGCGAGGGCGAGCGGGTCGCCCTGCTCGGCCCGAACGGGGCCGGCAAGACCACCACCCTGCTGATGTGCCTCGGGGCGGTGCGGCCGGACGTCGGCACGGTGGAGATCATCGGCCAGCGGCTCCCCAAGGGCCGCAGCGCCGCCATGGCGCAGGTCGGCTTCACCGCCGGCTACCTCCCCCTGCCCGACCGCATCAGGGTCAGCGAGTACCTGCGCATGTACGGACAGCTGTACGGCCTGCGGAGGCCGCAGGAGCAGGTCGACCGCGGGCTGGAGCGCTTCGGCATCCCGCACCTCGCCGCGGCCATGGGCACGGAGCTGTCGGCCGGCCAGAAGACCCTGATCGGCATCGTCAAGGCGACCATGCACACGCCCCGCCTGCTGGTGCTCGACGAGCCCACCGCCTCGCTCGACCCGGACGTGGCCTTCAGGGTGCGTACCGGCCTCGCCGAGCTGTGCGCCGACGAGGGCACCGCCCTGCTGGTCACCAGCCACAACATGCTCGAGGTCGAGCGCATCGCCGAGCGGGTGGTGTTCCTCTCGCGCGGCCGGGTGGTGGCCGACGGGCCACCCGCGGAGGTGGCGGCGAGCTTCGGCCAGGACGACCTGGAGGAGCTGTTCCTGCACCTGGCGAACGACCAGGAGGCGCAGCGCGCGCCCGGCGCCGGTCGCCGCCCGGAGACCTCGGAAGGAGCGCGATGGTGAGCGCCGCCACCCTGCAGGGCTGGTCGGCGACCTCCGCCCGCATCAAGGCGATCGCCCGCCGCCACGCCTACGTCCTGTGGCGCAGCCCGCACCGGCTCTTCGACGTCACCATCTGGCCCCTGGTCGACGCGGTGCTGTTCGGATCGATCGCGGTGTTCTTCGCGCGCCAGGGCGGCGGCGGTGGCCGCTCGATCGGCTACCTGCTCGCCGGCATCGTGCTGTGGCACGTGGTCTACCAGTCGCAGATCGCCGTGGCCACCGGCTTCCTGGAGGAGACCTGGTCGCGCCAGGTGCTCAGCATGTCGGTGACGCCCATGCGGGAATGGGAGTTCGTCGCCGGGGTGGCCGCGTTCGGCCTGATCAAGCTCGTCCTCGGCGTCGGGGTGGTGGCCGTGGCCGCGGCCACCTTCTACTCGTTCAACGCCGCCTCGCTCGGCCTGGCGATCGTGCCGCTGATGCTGCTGCTGTTGATCGCCGGCTGGTCGGTGGCGCTGTTCGTGATCGGGCTGGTGCTGCGCTTCGGCAACGGTGCCGAGGCGTTCGCCTGGGGCATCCTGTTCGTGGTCATGCCCCTGTCGGGGGTGTTCTACCCGGTGGCTGCCCTGCCGGCGGTGCTGCGCCCGATCAGCCTGGTGCTGCCGACCACCCATGCCTTCGCGGCCGGCCGCTCCCTGGTCGACGGCCACGGCATGGCCTGGGGCGAGCTCGGCCTCGCCGCCCTGACCACCCTGCTCGTCTCCGCGGCCGCCTGCGCCTTCCTCGCCCGCATGCTGCGGGTCTTCCGCGAACGCGGCTACGTCACCCGCTATACGTAGGAGCGGGCCGAGCCCCTTCACGAACTACCGAGTTCAGGGACCCGCTCAGCGGGGAAGGGATCGGTAGTCCGGCAGACCGCGACGACAGTGGTGATGGCGAGGATGAAGGACCGACGACACGGCTGGCCGCTGCGCGGCCTGGTGATGACCGTGCCCTGCCTCGACGACCTCGCCGGCCGCATGGCGGCCGGCGAGTACGACGCGAAGAAGGTGGTCAACGCCGACTGGGGCACGCCGGCCGGTGGCTGGTCGGACGAGAACATGCGGCGCGTGCTGCACCAGATCCCGGGCGTCACGATCGTCCGCACCCACACGGGTGACCAGGGCTTCCGCTGGAACTTTCCCTTCCCTGACCAGGTCGCCGCCGAGATCCGCCCCTGGTACCAGCGGCACCGTGGCATCTGGGTGGAGATCGGCAACGAGCCCAACACCGCCGAGTGGCGTGACGCCCCGGAGCGGGAACGGCACGACTGGCTATGGGGCTGGTGCAGCTGGTTCGGCCAGACCATCCGGCGTTGCCGCAACGAGTTCCCCGAGGCGACCTTCGTCTCGCCCGGCCTCGGCCCGATCGAGCAGGAGACCTGGTACGGGGCCTGCCGCGAGGCCTTCGGCCGGGCCGACGTGATCGGCGTGCGCGCCGTCGCCCCCAGCCCGTTGCTGGCCAGCGGCAGCCGGGCACTCGACCGGACCCTCGCGGTGCTCGCCCGCCACTACCCCGGCAAGCGCTGGCTGGTCACCGAGTACCGGCCCGACGAGCCGCTCGCCGCCGGGCCCCCGCCGGTCACGGCAACGCTCCCCCTGAACGTCGAGGGCGTGGTCTCGTTCGTCCTGGAGCCCGCCCCGAGCGGCCAGTCCGCGCCGGTGCCAGGCGGAGGGCGCCGGTAGCGCCGCGCCGTTCAGACCAGGCGGCGGTCGGTGGCCCAGCGGGTCAGCTCGTAGCGGCTCGAGAGCTGCAGCTTGCGCAGCACCGAGGAGACGTGGGTCTCGACCGTCTTCACCGACAGGTGCAGCCGCCTGCCGACCTCCTTGTAGGTGAAGCCGCGCGCGATGTGCCGCAGGACCTCCTGCTCGCGTGCGGTGAGCTGGTCCAGCTCCGGGTCGATCGGCCCGCTGATGCGCCCGCGGAAGGCGTCGAGCACGAACCCGGCCAGGCGCGGGGAGAACACCGCGTCGCCCTCCCGCACGCGCCGGATGGCCTCGGCCAGGTCCGCGGGGGAGATCGACTTGGTCACGTAGCCGCGCGCCCCGGCGCGGATCACCGCGATCACGTCCTCGGCCGCGTCCGACACCGACAGGGCGAGGAAGCGGACCTCCGGCTCGCGCCGGTGGACCGCCTCGATCACGGTGCGGCCACCACCGCCGGGCAGGTGGACGTCGAGCAGGACCACGTCGGGGCGCCCGCGCACGATGCCCTCGACCGCGCCGTCCACGTCGCCGGCGTCCCCCACGATCTCGAACTCCTCACCCAGCTCGGCACGCAGGCCGGAGAGGAAGAAGCGGTGGTCGTCGACCAGGAACACGCGCGTGCGCCCGTCCTCCTGGGATCCCTCGGGCGAGCCGGTGCCGCTCATGGCCCCTCCAGCGGCAGGCGCAGGGTGACCTCGGTGCCCTCGCCGGGATCGCTGGTCACCGTGGCGCTGCCGCCGTGGCGGCGCATGCGGCCACGGATCGACTCGGCGATGCCGCGGCGGTCCTCGGGCACCGCCGCCGGGTCGAAGCCCTTGCCCTGGTCGCGGACGAATGCCTCGATCGCGTCCGGCTCGACCTCGACGTAGACCGATACCTGGGCGGCGCCGGAGTGCTTGGCGGCGTTCACCGCGGCCTCCTGGCAGGCCTTCACGACCGCCCAGGCGTGCTGGTCCATCGGCCGGTCGCCGACCACCACCGCGTCGACCGCCACCTGGTGCTGCTGCTCGACCCGGTCGGCCATCGCCTCGACGGCGTCGCTGAGCCGCTGGTCGCCACTGCCGTCCGGGCGGCCGTAGAGCCAGGTCCGCAGCTCGCGTTCCTGCCGCCTGGCCAGGGTGGTGACCTCCGGGGGTGCGTCGGCGCGCTGGATCAGCGCGAGCGTGTGCAGCACGGAGTCGTGCAGGTGGGCGGCCACCTCGGCGCGCTCCTCCGAGCGGATCCGCTGGCGGCGCTCGTCGCCGAGCTGGCGGGTGAGCCGAACGATCCACGGCCCGAGGATGAGGGCGAGGCCGGTGATGGTCACCGCGATCGCCAGCAGCACCGTCGGCAGGACCGCCACGGCCTCGAAGCCGCGGAGGAAGGCGCCCATGCCGGCCGCCACGAGCAGGGCGCCGGCGGCGACGCGGAGGAACGAGATCCGGCCGGCGAAGACGATCTCCAAGGGGTTGCCGGGGAAGCGGCGCCGCGCCGCGGCCCAGCGCGCCCGGTCGCTCGACTCGCTGCGGGTCCAGAGCACCGCGAAGCCGGCGCCGGCGAGCGCCACCGGCCACACCAGCGTGTCGCCGAACCAGATGCGGGCCTCGCGCAGCACCAGCAGCAGCCCGAAGACGATCAGGCCGAGCGCGACCGCCGACCGCGCCCCGCCACCGGTGCGGCGCCGCACCGGTGCGCCGGGCTCCGGTTCGTGGCTCAGCCCCCATGCCAGCAGGTACAGGGCCACGCCGGCGCCCGCGGCGGTCGCCAGCACCGCGAACGCGGTGCGCACCAGCACCGGGTCGATGCCGAAGCGCTCCCCGAGGCCGGCGGCCACGCCGGCGACCACGCGGTCATCGGCGCTGCGGGGGACCGACCAGGCCGGGACCAGGCGGTGCCGCTGCGGCGTCGACGTCTGGCTGATGGTGCCCTCCTTGCTCGGCGCGCCGGCGCGCGGCGGCATGGGCCGCCTGACGCGCTTGGCGCGGTTCGATGGTACGCACGCCCGGCCGAAGGGACCATCGGTGAAGACCCTGACCCACCCCGCCGGACCTCCGGGGATCCCAGGGGTGATCACCGATGGTGCCGGCGGGTCCTTGCGGGCACGCTGTGCCCGACCGGGTTCGCGGGAGCCCGGTCAGGGACTGACTGACCGACCGAGGACGTGAGCAGCATGAGCGACAGGACCGACCCGCTCCCGGAGCAGCCGGAAGGCTGGCCCTCTGACCAGGAGCAGCCGACCGAGCGCCTGACCCCGGCCGAGCCGGCCGCCGCGGGCCAGGCCGCGGGCGGCGAAGCGCCGGCCGGCGCACCAGCGCCGGAGGGAGGTGAGGGGCCGGCCGGCGCGCGGGAGGCTGCCGGCCGGCCATCGCCGAGCGAGCCAGCTCCCGGCGGCCAGGCGCCGCGGGAAGGCTGGCACCCGCCTGCCGCATCGGGGCCACCGCCAGGCGCGGAGTCACCGCCGCCCGGTGGCCCACCGCCACCCGGTGGCCCGCCGCCTCCACCGGGCGGCTACCAGCCACCGCCGGGGCCCGGCGGGCCACCGCCAGGAGGGACGTGGCGGCGGCTGACGCGCAGGATGGACCGGCGGGTGTTCGCCGGCGTGGCCAGTGGGCTCGGCGACTACTTCAACGTGGACCCGGTGGTGTTCCGGGTCGCCTTCGTGGTGCTCAGCTTCACCGGTGGCGTCGGGCTGCTGCTGTACCTGGCCCTCTGGATCATGGTCCCGCCCGCCGGCGCCAGCGAGTCGATCGGCCAGGCCGCTCTCCGCCGGCCGAACGCCCGCACCTGGATCGGCATCGGGCTGGTCCTGGTCGCCGTGCTGGTCCTCGGCGGCGAGCTGGGCGTGCAGCGCCCAGGGATCGCCTGGGGCCTGGTGCTGATCACCCTCGGGGTGGTGTTGCTGATCAGGGAACCGTCGGCCGGGCTGGGCGGCGGCGCCCAGGCGCCCGCCGGCGACCTGTCCGCCGGCGGCGGACAGCGGCAGGCGGGCGCCATGGCCACCGGGACGGCACCGGCCGCGTGGGGCGGGGAGCCGGCGGCGGCCGGATGGGGGTCCCCGCCCCCGGCCGGCGCCTCGCAGACCGCCGGCGACCTGGGCGGCCCGCCCGCCGCCGGCGGCGCCGCGACCTCGGGCCGGACGTGGGGTGGCCCGCCGCCGGGTGGCACCGACACCATGACCAGGCCCTGGGGCGAGCCGCCCCCGGAGGGCTGGGCCGTCCGCCGCGGCCGCTCCAACCTCGGCTGGGTCACCCTCGCGGTCGCCTTCCTGGCCGTCGGGGCGGGCGTCTTCCTCGACAACGTCGGCATGGTGGAGCTGACCATCGGCCGGGTCCTGGCCCTGTTCCTCACCGTGATCGGCATCGGTCTGGTGGTCGGCGCCGTGCTTCACCAGCGCTCCATCCTGCTGGTCCTGCTCGGCGTCCTGCTGGTCCCGGTGGTCATGCTCGCGAGCGTGCTGAACGTGCCGCTGCGGGGCGGGGTCGGGCCGCAGCGCTGGCAGCCGCACTCGGTCGCCGAGATCAAGGGCCAGTACGAGCTCGCCGGCGGCGACCTGGTGATCGACCTCAACGGCGTCAAGTTCGGCAAGGAGCCCACCTCGCTCAACGCCCGCGTCGGCGCTGGCAGGGTGGCCGTCTACCTGCCGAAGGACGTCCCCGTCGAGATGAACGCGAAGACCGGTGTCGGCGTGATCCAGTTCCCGGACCGCCAGGACGAGGGCGGCGTGCAGGTGAGCACGCACGCCAGCGCGGCGGGATCGGAGCGCGTCGGGCGCCTCAGCCTCGACCTCGAGGCCGGCTACGGCCTCGTCCAGGTGGTGCGCGGCACGCCGCCGCCTGACACGTGGAACTGGGACAAGCAGCCGCAGGGCTGGAACGGCGCCCCGGCGGTGGAGGTGGGACGATGAGGAGCAGCCGTATTCCCGACCCGGGCTCGCTGATCGCCGGGGTCGCCTTCGCCGGCATCGGCCTGATCTTCCTGGTCGGCGACGTGGAGCTGGCCGACCGCGTCCGTTGGGTGTGGCCCATCGCGCTGGTCGGCCTCGGTGCCGGCCTGCTCGCCGCCGTCCTGCGCCGCCCCGCGGGCGAGACCGCGGACGGCCCCACCGCAACGACGACCTCCGGCCGGGAGGTCGCCCTCCCGCGGCCCGAGCCCAGCTCCGCACCCGAGCCCGCCGCGGCCGCCGCCCTCCCGTACGAGCTGCAGGACCCGGCACCGGGCAGCGCGGGGGAGCCTGACGCAGCGGAGGAAGGCCCCGCGGCCGGCGACCCGCCGGAGGGGAGGGAGCGGTCGTGACCGCACAGCGCTCCTCGTCGGTGGTGGCCTAGCCCCCGCCGGGCGGGGCCACGGTGGCGCCGCGCCGGCTGCGGCGGGCGCGGCGCTCGCGGAGGTCGTGCCAGACGGAGCGGAGCAGGGCGACCCGCTCTGGCGCGAAGCCCATGGCGCCGACCACCAGTCGCGCGTCGACCAGGTCGATGGCACCGTCCAGGTCGCCCTCGCGCAGCAGCCGGTCGACCGCCGCCGCCGTGCCCGCGTCGACCAGGCGCGGGTCGGGCACCGGCAGGGCGTCCGCCTCGCCCGGTTCGAGCTCCAGGATGCCGCCGCCGTAGCTGCGCCCCATCACCTCGCTGAAGGCGAAGGTGAGGGAGCTGGTCACGGCGGTGGCGAGCTGCTCGGCGGTGACCTCGCGGTGCAGGCGCACCCGGTGGACGGTGTCGGTCGAGGTCGCGGCGGTGAGGTTCGCGACCACCCTGGGGCCGACGTGGATCTGGCGCAGCATGAAGGCGTCCGGGCGCCACACCGACGGGACCGACCACCAGGCGCGCCGGATGGAGCACTTGTAGCCGCGGTGCACCCCCTCCGCCTCGCCGAGGGCGACGTAGCGGGCCAGGGCCGCGTCGGTCGCTGGCGGCAGGTCCTCCGGCACCGCCAGGAGCAGGCAGCGCGCCTCCTCGGCTGCCTGTTTGCCCAGGTCCTCCTCGGTGTAGCGGATGCCGCGGAGCTGCGCCGAGCGGGCCACCAATGGCACGCACAGGTGCCCGAGCCCGCGCGCCTGTGCCTGCCCGGGGGTGAGGCAGAAGAAGGAGTTGCGGCCCGACACCACCCCGACGTCGACCGAGGCGACGTCGCCGAGCACGCCGGTGCGCCCGTCGGTCCGGACGGCGCGGAGCACCGCGATCTGCTCGGGGCGGAGGTGGTACTTGGTCCACTTCTCGCGGTCGTGCTGCAGCGCCGGCTGCGGCGGCACCCGGTCCGCCACCCGACCCGAGGCGGGCAGCGCGGCGGCGTCCTCGTACTCGACCGCGCGGACCAGTGCCGGGCCCTCGCCGCGCTCGCCGAGCAGCAGCACCACCTCCTGCAGCACGCCACCGAAGAGCAGCCGGCGGAAGCTCACGATGGTCAGGTCGGCCAGCCTCTCCACCAGGAAGCTGCGGAGCTGGGCCGCGTAGCCGACCTGCAGCAGCTCGGCGGGGAGCACCAGGGCGACCCGCCCGCCCGGCCGCAGCGCCAGCACCGACGCGACGGTGAACGGCAGCCATGCGTTGGTGAGCCTGCTCGGCTGCAGCCCCGCCTCGCGCATCAGGGCGAACGCCCGCGCCCTGGTCGACTCCGTCCAGCTCCCGAAGCGGATGTAGGGCGGGTTGCCCACCACCGCGTCGAACGATCCCTGGTGCGCGCCGCCGAACCAGGCGAAGAAGTCGGCGGTCACCACCGGCAGCCCGTGGCGGGCCGCCTTGGCCGCCTCCACCGGGTTGAGCTCCACCCCGACGGCCTGGCTCGCCGGGCCGACCCGCCCGAGGCGCTCGGCCAGCACCGACAGGACCGCTCCGTCACCGCAGCTCGGTTCGAGCACCCGCGGCCCGGCCGCGCTCGCCCAGGCGGCGATGAAGCGCGCCACCGCCGGCGGGGTGTAGTAGCCGCCCCGCAGCTTGTCGGCGGACGGCGCCGCCGGCGCCGGGAACCTCTGCACCACCGCAGTCAAGCACGTCCGGCAGGGCTCGCGCAGGTGGGCGATCGTATTGCTTGCTCCAGATGATCTGCCCGGCATGGATCCGGTGGTTTGTCTCGACTAGACGCGCCAGGTCGGGCATCCTCGATTCGGAGAGCGCAATGGCGATGAGCACGCGGCAGGTGGCTGACCTTCTCGGTGAGAGCGAGCTGTTCGGTTCGCTCGACGAGCACGCACGCCTGCACCTGGCCGAGCGTGCCTCGCAGCGTGGCTACCGCCGCGGTCAGGTCGTGTTCGTGCAGGAGGAGCGGGGCGACCGCATGTTCGTGGTCGCCGAGGGTGAGATCCGGGTGCTCATCCGCTCGTCCCAAGGGGACGAGGTCGAGCTCGCGCGCCGTGCCCGCGGCGACGTGTTCGGCGAGGTCGCGCTGCTGGACGGCGGACCGCGCTCGGCGACCGCCGAGGCGATCACGCCGGCGATGCTCATCGGCATCGGCCGTGAGGACCTGATCAAGCTCCTCCGCTCGGACGAGCAGATCGTGGACGCCTTCCTCTACCTCCTCGGCGGCCTGGTGCGCAGGGCCAACAACCTTTCCAGCGCGCTCGTCTTCCGCGACGTCCGTGGACGGGTTGCCGACAAGCTCCTGGAGCTGGTCGGGTGGAATCCGGACGCGGAGGCGCCTGGCGGCCCGCTGATCGCCTCTCAGGTCAGCCAGAACGACCTGGCGCAGATGGTCGGAGGTGCGCGCCAGACGGTCAACCAGGTGTTGCGGCAGTTCGAGAAGCGCGGCTGGATCTACCTGCACCATCGGGCCTTCGAGGTGCTCGACCCACAGGCCCTGCAACGGCAGGCCGACACCTAACCGGCATTCCGCCACCCGCAGTCCACATGACCCAGGTGCGGGTTCGCTCGGCGCGTGGAAAACCTTGATACTGGCCGCTGATCGGGGTGACCCCGCCAGGAGCCGACGAGGGGCGGCCTGCCGTGGACGCGCACCAGGTTGCTTTGCTGCTGTCGAAGACCACCTTGTTCAGCGCGCTGAACGAACGCGGTTGCCTGGAGCTGGCCGAACGCACCACGCAGCGCGCCTACCGTCCCGGTCAGGTCGTGTTCGTGCAGGATGAGCCGGGAGACCGCATGTTCGTCGTGGCCGAAGGCTCGGTGAAGCTGTTGATCCGCTCCAGCCACGGCGACGCGGTCGAGCTGGCCCGGCTATGGCCCACCGACGTGTTCGGCGAGGTGGCGCTGCTGGATGGCGGGCCGCGGTCGGCCAGCGCCGAGGCGGTCGAGCGCAGCATCCTGGTCGCCATCGGCAGGAGCGAGCTGATCCGGCTGCTGCGCTCCAACGGTGCGGTGGTCGACGCATTGCTGAATTCGCTGGGTGGGCTGGTGCGCCGCGCCAACCGCCAGTCCACCGACCTGATCTTCCTGGACCTGCGCGGCCGCGTGGCCAAGAAGCTGCTGGAGCTCGGCAAGGCCGGCGGTGCGGTGTCCGGAACGCTGCTGCGGATCACCCAGGGCGACCTGGCGCAGATGGTCGGTGGCGCCCGCCAGACGGTCAACCAGGTACTCAAGCAGTTCGAGGACCACGGCTGGATCCGGATGGCCAACCGCACCATCGAGATCGTCGGGTGGGAAGGCCTGCGACGTCAGGCGGGCGGGTGACGCCGAGGTCACCCGCCCGCTGGTGGTCGTGTCGCGGCTGCGCGCTCGGTGCTGCTCAGTAGCGACCGCCGCGGTAGCCGTAGCGCGGGTAGTAGCCGGGGAACGGGGCGAGTACGGCGAGGATGACGATGCCACCGAGGACCAGCGGCAGGACGATCGCGGAGGGCCGCGGGACGGGCACGGGCTGAGCGGCGGGCGCGACGTCCCTGTTGACCGCTGGCGCCGTGCGGGGTGCGGCGACCGCCGCGGTGGTCATGGCCCCGAGCAGGAGCAGAGCCGCGAGCGCGAGCGCGGCGGCCAGGCGACGGATCATGGTAGGCCGGCGAGGTGGGTCCAGCGTGGTGGTTGCTCCCATCGGTCTGCCTCCTCGGTCGATCGCCGAATGCGCCGAGTGGGAATAGCATGACCAATACCACCGAACGGACCGGTCCCGTAGAGGCGGTCGCGATGTCAGATCGCCGACAACTCCAAGTCTCCTCCAGGAGATGTCAGCAACCTGACAATTCCTGGAATGTAATTCGACAAATCCTGTCCCTTCCCGAACCCAGCATCTCGCGAGCCCGTTCCAGATATCCTAATTCATCTGCGCCTTGGACCTCGGATCTGCTGTGAATCGCACGCTCGCGCCGCTCCTGGCGGCCATCGCCGGCTACGCCGTCCTGGCACTGGGCTATTCCGTGTCTCAGCCTGGATCCACCGACGCGGATTCGTAGGTGGACGTGTGGGTCGTGGTCAGGGCTCCGGCGTTCTTGCGTGGTGTCGGGTTCATCCAAGAGTGATCCCGAGGGTGGCCAGGGGTCGGCGAGGGGCGGAGTGGCACGGCGGGGCGGGGGGTTAGGGCCAGTGTAAGGTATTTAGGGGTCGACTTGCTGCTGTCAAGGGGATTGGGCGGATCGGCGTGGCCCCGTCCACGGTGAGCAGCATTGGGCGAAGTGCTTGAGGGCTCCGCTCTTCACCACCACGGTGTCGGGTCGAACGATCCCGGCATAGTTCTGGATAAGCGCGATCAAGTCGAGCAAGCCGCGGTAACCAGACAGGCCCGATAGATCCATGTACACCTTGCTTATCGGCAAGCCGAGATCAAGTACGGACCTCACGTCGAAGGCATCGAGGACCCGGAAATCGAGGCCTGGCCGCATGGCGCGGGCACGTCCGACGCACTTCGGGCTGATGTCGGTGCCGATAACGTGGGCCGCGTACTGGGCAAGGATGGCAGTCGTCGTCCCCCATTCGCAGCCGACCTCAAGCACGTGATCGTCAGGTCCGACCACGGCCGGGATCGTCTCCCGGTACTCCTTTACGCCCCGCGTCGCGATGATCCGCGTCATGGCCCTGAACTGCATCTCGTTCGCCATCTCCTCGTCTCCTCAGAGCCGGGGAGGGACCGCCCCGGCTCACGAAAAAGCGCCCGGCAGCCATGAGCAGCCGACCCCTTGACGGGGTGGCCCGATCATGGCCGCAGGCGCTCTTAGCCGAAGCTGCCTGAGCTACAACGCCGCGTCCTCGGCGGACCCAGCGCGTGACCTCCTGAAGCCTTTTACGTTGTGCCCGTCACCCTAGCACCACGGCGATGACCAATGCCCGGGCACCCAGCACCACCTGCAGGCTCCGGCGTTGTGTCGTGATGTCGGTTTCGTCCGAGGCTGATCCCGAGGGGGCCAGGGGTCGGCGTGGGTCGCGGGCGTGGCGGCGCAGCGCGGCGGCGACGTTGACCGGCCCCGCCCGGCTGAGCACCCCGATCACCAGGTTCCGCAAGGCCGCCATGGCGTTGGGGGCGGCGCCGGTGCGGACCTGCGGGGCGTCCTCGGCGAAGGTGGTGTCGCGGACGTGGTGGGAGCGCCTCGATCGCCCAGTGGCCGCGCAGCAGGTCGGCCAGGCGGGCGGGGCCGGCCAGCTCGAAGGGGAGGCTGGTGATGGCGTAGACGGTCACGGTCTTGCACCGCCGGGGGTGGGCGTCAAGGTGGCGGGTGGTGCGGGTGACCTGGATGACCTGGGATGCGTGGGGAAGCCGAAGCCGGTGACGCTGACGGCCTTGAGGGTCCGCAGCTCGATGCGGCCGTGGGCGCGGTCACGGGTGCGGTCGCCCACGGGCACGTCCGGCCAGGGAATGGCCGCGCAGCGCTCCAGCAGCATGGGCTGGTTGGCCTTGACCGTGAACAGGTAGTGCGCCTGCTTGCTGGTGACCAGGAACTCGGCGGCGTCGTGGTGGGTCTGGAGCGCGTCGGCGGTGACCACCACGCCGGCCAGGTCCAGGGGCGCAAGCAGCGGGGCGAAGGCGGGGACCTCCTCGGGCGCGCCGCCGACCTGGCGCTGGGCCAGCACCGCGCGGGTTTGGTGGTCCATCGCCGCCAGCAGGTGCACCGGGCGGCCGTCGCCGTCGGGTGCCTGGGTGCGGGCGCCGCGCAGGGTCTTGCCGTCGACGGCGACCGCCCGCCGCCGGCTGCTTGGCGGCGGCGGACGGTCCCGGTCGGCCAGCCAGGCGCCGATCGCGCCGGCCAGCGCGTCGGCGTCCAGGCGTGCAAGCGTCCGCGCTCGGCTAGGCGGTGCTCGCGGGGCCTGTGGTGTGCGTGGAGGGCGCCGCAGGCTGACCCGGGGGCCTGGGTGGCTGCTGGCTGGCGTCCTGGGGCAGGCTCCCGCGCGGCCTGAGGGCCTGATGCCGTGGTGCGGTCGGGACGGCGGTGGTCAGGCAGCGAACGGGACGCAGCGCAGCCGGGCCAGCGCCATGGTGAACCAGCGCGCCCACGGCCAGTCTCGGAGCAGGTGCAATCGGAAGCGCGGGCGGAGCGGGTCAGCCTGCCCGGCATCACCAGCAGTGTCCGCCGCAGCGTCTTGGCGCAGATCAGCTCCTGGCGCGCGCCGAGCCCGAGCGCGGCGACCCAGCGCAGCAAGTTGTGCGCCAGGGTGCCGGCCAGCAGCCAGGCGGCGTTGGCGGCGAACCGCCCCGAGGGGCAGTGGGTGAGCCCGGCGCCGTGCTTGAGGTCGCGGATGGCCAGCTCGACCACGGCGTGACGGCGATGGTCTCGGTCCAGCTCCACCGCGGTGCCGAGTCAACCACCGCCAGTGGAGCCAGGCTGAGAACAATGACCCGGCTATCGCGCGATGGTCGACGCCAGTCGTTGCGCCAGCGCGCCCGCGGTCTCCGAGGC
>DASUZB010000232.1:0-17055 GCA_036377075.1 Actinomycetes bacterium | reverse complement strand
GCCGGCGGGCACGGATCGACGGATGGGTAACGGGGCTCGGCGGCCCGCTTGCGCCGAGCCCCGGTCGCCGTCCGGCTAGCGCCCGAGATTCCTGCCCGGCAGAGGAGAAGGTCCCGCTCCCCCGATGCCCTCCGGCCCCTTGCGCTGCTCTGCCTCCCCGTTCCGTTCATGGCGAGTTTCGCTCTTCGACCTGCGCTTCTGAGCTGGAATTGCCGGTGTTACGCTTGGCCGGTGAAGCGGGGGCGGGCTCGCGACGAGCGGCTGGTAGAGGCCGGGTTGATCCTGTCCTCTGAGCTGTCGCTGCCCGTGACCCTGCAGCGCATCGTCGAACTGGCGGCCGAGCTCACCGGCGCCCGCTACGGCGCCCTTGGCGTGCTCGGCCGGGATGGCACCATCACCGAGTTCATCACCACCGGCGTCAGCGACGCCGAGCGCGCCGCCATCGGCCACATCCCGGTCGGCCGCGGCATCCTCGGCGTGCTGATCGACGACGCCCGGCCGCTGCGCCTGGCGGAGATCGCCGGCGATCCCCGCTCGGTCGGCTTCCCGCCCAACCACCCGCCGATGCGCTCCTTCCTCGGCGCGCCGGTCACCGCCCGCGGTCAGGTCTTCGGCAACATCTACCTGACCGAGAAGCAGGACGCGGCGGAGTTCGACGCCGACGACCAGGACACCCTGGTCGTGCTCGCCGCGCAGGCCGGCGTCGCGATCGAGAACGCCCGCCTGTACGAGGAGGCCAGCGACCGGGCACGGCGCCTCGAAGCCCTGCGAGCGGTCGCCGCCGCGATCCTCCGAGGCGACCAGGGCGAGGCGGTGCTGGGCCTGGTCGCCCGCTACGCCCGGGAGCTGGCCGGGGCCGCCCTGGCCACCGTCGCGGTACCCACCGACGGTGGGGAGCTCGCCATCGAGGCTGCCGACGGTGCCTGGGCCGAGCGCCTGCGCGGGGCCCGCTTCCCGGTCGAGGGGTCGGTCGCCGGTGACGTGCTGCGCAGCGGCAAGGTGGTGGTGCTGCCCGACGCCGCCGCCGACCAGCGCGCCGACCAGCCGCTGGTCGGCCTCGGCGAGGTCGGCCCGGCGCTGTTCGCGCCCCTGTCGGCCGAAGGCAGGGCGTTCGGCACCCTGGCGGTGGCCAACGCCCACGGCGGCCCGGCCTTCCGCGAGGCCGACGTGCAGCTGCTCGAGGCGTTCGCCGCGCAGGCGGCGGTCGCGCTCGAGCACGTGCGGCTGCGCCGCGAGCTCGAACGGCTGTTGGTCGTCGAGGACCGCGAGCGGATCGCCAAGGAGCTGCACGACGGCGCCATCCAGGCGCTGTTCGCGGTCGGGATGGGGTTGCAGGGCGCGGCCACGCTCGCCCGCGACCCCGAGCTCGCCGCCCGCATCGAGGGCGCCGTCGACGAGCTCGACCGCGTCATCCGCGACCTGCGCAACTACATCTTCGGCCTGCGCCCGGGGATCCTCGCCGACCGGCAGCTCGACCAGGCCCTACGCCGGCTGGTGGAGGAGTTCGCCGAGCGCACCGGCGTGGTGGCGGTCGCCGAGGTCGACCCGGAGGCCGCCGCCGCGCTGGCCTCGAGCGCCGGCGACATGGTGCAGCTCGCGCGTGAGGCGCTGTCGAACGTCAGCCGGCACGCCGCCGCCACCACCTGCCGCCTGAGCCTCCGCCAGGAGCAGGACGGCGTGGTCCTGGAGGTCGACGACGACGGGCGTGGCTTCGACCCAGACCGGGTCACAGGTGAAGGCCACGGCCTGCCCAACCTGCGCCAACGGGCGGCGGCACTGGGAGGTCGGGCGGAGCTCAGCAGCGTGCCCGGTCAAGGGACCACGGTCCGGGTGACCGTCCCCGGCTGACCCGACCCGGCGAGCGGCCCGCCGGACGTCCCGATCGGCAAGGGACCTTCGCCCCATGTGCCTCAGCCCGCCACGGCGCAACCTTGGCGGCATGTTCGTCCGCTACTACGTCGAGATCCCGCTCCCGCCCGACCAGGTCGAGAGCGCGCTGCTCGACGCTCCAGCCGAGTGGCTCTCGGCGCTGGCCGGCGAGGCCGACCAGCGCGGCGGCGGGCTGCTCGCCGAGGTCGGCGTCGGGCCCCTCGGCCCCCACCTCGGCCGGCGGGTTGCCGTCAGCGTCGGCCCGCCGCTGCGCTACCCGTCCAAGACGCTGCTGCCGTTCACCTGGCGGCCCGCCAGCGGCACCGGGCTCCTGCCCGACCTCGACGGCGACATCGAGCTCGGCCCTCTCGGCCCGGGCCACACCCAGCTCGCCATCAGCGGGCGCTACCGGCCGCCGCTCGGCAGCCTCGGCCGCGCCGCCGACCGGGTGCTGCTGCACCGCGTCGCCGAGGCCACCGTCAAGGACTTCCTCGACCGGGTCGCGGCGGCCCTGGCCCGCCCGCCGCAGCCCGCCACCACCTGAGATGCCGAGCATGAGAGTGCGCCTGCGGGCCAGCCTCGCAGGGGCGGCCGCGGCGCTGGTGGCCGCTGCCGCCATCTACTAGGGCAGCCGCAACCTGGCCGACTTCGACGCGGCCCTGGTCGGCTACGCGGTCGCGACCGTCTCGCTCGCCTTCGGGGTCGTGTACCGCTACACCGTGTGGGGGTCGAGCCCGCCGGCGCGCCGCTACCTCTCGCGCGGCTGGCGGGCGTTCCTGTCGTGGCGCAACTTCCGCCGCTTCCCCGGCGTCGTGCCGCGCTCGCTGGTCTCCTACCTCGCCTTCCAGACCTTCATCCGCGTGCGCAGGACCGTCAGCCATAGGGTGAACTGGTGCCGATGACCGTGAGGCCGCTCCCGTTGCGTGGCCGTCACCCGCGCCCCCCGGACGGCCTCGTGCCCGGCTCGAAGACGGCGTCGACCTGGCGGGCCAGGGCGGCGGCGCGGGCGGCGAAGCGGCCTGGCCGGAACGCCTCAAGCAGCGGCTCCGCCGGGCCGCCGGCGACCTCCCGTGCGACCAACCGGCCGAGCGCCGGGGCGACGGTGACGCCGCTGTGGGTCACCGCCAGGTACACCGAAGGCAGGCCGGGCAGCGGCCCGACCAGCGGCAGCCGGTCGGCCGGCATCGGCCGCCAGCCCACCGTCACCCGTTCGACGCCGGCGCCGCGCAGCGCCGGGAAGAACCGTTGCGCCTGGTCCAGCAGCTCGCGGGCGTGGCGCTGGGTCGGGTCGTGGGCGACGGTGTCCTGGGCGCGCTCGCCGATCAGCACCGCGTGGTGGTCGGGCTCGCGCGGGTGGCGGTCGTCGAGCTGGCGCAGGTGCACCGGCGGCCCCGGCCTGCCTGGCAGGTACACCACACCCGGGGCGAGTGGCGCCACCGGGGTGGTCCGCAGCAGCATGCCGGGGCTGGGCACGGTGGGGACGTCGAGGCCGACCTCGGCGGCGACCGCCAGCGACTCGGCCCCGGCGGCGAGCACCACCGTGGCGGGCCGCAGCAGCAGGTCGCGGTCGACCTCCAGCCGGACGCCGTCGTCGTCGAGCCGCACCCTGGCGCGGCGGCCGGTCAGCAGCCGGGCGCCGGCCTGCGCCAGCGCGGCCCGGCTGGCCGCGAGCACCCTGGGCACGTCGACCTGCGCGTCGGCCTCGGCGTGGCAGGCGGCCGCGACCGGCCCCGGCTCGGCCGCCGGGAGCAGCTCCCGCAGCTGCCGCTCGGTGAGGGGCCGCACCGGGTAGCCGCGCGCCTGGGCGCGGGCCACCCGCTCGGCCAGCGCCGCGCCCTGGTCCGGGTCGCCCTCCCAGCGCACCTGGCCGCCGCGCCGGTAGCCGACCCTCCCGCCGAGCCGCTCCGCCCAGCGGCGCCAGCCGCCCATGCCGGCGCAGGCGAGCTCGTAGTAGTCGATCGGGTCGGTACCGAAGGCGGAGATCGAGGCGAACGACAGCGCCGAGGCGGACGAGCCCGGTGGCCCGGCGTCGACCAGCACGGGTCGGACCCCGAGGTCGCAAAGGTGCAGCGCGATGGCGGAGCCGACGATCCCGCCGCCGACCACGGCGACCGCATGCTCGGTGGGTTCCATGGGTGCCTCCAGGATCCGGTGCGGGCGACCTTGGCGCTCGCCCCACGACAGCCTCCCGGTGGAGGCCCTCGGCCACCACGGCCATCCGTCCCGCGGCCGGCGGGCCTCCCGGCCGTTCCGGCCGGGTGCGCCTGCCGCCTAGGGTCGGGACGGTACACGCCGACCTGAAGGGAGGTCGCCGGTGGGCGCGGGCGTCGAGCGGGAGCACTTCCAGCAGGCCGACTACGACCGTTTCGGCGAGCGCCTGGAACGGAGCCTGTGGGCGTTGCGCCAGCTCCTGGCACGGCCCGGCTTCGGCGTGGGCCCGGCCACCGTCGGCGCCGAGCTGGAGCTGTTCCTGGTCGACGCGGCCGGCCGGCCGCTGCCGCGCAACGACGCGGTCAGGGCGGACTCGCGCGACGCGCGGGTGACCGTGGAGGTGGACCGCTTCGACCTGGAGGTCAACCTCACGCCGGCCCCGATGGCTGGCCGGCCGTTCGCCGCCTTCGGCCGCGAGCTCGACCAGGCCCTGACCGCGATCGCCCGGGTGGCCGCCGCGCACGGCGGCCGCGTGGCCACCATCGGGATCCTGCCCACCCTCCGCCCCGACGACCTTGGCCGCGCCGCGCTCAGCGACCGGGGCCGCTACCGCGCCATCGACCGTGGCCTGCGGCGGCTACGCCACCAGCCGTTCCGGATCCGCATCGACGGGCAGGACCCCCTCGACACCTTCTGCGACGGCATCTCCCTCGAGGGGGCCAACAGCTCATGGCAGCTCCACCTGCGGGTCGACCCGGCCGCCTTCGGGCGCACCTACGACGCGGTGCAGCTGGCCACGCCGCCGGTGCTCGCCGCTGCCGGCAACTCGCCGACGTTCCTGGGCCACCGGCTCTGGGACGAGACCCGCATCGTGCTGTTCAAGCAGTCGGTCGACACCCGCGACGAGGAGGCGCACGGGCTGCGCGTCGCGCGCGTGGGGTTCGGCACCGGCTGGGCGCGCGACGGCGCGCTCGAGCAGTTCGAGCAGAGCGTGCGCCTGCACCAGCCGGTCCTGCCGCTGGTCGCCGACGAGGACCCCCTCGACCAGGTGCGCGACGGGCGCGTGCCGCACCTGGCCGAGCTGCGGCTGCACCAGGGGACGGTGTGGCGCTGGAACCGCGCGATCTACGACCCGGCGGGCGGCGGGCACCTGCGCATCGAGCTGCGATCGCTGCCGTCGGGGCCGACGGTCACCGACATGCTCGCCAACGCCGCCTTCGCGCTCGGCCTCAGCCTGGCGCTCGCCCCGGAGGCGGCCGCGTGGACCAGGGCGCTGCCGTTCGAGCGCGTCCACCACGACTTCTACCGGGCGGCCCAGCAGGGCCTGGACGCCAAGATCGCCTGGCCGCTCGAGCCGGGGCGGCCGCGCACCTACAGGGCTGCGGAGCTGGTGCCGCGGCTGCTGCCGCTCGCCTACGAGGGCCTGGTGGATGCCGGCGTGGCGCCGGGCGAGGCCGCGGAGCTGCTCGAGGTCGTCGCGGCCCGGGTGGCCAGCGGGCGGACCGGCGCTGTGTGGCAGCGCCGGGTGCTCGACCGGCTGGTCCCCGTTCTGGGGCGGAAGCGCGCCCTGGCGGTGATGCTCGACCGTTACGTGGAGCTCTCCGCCGCCGGCGCGCCGGTGCACACCTGGCCCGTCGAGGGCTGAGGCCGAGTGCCCCGGCCGCGGACGGCGTACCGTGACGGCGCCGCCGGCACCGTGGAATGCTCGAGCGGTGGCGCCGGGTGCCGGGAGGATGTGGGATGGGACGCCACCGCTGCGGGTGATGCTGGTCGACGACCACGAGGTGGTCCGCGACGGCATCAAGGCGCTGCTGGCCGCCGCCTACCTCGCCCGCCACACCACCACCCCCGGCGCCTGATCCTGCGCTGGGGGTCGGTGGCGGTCAGTCGGGCAGCATGACCGGACGCCGCGCCGCAGGCACCGGCTCCGCCCCCGCCACCTCGGCCTGAAGGCCAGTCCGCAGCCGGCGCGCCAGCGTGCGCACGACGTCGTCGCGGGTGAGGATGCCGGCGGGCCTGCCGTTGCCGTCGACCACCGGCAGGCGGTTGACCCCGGCCTCGTCCATCACCATCACTGCCCGAGCCAGGGGCCAGTCGGCGCGAGCGGCGACCGGCTCGGCGGTCATCAGGTCGGCCACCCGATGCTGGGCGACCAGGTGCTCGTGGCGGAGGAACGGACCCGAGGTCACCGCCGGCGCCACCAGCGCGGTCGGCGTGAGGAGGTCGCGCAGGGTCGCCACCCCGACGACGCGTCCAGCCCGGACGACGGGCGCGCCCGAGACTCCCGCGCGCTCCAGCCGGCGCACCGCGACGTCGGCGGACAGGTCGGCCGCCAGGGCGATCACGCCGCTGGTCATCGCCTCGCCGGTCGTTCCGAGCAGCCGCTCCAGGCCTGCGGCAGCTTGCGTTGTGGTCGCAGTCATGTCGAGCGCTCCTCCCGGTGAGCTGGCATCTCCCCCATCAGCCTGCGGGACGGCGGCGCCGCCGGCAGCGGCCGTCGGTCCCGGAAGGTCCGGGACCTGGAGCACCGTCGGCGGGACCTTCGACCCGGTTCCGGGCTAGAGCGAGGCGAGCGTCTTGAGGTAGTTGGCACGCTCCCAAGCCTGAGGCTGGTGGACGGCACGCTGGCTGAGCCGGCCGCGGAGCTGGTCCGGCGAGGCGTGGCCGTGACCGGCCAGCCAGGCACGCAGTCCAGCCTCCACGTGGGCGAGGTGGTCAGGACCGTCGCGCAGCAGCGCCGAGGTCATCATGGCGACGTCGGCGCCGGCGAGCAGCGCCTTGACGACGTCCTCGAAGGTGTGGACGCCGCTGGAAGCCGCCAGGGAGGCGGCGCCGAGGTGACCGTGCAGGATGGCGATCCAGCGCAGCGGCAGGCGCAGCTCCGCAGAGCTCGACAGGTCCAGGCCCGGCACCACGTCCAGCCGCTCGATGTCGAGGTCAGGCTGGTAGAAGCGGTTGAACAGCACCAGGCCGTTGGCACCCTCCTCCACCAGCCGCCGCGCCATGTTGGCCATGGCGCTGAAGTACGGGCTGAGCTTGACCGCCAGGGGGATCTGCACCGCCCGGCGGACAGCGCGGACGAGGTCGAGGTAGCGCAACTCGACGTCGCTGGCCGACAACCCGGGGCTGGTGGAGACGTAATAGACGTTCAGCTCCAGCGCGTGGGCGCCGGCCGCCTCCAGCCGGGCGGCGTTGCCGACCCAGCCGCCCCTGGTGGTGCCGTTGAGGCTGGCGATCACCGGAATCGAGAGCTTCGAGCGTGCCTGCTCGACCAGGGACAGGTACGCGGAGAGGGCGCCGCCAGCTGCTGGGCCGGGCTCCCCGGCCAGCTCCTCCTCGAACAGCGACGGCAGCACCACGGCGCCGGCGCCAGCCGACTCCATCCGCCGCAGGCCGTCGAGGGAGCCGGTCAGCGGCGAGGACGACGCGACCAGGGGCGAGCGCAGGTCCAGCCCGAGGTAACGGGTGTGCAGGTCGGTCATGATGGTGCCTCCTCGGCGCCCGAGTCAGGCGACGCGGATGGCGGTGCCGAGCAGGTCCCGGATGGAGACCATGCCGACCACACGCTCGTCGGCGACCACCGGTAGGTGGCGGCACTCCTGCTCGAGCATGGCGACCACCGCCTCGCGCACGTCCATGTCCGGGCTGACCGCGACCGGGTAACCGGTCATGTAGTCGGCGACGGAGACCGTTTCGGGTTCGGCGCCCTCGGCGATCGCCCTGGTGAGATCCCGCTCGGTCAGGATGCCGGCCAGGCGGCCACCGTCGAGGACGACCAGCGACCCCACCTGGTTCTCGCGCATCCGGGTGGCGGCGTCGGCGAGCGGCTCGCCGCCGTCGGCGACCACCACCCGCGACCGGTAGATCGACTTCACCTTCACCGCACTCACCCCGCCAGGCTCGACCCATGCCAACTGGAAGCACCGTACGGCCAGGCCGACTGTCCTGGAACGTCCCAACGACCCGTCCTGACCGGGACCTTCGGCCGGGTCAGGGCTCCAGCCTTGGCCAAGGCCGCGCCTCTGCCGTTCGACGTTCCCGTACCCGGGCGGTTGCTCAGCGGACGACCAGCACGGGCCGGTTGGCGTGCTGCACGAGCTCGGTCGACACCGAGCCAACGAGCGCGCGGCCGAGCGCGGATCGCCCGTGGCAGCCCACCACCACCACGTCGGCGCCGGCCTCTTCGGCGGCCTGGTCCAGTTCGTCGGCTGGCTCCCCGACCGCGCGGACCATGAAGTCCCACGCCATGTCCAGCGGGGCGAGCACGCGAGCGACGCGGCGACGCACCAGCGCCTCGACCTTCTCGTAGTACCTCTCGAGATGGCTCGGAGTCGCGATCGGCGGCCCCGCGTACCCAACCGGGATGTGCCTGACGTACACGACCGTCAGGTGGGCTGCGGCGGCCTTGGCGAGCCGGCCGGCGAACCAGGCCGTGTCGGCGTCCAACGGCGTCGCGTCGACGCCGACGACCACCTCACGCACCTGGGACCGGCCTGAGCGGACGACCAGCACCGGTCGGTCGGCGTGGTGGACGAGCCGGTTCGGAACCGACCTCGGCCGCAGCACGTGCCTGGTCGCCGGCCGGCACGCGCCGACCACGACGAGGTCGGCGTCGCGCTCCCTGGCCACCGCCTCGAGCTGCCTGGCGGGGTCGCCGTCACGGACCTCGAAGCTCCACGAAACCCCGCAACCGTCGAGCGCCTGCCTCGAACGCCTTCGCGAGGCGGCCGTCAGGAAGGTCTCGGCTTCGTCCTCGTCGGGCGACCGCTGCTCGACCCAGGACGGTGGTGCTGGTCGGACGTGAACCAGCGTAAGCGCAGCGTCGGACCTGGCGGCCAGGCCGCCGGCAAAGCGAACGGCGTCCACGCTCGCGTCCGAGTCGTCGACGCCGACGACGATCTCCTTCATGGCGATGCACCTCATCTCTCCGGTCCACCCTCGCCCACGGCGCCGACGCCGGCCACGGCCAAGGGTCCCTGGTCTGCCGGGCCGACTGGCGCCTGCGAGGAGGCAGAGGGTCACTGCAGGTCCGGGACCTTCTTCCCTACCCGGCATGGGCGGCCACGCCCAAGCTGGGGGTGTAGGCAGCGTTCCGGTGAGCACCTCCGGAGGAGGATTGGCGCAGCCCCCCGCCGTTACAGGCGATCAGGCGGGGTTCGACTCCCCGCGCTGCCGCGACGAGACCGGCACGCGCAGTGCCCAACCGGCTTCCGCCGTGGCGTGTGGCACGCGCTGCCGTCGACGCGCGACTCCACCGATGAAAGGAGACCTCGATGAGTTCGGGTTGGGAGGAGGGAGCGACCATGCGCGCGCTCGTGGTCTTCGAATCGATGTTCGGCAACACCAAGGTGGTCGCGGACGCCGTCGCGGAGGGCCTTGCCACCCGCATGCGCTTGACCGCCGTCGAGGTCGGCCAGCGCGGCCAGGTTTCTCGAGACTTGGTCAGCCCTTCTGTTCGGATCGCGTCACCCACGGCAGCCTCCCGTCCATCGACGACCCAGGGTCGCCTCACTCAGGGACGACGCAGCGGTACCACGCCGGGTTCGGGGACCATGCAGGACACCTGGCTATCCACCGCGACCACGCCGTCGACCTCATGCAGGAGGTCGATCAGCGCCTCCAGGTCGGGCCGCCGGCGGGCATGGCCTTCGAGCCGCACGACGCCACCCTCGACCCGGACCGCGACCTCGACGTTCCCGGCCACGTAGGGCTGGCCGAGGACCTGCTCGGTGACCTCCCGCTCGATCTCCTCGTCCGGGCGGAGGAACACGCGCAGCAGGTCGCCGCGGCTCACGATGCCGACCAGCCGGCCCGCCTCGTCGACCACGGGCAGGTGCTTGACGTCGAAGTGGTGCAGCAGCCGCACCGCCTGGGCCACGGTCTGGTGCGGGCGCACGGTCAGCACCGGGGCGGTCATCAGCTCCCCGGCGGTGGTCGCCGCCGCCTTGACCTGCTCGACGTGGGCGCGTGCCCCTGCGGGGAGCAGCTCCTCGCGCACCGCCGGGTCCTGCTTGAGGATCAGGTCGGCCGAGGAGACGATGCCGACGAGCCGGCCGTCCGCGGCGACCACCGGCAGCGCGCTCACCCGGTGCCGATCCATCAGGGCGACGACCTCCCGGTAGGTGGCGTCCACCCCGACGATGACGACCTCCCGGGTCATCAGCTCCTCCACCACGCAGCGCATCTGCCGCCTCCGTCCGGTCGCCCGCGGTCGCTTGCCCTCCTGACCCGGACGCTATGCCGGGACGGGGCCGCGCCCCAGGGCCACCCGGCCCCCCTTCGGGAGGTCCCCGTCGGCTCAGGACGAGGCCGTCACCCGGACCTCGACCACGCCGGGGACGGTACGGACCAGCAGCTCGGCCAGTTCGCTCTCCCGCCCGGAGTCGAACCCCGCCAGGACCACCACGCCGTCGGCGACCTCGACCGGGCGGTGGCCACCGAGCTCCTCGCCGAGCAGGCGCTCCACCTCGGCCCGGATCGCGTGGTCGCTGCGGGCCAGCACCCTGAGCAGGTCACGCCGCGTCACGATCCCGACCACCCGGCCGCCGAGGACCACCGGGATCGACTTGACCCCGCGGTCGAGCATCAGGCGGGCCGCCTCGGCGGCGTCGGCGTCCGGCGGCAACGCCAGCACCTCGCGGGTCATCACCTCACCGGCCAGGTGCGGGACCGCCGCGGCCGGGGCCGGCCAGCGCAGCGCGTGGGCGCGGGGGTCCGGCAACGACTCCAACCCGACCAGGTCCGCCTCGGAGACGATGCCGACCAGGTCGCCCTGGTCGACCACCGGGACCGCGTTGAAGCCGTGGCGCACCAGCAGGGCGGCGACCTGCTTGAGCCGCGTGGTCGGTGCCACGGTCACGACCGGGCTGGTCATCACGTCCTCGAGCCGCATCCTTCGGCACACCTCCCCGGCCGGGAGCCCGTACCCCGTACGGGCGTCGACGCGCTTCCTACCGGCACGCTATGCGGCGCCCGGGACGGTGCCCAGGGACCATCGGCCTCCCGCCGCCGGGCCGCATGGCCGCGGGCGACAGGGACCGCCGGTCCCGGCGCCGGCGGACCAGCGCCCTGCGACCTCCTCCGCGGAAAGCAGGAGAGGGGGCGAGACGCCGACGGCCGCATGCGGTCGTTCACGTTCGACCGGTGGGGTGACCCAGACAGCACCGGCACCTGGGCCTGGCACCCCTTCGGTGGCGAGGTCACCGGCTGGCGCACCTTCGACGGCGTGACCATCCCCAGCGCCGGACGGGTCGGCTGGTTCTTCGGGACCGACCGGTGGCCCAGCAGCGAGTTCTTCCGCTACCAGATCACCGACCTGCACCTCGTCACCGCCGCAGATCGATAGCTGGCGTCCCTGCCTGCTCCGTCCCGTCCCGCGCGACCCGGCGTCGGGCGGAGGGAAGTGGGGGGAAACGGGCGCAGGCCACGGCCGGCCCGAAATGCATCCGTCCGCACAACGACAATCGGCTCCGATACGCTCCACTAGATGACAACTGCTCAGCAGGCGGAATAGGACGCGCGTGGGGCCGACACTTGCTAGCCGCCGTGCGCGATGGTGAACCGGACACAGGCGCTGGTCCTCGGTTTCCTCCTCGTGGTCTCGGCCAGCCTGGTGGTGATCCGGGCGGCGGCACCCGACGTTTACGACCAGGCGCTCAGGCTCCCGCCTGGCTGGCCTCGGTGGACGCAAACCGCCTTCGTGGTCGTGCTGTGCGCCGTCATCGGGCTGCTCTCGATCGGCGTGCTGCGGCGCTGGCGCTGGACCTTCTGGCTGGTCCTGGTCGCCTTCCTGGCAGGGGTGCTACGCGTCCCGGTGGCCATCTTGCAGTTGACCGGTGTCCTGCCCGCCAGCACCCCAAGCTGGTACGTCGTGTTCCAGGGCCTGATCGGCGTCGTCCAGCTCGCCATCGGGCTGGCCATGGTGGCCGGCTACCGACGGTCCGGCGTCTGGGGTGCCAGCTGAGCGGCCCGTGGACCCCGCCGTCCCGGCGTAGTGCCCGCGAGGCACGCGCCGCTCCGTCCTGCCTGGCCCACCGGACGGGCAGTTGGGTGATGTGACGTGACCAGGTCTCGGCTCGACGTTACGCGGCCGCAGATCCTCGCGTTCCGGCGACACGTCGGGGCGCTCGACGAGCGGCTCCCACGAGGAGGACGCTCGCTTCGGCGTGCGGCATGGGCAGGGCTGCAGGACAGCATGCCCAGGGCCGCCCTCCTCTCGATCCACGCGCGCGTCGAGGGCACCGAACCGTCCACGTGGGAGGACCCGTCGCTGGTCCAACTCTGGGGCCCGCGGTTCAACGTCTTCGTCGTCGCCGCGCGCGACCTCGCCGTGTTCTCGCTCGGGACCCTGCCGGACGACGCGAAAGGCCGGCGGCGGGCGGAGGACCTCGCCACCCGCCTGCACGCCCTCCTCAGCGGTGCGCGGCTGACCCACGGAGAGGCGGGGCGCGCACTCGGCGTGAACCCCAACGCCCTCCGGTACGCGGCAGCGACCGGCACGGTCCTGATCCGGTGGGAAGGCGCGCGGCAGCCGACCGTCTGGACCGTGCCGGCGCCTGCAGTCGACCCGCGCGAGGCCCGCCTCGAACTCGCGCGCCGCTACCTGCACACCTACGGACCGGCCACGCCCGAGGCCTTTGCTCGGTGGGCGGGGATCGGCCCGCGGCACGGCGTCACAGCGTTCGAGGCGCTCCGCAGGTCGTTGACCCCGGCGCGAACGCCGGTCGGCGAGGCGTGGATCCTCACACGCGACGAGCCGACCTTCCGCGCCGCCCCAGGGCCCGCGGCGCCCGCACGGCTGCTCCCGAGCGGCGACGCCTACCTCCTCCTCCAGGGAGCCGACCGCGAACTCCTGGTCCCGGACGCCGAACGCCGTCGCGCGCTGTGGACACCCCGCGTCTGGCCCGGTGGCCTCCTCGTCGAGGGAGAGGTCGTCGGGACGTGGCGGCGTGCGGACGCGGCGATGACGGTGCAGCCCTGGCGCCGGCTGTCGCCCGCGGAACGCGAGGCGGTCGCGGCGGAAGTGGAGTCCTTGCCCATACCCGGTATCGAGGGGCGGATCGTCGTCCGCTGGGACGACTGACACGACGTCAGCGGGGCGTGTCGGGCGTCGGCGCGAACGCCGCGCCGTGGCCCGGCACGATCAGCGAGGCGATCTCCAGAACGCGCCGGCGGCCGGCGTGGAGCGCCACGGCGTCCTGCGCGTACGGGTCCTCGGCAGGGCCGTCGGCCGACCACCACAAGTGGGTGAACGCCACCACGCCGTCGGCGGTGCTCACCAGCGTGGTGACGTCCTGCGCGGTGTGGCCGGGTGTCTCGATCAGCCGCACCGACGGGCTGACCACCGCGCCCTCGGCCTGGCGGTCGATCCACAGATCGTGGTGGTACACGGCCCAGTGGTCGTGGAACCTCGCCGCCGGGAACAGTGCCGCGTTGAGCGTGTGGTCGGGGTGGTGGTGGGAGAAGACCACGTCGGTGACGTCGTCCGGGTCGATTCCCAGGCGCCGCAGCGGGTCGAGGATGGCCGCGCGGCTCGGCACCATCCCCGGGTCGACGACCAGTGTCGTGTCGCCGTCGCGCACCAGCGCGACCGTGCTCGCGGTGTGCTCACCGACGTAGCCCTCGAACAGCACCTGCACCTCGGCCGTCCCGGCCCCGTAGAGATCGCGCCGTGACATGGCTGCCTCAGTTACCTCCTGCGTCGCCGTCCCGGCGGACCTTGGCGTGGCGGGAAGGCAGATCAATGGTCGGACCCGTGACCAGCGGCGCTAGGTTCGCACAGGGGCAAGGTGGGTGCACGGACCAGACCCGTGCGTCTTGGCCGCTGCGACCGACGAGCGTCATGGCGAGCGGCAGCCGGGCGGAGGCGCCGCGCCGGAGGCGACGTCGCCTCGAGGCTGGCGAGAACGCCTCGACGGTGGCGGATCAGGGCCGCGATCGCGCCGTTCACCAGGCAGAAGTAGATCGGGTAGAGGAGCAGCGAGGGGTCGGCCGCACCGACGCTGCCGGCGGCGAGCACGCCACCGAGGCTCGCGAGCGCGAACGTCGCGAGCGTCTCGGAGCCGGGGTCGCGGTAGGCCTTCGGGACCATCATCGCCGCCGCGAGGAGGTCGGCCGCCACGACGCACGCGGTGGCGATGACCGGCTCGTCGGCCACCATCCACCCGACCACGCCGGCGCCCGCGAGCGCCACCATGGCCACCTCGGTGGGGCTGAGGCCCCCCTCACCGTGGCCGATCGACAGCCCGAAGACGAAGCAGGTGAGGACGGCCTGGACGGCGAGCATGGGCAGGCTCCACGACGCACCGTCGGCGCGCTGCGACAGGCACGCCACGACCGCGAGGACCCCCCAGATGAGCCATGCCCCGCGGTGGGGCCGGGTGGAGCCACGGACCGTGTCGCGGACGTAGGGGATCGTGTTGGCGATGCTCGCCACGCCGGCCAGCACGCCGAGGACGGGCGCGGCGTCGTGCATGGCAGGCTCCCCCCTTGCGGCCGGCGTGCGTGGCAGGACCGTAGCGAGCCACCATGTGCCGACCGCCTCGCCATCGTTTACGGAGCGTCGTCGCGAAAAGGTTCTCCGGACGACGTCGGGGGCGATGGTGGAAGGGGAGCTACCGTCGCTACTGCTTCGACGACGCCATCCAGCCGGCGATCTGGGCGCGTGAGTTGAAGCCGAGCTTGTTCAGGATGCTGCGGACGTGGCTGTCGACGGTGCGTTCGGAGATGAACAGGCGAGCGCCGATCTGCTTGTTGCTCAGACCGTCGGCGACCAGCCGTGCGACGTCGGCTTCGCGCTTCCCGAGCGGTGCCACGCTCCCGTCGTCCGAAGCCGCGGCGGCGGCATGATCCGGCTGGCCGAGCGCCAGCCGGATCGCGGTGTCCCGGCGTAGGCCATTTCCGGCCTCGAACTCGGCCTCGAACCTCGCCGCCCCGAGTGCCGCGACCGCCGACTCCTCGGCCTGGGCCACGATCGGAGCGAGGGTCCCGATCAGGGTCGCACCCGCCTCGGTTCGCACGGTCTCGGCGGCGCCGAGCAGCTGCGCCGCGAGCCGCGCCTGGCCGGCGGCGGCGGCGCAGCACCCCAGCGCGTCGAGCAGGCAGTACTGCGCCACCCGGTCGTCGATCTCCCTGCCGATCCGCAGCGCTTCGGCGAACAGCGGCCGCGAGCGATCGGGATCGCCTGCCATCAGGGTGGCGGAGCCGAGGTTGAGGAGCATCATCTCCAGGCTGTAGAGGTCGCCCGCTTCCCGGCTGAGCCGCACGCCTTCGGTCGCCGCGGCGCTGACCGCCTCGAGGTCGCCCGCGAACATGCCGTTGAGCGCTCGTGCCTGGAGCAGCACGACCGTCGCGGCGGCGTCGTCGAGACCCGTCGTCACGGCGCGGGACTCATCGAGCAGCCGCCCGGCGGCGGCGCCATCACCGGCCATGTTGGCGGCGACCGATGCCATGGAGAGTGCCTGGGACAGCAGCGGGAGATTTCCTGTCGCTCGCGCCGCAGCTACTGCCCGTTCGAGCGCGGGCCTGGCGGCCGCCGGATCGTTCTGCAACACGGCCAGGAATCCGCGGATGAAGTACGCCCACCCGCTCACCGCCGCGTTGCCACCTTCCGGGGATCCAGACGCGAGCAGCTCGTCGAGCCACCGAACACCCTCGGTGGTGGCGCGCGTGATCCAGTACCAGCCGAGGGAGCAGGCGAGGTGGATTCCACGGAGGAAGTCCGCGTGAACCAGGCATCGCTGGAGGACCGACCGGACGTTGTCGATCTCCAGCTCCATCCATTCGAACCATTCGAGGAGCCGATAGCGGTTCTGCTCCGCGGACTGCCGGCATGCGGCCACGTAGTAGTCGACGTACCGCCGTTCCACGGCGTCCTGCTCACCAGCCTCCCGCAGCTTGATGCCGGTGTACTCGCGCATCGTCTCGTGCAACCGGTAGCAGGCGCGGCCCTTGGCGTCCTCCTTCGTCACCAGGGACTTGTCGACCAGCGACGACAGGAGGTCCAAAGCTCGTGCCGCGGGAACGTCCTCGAGCGTGCAGACCGCCTCGACGTCTTCCAGCGTGAACCTGCCCGCGAACACGCACAGCCGCCGCAGGAGCGCCCGCTCGCCCGCCTCCAGCAGATCGTGGCTCCAGTCGATCGTAGTCCGGAGGGTCTGGTGCCGGGGAAGCGCGGCGCGGCTTCCTCCGGTCAGCAGACCGAACCGGTCGGTCAGGCGGTCGAGGATCTGTTCCGCGGTGAGGACTCGCGTCCTGACCGCCGCGAGCTCGATCGCCAGCGGCAGGCCGTCGAGCCGGCCGCACAGGTCCACCACGGCCGCCTGGTTGGAGGCGGTCAGCTCGAAGTTGCCCGATGCCGCCGCCGCCCGCTCGGACGTCGACCTCGACGAGCTCGAGAACGACCAGACGGCGGCGCTCGCCACCTGAGGCCCACGGCAGGGTCAGGACCGGGCGGCGGCCCTGCGGGCGCGGTAGGCGGTGACCGCGGCCCGGTTGCCGCAGCCGGCGTCGCAGAAGCGCTTGGACCGGTTCTTGGAGAGGTCGACCAGGACGTTGCCGCAGTCGGGATACTCGCAGACCCGCAGGCGGCGCAGCTCCCCGGTGCGGACGACGTCGATGAACGCCATCGCGGCCTCGACGGCCATGCGCGTGGCCAGCGGTGCGTCGGGCGGCGTGGCGTGCAGGTGGTAGGACCACTCGTCGTGCCTGACGAGCTGCGGAAGGGCGTCCGACTCGCGCAGGAGCGCGTTGACGATCTCCACGACCTCGTCCTCGCCGACCTCCCAGATCCGCCGCAGCCGCGGCCGCAGGGCGCGTACGGACCGTAGCTCGGCCTCGTCGTGCGCTCGCTGGCCGGTCCAGCCGTAGGCGCGGAAGAACTGGTCGAGCGCGGCGAGGTCGGGCAGCGCCTCCTCGTCGCGGCCACCGGTGTTCACCAGGGCGGCGGCCGACACCAGTGCCGCCTCCGTGTCATGGGCAAAGATCATCTTGACTCCTGTCACCCCGATGGCCTACTGTCATTAGCATAATCGATCT
>DASUZB010000231.1:0-48233 GCA_036377075.1 Actinomycetes bacterium | reverse complement strand
GGCCGGAGCCGCGCGCTGGCTGGACTTCAGGAGCGACGGAGGAGCCCCTGGCGACGACGGAGCGACGGGGGAAGCCAGCGCACGAAGCGGCGCAGGCCCACCGACCGTTTGAACAAAGGAGGATCACCCCCATGCAGGTGCTCGACTCGATCCTCGACACCGTGGGGGGGACGCCGCTGGTGCGGCTGTCACGGGTGGGCCAGGCGGTCGCCCCGCAGCTGCTCGCCAAGGTCGAGTACGTGAACCCGGGCGGCTCGGTCAAGGACCGCATCGGCCTGGCGATGGTCGAGCGCGCCGAGCGGGACGGCCGGCTCGCCCCCGGCGGCACGATCATCGAGCCGACCAGCGGCAACACCGGCGCGGGGCTGGCCATCGTCGCCGCGCTCAAGGGCTACCGCTGCATCTTCGTCATGCCCGACAAGATCAGCCAGGAGAAGATCGCGCTGCTGCGCGGCTACGGCGCCGAGGTGGTGGTGACGCCGACGGCGGTCGCGCCGACCTCGCCGGAGTCCTACTACTCGGTCGCCAACCGGCTGACCGCCGAGATCCCCGGCGCCTTCCAGCCCAACCAGTACGCCAACCAGGCCAACCCCGAGGCGCACTACCGCACCACCGGCCCGGAGCTGTGGGAGCAGACCGGCGGCGCGCTGGACGTGTTCGTCGCCGGGGTCGGCACCGGCGGCACCATCAGCGGCGTCGGCCGCTACCTCAAGGAGCGCAAGCCCGCGGTGACGGTGGTCGGCGCCGACCCGGAGGGCTCGATCTACTCGGCCCCCGACGACGTCCACCCCTACCTGGTGGAGGGCGTCGGCGAGGACTTCTGGCCGGAGACCTTCGACCGCTCGGTGGTCGACCGCTGGGTGACCGTCTCCGACCGCGACTCCTTCCTGATGACCCGGCGCCTGGCCCGTGAGGAGGGCCTGCTGGTCGGCGGCTCCTGCGGGCTGGCGGTGCACGCCGCGCTGGTGGTGGCGGGCGAGCTCGGCCGCGACGCGACCGTGGTGGTGCTGCTGCCCGACGGCGGCCGCGGCTACCTCTCCAAGGTCTACAACGACGACTGGATGCGCGAGTACGGCATGCTGCCGCGGCGGCGCGGCGCCGTCTCCGACGTGCTCGCCGCCAAGGCCGACCACCACACCCCCGCGCTCGTCTCGGTCGCCGCCCACCAGCGCGTCAGCGAGGCGATCGACCTGCTCCACACCTACAGCGTGAGCCAGCTCCCGGTGGTCTCCGGCGACGACCCGTCCGACCTGTCCAGCGTGGTCGGCTCGGTGCAGGAGGGCTCCCTGCTCGAGCGCCTGTTCCGCAAGCCGGAGGTGCTCGACGCCCTGGTCATCGAGGTGATGGACGCGCCGTTCCCGACCGCGGAGCGGCACATGCCGGTGGAGGAGGCGTTCGAGCTGCTCTCCAAGGGCCGCTCCACCGCCGTGCTGGTCACCGAGCAGGGCCGCGCCGTCGGGGTGATGACCCGCTCCGACATCCTCGACCACCTGGCCGCCCACAGCCGCGGTCACTGACGCGTACGACCACGAGGCGGAATCGCGATGTCCTTCGACCATGCCGAGTTCGAGACCAGGGCGGTCCACGTCGGCTCCGAGCCCGACCCGCTGACCGGGGCGGTGATCGCCCCCATCTACCAGACCTCGACCTTCGCCCAGGAGGCGCCGGCGCGCCACCGGGGCTACGAGTACGCCCGCACCGGCAACCCGACCCGGGACGGCCTGGAGGCCTGCCTGGCATCGCTGGAAGGGGTGCCGGCCGGCGGTCCTGGCGGGGCGCTGTGCTTCGCGTCGGGCATGGCCGCCACCACCACCGTGCTGCAGACCATGCGGCCCGGCGACCACCTGGTGCTGTCCGGCGACGTCTACGGCGGCACCTACCGGGTGGTGGCGCGGCTGTTCGCCGAGTGGGGCCTGCACTTCACCGTGGTCGACATGACCAGCCTGGACGCGGTCAAGCAGGCGGTCAGGTCCGAGACCAGGCTGGTGTGGGTGGAGACCCCGACCAACCCGCTGCTCGGCGTCGTCGACGTGGCGGGCACCGCCGAGCTGGCCCACGCCGCCGGCGCGCTGTGCGCGGTCGACAACACCTTCGCCACGCCGTTCCTGCAGCAGCCCCTCGAGCTCGGCGCCGACCTGGTGGTCCACTCCACCACCAAGTACCTCGGCGGCCATTCGGACGTGGTCGGCGGCGCGCTGGTGACCCGCCTGCCCGAGCTGTACGAGCGCTGCAAGTTCCTGCAGAACGCCGCCGGCGCGGTACCCGGGCCGATGGACTGCTGGCTGACCCTCCGCGGGGTCAAGACGCTGCCGCTGCGCATGCGCGCCCACTGCCACAACGCCATGCGGGTGGCCGCCTTCCTCGCCGAACGGCCGCAGGTCGCCGAGGTCCGCTACCCCGGCCTGCCCGGCGACCCGGGCCACGAGCTGGCCGCGGCGCAGATGCGCGGCTTCGGCGGCATGGTGTCGTTCCGTCCCCACGGTGGCGCCGCCGCCGCCGAGCGCCTCGCCGCCGCGACCCGCGTGTTCACCCTGGCCGAGAGCCTCGGCGGCGTCGAGAGCCTGATCGAGCTGCCCGGCGTGATGACCCACGCCAGCGTCGCCGGCACCGACGCCGAGGTCCCGCCGGACCTGGTCCGGCTCTCGGTCGGCATCGAGCACCCCGACGACCTGGTGGCCGACCTGCAGCGGGCCCTCGACGGCCTGCCCAAGGGGTAGGCGCGCGGTGCCACGGGGAGGCTGGGCCGGCCGCAGCCTGCGGCTGCGCGGCCGCGAGGCAAGGCGCCGCGCCGGCGGGGGAGGGCCTGCCACCGCGGGCGGCGCGGCCAGCGGCGGGAGCGGCGCGGGCTTCCAGGTGCGCCGCGCGCGCCCGGGCGACCTCGACGCGATCGTCGAGCTGTTCGCGAGCGTGGCGGCCGAGGGCCGCTGGATCGCCGCCGAGGCGCCGATCGACCGCGGCCAGCGGCGCCGCCGGCTGCGCGAGGGGATCGACCAGCCCGGGACGGCCATGTTCGTGGCGGAGGCCGGCGGCGAGCCGATCGGCATGCTCCGCATCGACAAGGCCGGCTACGGCGTGGCCGAGCTGGGGATGCTGGTGGCCGCCGCGTGGCGCCGGCGGGGCGTGGGCAGCGCCCTGCTCCGCGCTGGGATCGCCTGGGCGCGGGAGGCCGCCGCGCACAAGGTCACGCTCCAGGTATGGCCGCACAACCAGGCGGCCATCAGCCTCTACGAGAGGTTCGGGTTCGAGCGGGAAGGCCTGCTCAGGCGCCACTACCGCCGCCGCAACGGCGAGCTGTGGGACGCGGTGGTGATGGGACTGTCGCTCGACCGGCCGGCCGACGCCGGCTGACCGCGAGGGTCGGTCAGTCCTGGAACAGGCCGCTGATGCTCTCGCGGTGGTGGATGCGGCGGATCGCCTCGGCGAACAGCGGCGCCACCGAGATCACCCGCACCTTGGCGGAGAGCGGCACCGGCTGGGTCTCGATCGAGTCGGTGGTGATCAGCCGGCGGATCGGGCTGGCGTCGAGGCGCTCCATCGACCCCTCGGCGAACACGCCGTGGCTGACCGCCGCCATCACCGACCGGGCGCCACGCTCGATCAGCTTCTCGGCCGCCTCGACCAGGGTGCTCGCGCTGATGGTGAAGTCGTCGACCAGCACCGCGTCGCGGCCGGCGACGTCCCCGATCAGGTCGACCACCGCGGCCTGCTCGTGGTGGTCGGAGCGGATCTTGTCGGCGATCGCCAGCGGCGCGCCCAGCCGGCTGGCGATCATCCTGGCCTTCTTGGCGAAGCCGGCGTCGGGCGACACGATCACCGGGTTCGGCAGCTCCTCGCCGCGGATCGCGTCGCACAGGTAGGGGCGGGCGTACAGGTCGTCGACCGGGATGCGGAAGAAGCCCTGGATCTGCGGCGCGTGCAGGTCCATGGTGACGACCCGGTCGGCGCCGGCCGCCTCGATCGCGTCGGCGCAGACCCTAGCGCGGATCGACACCCGCGGTTCGTCCTTCTTGTCGCCCTTGGCGTAGCTGAAGTACGGCACCACCACCGTCACCGAGGAGGCACTGGCGCGCTTCAGCGCGTCGATCCAGAACAGCAGCTCCATGAAGTTGTCGTTGGCCGGGAACACGGTCGACTGCACCAGGTAGGCGCGGCGGCCGCGGACGTTCTCGAGCACCCGCGGGAACAGCGTGCCCTCGGAGAACCGCAGCACCTCGCCCTGACCGACCATCACGCCGAGGTACCCGCAGATCTCCTTGGTCAGGCGCGGGCTGGCGGATCCGGCGAAGACGAGCGGTCCGTCCGCGTCGTGCGCGTCCATGCCTCGCTCCCTCTCGTCCTTCCGCCGCCCGACCGTCTCGTACCTTGCTGCGGGCGGCGGCGCACAGAGCATCACCTGGGAGGCAGCCCGTCAACCTCGTGCGCGCCCGGCGAGGGATCGGCCCTCGCTCAGCCGTCGCCAGGGAGCGGGCGGCGGCGCTGCTGCTTGAGGGTCGACCGGTGGCGCTTGGCGTCGAGGCGGCGCGCCCTGGCGGCGGCGCCGGGACGGGTCGGGCGCCGCGGCCGTGGCGGCTGAATCGCGTCCGCCAGCAGGTCGGCGAAGCGCTCCACGGCGGCGCGGCGGTTGGCGAGCTGGCTGCGGTGCGTCTGCGCGACGATCCGGAGGGTGCCGCCCGGATCGACCCGGCGGCCCAGCCTGCGCAGGGCGCGCTGCTTCTGCGCGTCCGAGAGCGAGGGCGAGCCGGCGAGGTCGAAGAGGAGCTCGACGCGCGAGTCGGTGGTGTTCACCCCCTGGCCGCCGGGGCCGCTCGAGCGGCTGACGCGGAACTCCAGCTCCTCGACCGGGACGGCCACCTCCGGGCTGATGCGGACGACCTCGCCCATCGGCCTACCTGGCCCGGCGGCGGCGCGGCGGCTCGTGCTGCGGGGCGGAGAGCGCCCTGGCGGTGTTGACGAGCGCCACGTGGGAGAACGCCTGCGGGAAGTTGCCGAGCAGCCGGCCGGTCTTGGGGTCGAACTCCTCGGCCAGCAGGCCCAGGTCGTTGCGCAGGTCGAGCAGGCGCTCGAACAGCTCGCGGGCCTCGTCGTGCCGCCCCATCAGGGCGAGGTTGTCGGCCAGCCAGAAGCTGCACGCCAGGAAGGTCCCCTCCCCGGCGGGCAGGCCGTCGACCTCCTCGGCTCTGTCCGACGCGTAGCGCAGCACCAGGCCGTCGGGGCTCAGCTCGCGCTCGATCACGGCCACCGTGCCGCGCATGCGCCGGTCGGTGGCGGGCAGGAAGCCGATCAGCGGGATCATCAGCAGGCTGCCGTCGGTGTGCCTGGCGCCGTAGTACTGCACGAAGCAGCCGAGCTCGGGGTCGTAGCCGCGCTCGAGCACCTCGCGGTGGATCTCGGCGCGGAGCGCGCGCCAGTGCCCGAGGGGGCCCTGCTGGTCGTAGAACTCCACCGCCCGGATCGCCCGGTCGACCGCCGCCCAGGCCATCACCTTGGAGTGGGTGAAGTGCCGCCGTGGCCCGCGCACCTCCCAGATGCCCTCGTCCGGTTCGCGCCACTTGGACTCCAGGTAGTCCATCAGCGCCAGCTGCAGGTCCCACGACGCCTCGTCGGCGGGGATGCCGGTCTGCCTGGCGAGGTGCAGCGCGTCCATCACCTCGCCGAGGACGTCGAGCTGGAACTGCTGGACGGCGGCGTTGCCGATGCGCACCGGACGGGAGCCCTCGTAGCCGGGCAGCCAGTCCAGCTCGCGCTCGTCGATGCGCCGCTCGCCGGCCACGCCGTAGAGGATCTGGGTCTGTCGGGGGCTGCCGGCCACCGCCCGCAGCAGCCACTCGCGCCAGGCCTCGGCCTCGTCCTGCAGCCCCGCCATCATCAGCGCGTCCAGGGTGAAGGTGGCATCCCGCAACCAGCAGTAGCGGTAGTCCCAGTTGCGCACGCCGCCGAGCGCCTCGGGCAGCGAGGTGGTCGCCGCCGCCACGATCCCGCCGGTGGGGCCGTACGTGAGCGCCTTGAGGGTGAGCAGGGACCGGGTCACCGCCTCGCGCCAGTCGCCCTCGTAGGAGAGCTGCCCGACCCAGCGGCGCCACCACTTCTCGGCCTCACGGATCGCCTTGACCGGGTCGATCACCCGGGGCGCGGGCCGGTGCGACAGGTGCCAGGTGAGCATGAACGGCACCACGTCGCCCTCGGCGACCTCGAACTCGGCCACGGTGGTGAGGTTCTCCCCGCTGGTCTCGACCGGGGTGCGCAGCCACACCGAGTCGGGCCCCGCGACCGCCTGCAGGGCACCGTCGCGCTGGCGTACCCACGGCACGATCGAGCCGTAGTCGAAGCGGATCACCAGCTCCATGCGCATGCGCACGCGACCGCTGACCCCCTCGACCACGCGGGCGATGTCAGGGTCTTCCTGGCGTGGCGGCATGCAGTCGACCAGCCGCACGGTCCCCGTGCTGGTGCGGAACTCGGTCTCGAGCACCAGCGTGTCGCCCCGGTAGCCGCGCTGCACGCTGCGCACCCCGCCGGCCGGGGCGATCAGCCAGCGCCCGTGCTCGCGGTCGCCGAGCAGGGCGGCGAAGCAGGCCGGGGAGTCGAACCGTGGCAGGCACAGCCAGTCGATCGAGCCCTCACGGCTGACCAGGGCCGCCGTGTGGGTGTCGCCGATGATCGCGTAGTCCTCGATCGGTAGCGCCATGTCGGGTCTCTTCGCTCGGGTTGGCTCGGTGTCTCGCCAGCATATGGCAGGCCTCGCGGCTGCGCCGACCACCCGCGGCCAGGCCGGCTGATGGTCAGACCGGCGGCAGGGACACGCCGTCGATCATCCGGCGCGCCAGGTCGGTCAGCCGCTCCTGGCGCGAGCGGGCCTGCCGCCGCAGGCGCTCGAAGGCGGTCCGGGCATCGATCCCGTGGCGCTCCATCAGGATGCCCTTGGCCTGCTCGATCAGCACGCGATGCTCGAGCGCGCGCTGCAGCTGCTTGGCGAGCGCGTCCCTGACCTCGGCGTGGACCGCCGTGCCCAGCACGGTGGCCGCCACGCGGGAGTAGGCGGCGATCGCCTCCTCCTCGCTCGAGTCCCATTCGTGCGGCCGCACCGAATACACGTTGAGCGTGCCGATCGGCCCTCCCTGGAGGTCGACCGGCACCCCGAGCACGGCGTGGATGCCGTGCTCGGCGACCAGGCGGCCGAACGCAGGCCAGCGCTGGTCGGTCGGGGCGTTGCTGGTGGCGGTCGGCATGTCGCTGTCGAACGCGGCCAGGCAAGGACCTTCGCCGACCTCCTCCTGGATCTGCTCGAGGACGCGGCCGGGCTCGTCCGAGGCGGCCACGTAGCGAAGCTGGTCGTCCGCGGCGAGCAGCATCAGGCCGGCGCCGTCGACACGAAACAGCTGCTCGGTCTCGTCGACCACCAGCTGCAGCGCATCCGCCAGGCCGTTACCGCCGAGCTCGGCGCCCTGGAGGCGCTCGATGCTCTTGGCCAACGCCTTCGGGTCGATCGCCACGCCGCCCTCCGCAGCCAGCCCGAAGGCTGGCACCGCCCACCTCAGCACGACCCGGCCACGCTGCCACAGCCGCCATGCCGAGGCAAGGGGGGAACGGCGGGCCTCTGCCCGCGAGACCCACCGTCGTCCCGGGGGAATCGCGATCCCAGGACAGGGCGGGGTCCGGGCCCTCCCCGCCTACGGGCTTGCCGCTGGCGACCCCGCCAAACGGCGGCCGTTTGCCCTGGTCAGGCCGTCCAACGCCTGCTGGTCGGGATCTGCCCTGGTCAGGTGGCCGACCACCAGGCCCAGGCCAGGGGCTCGACCGCCACCACCGGGCCGGGCGGGGGAGCGGCACGGTAGGGGGCGTAGCGCGCGGCCAGCGCGGCAAGCGCGGCCGTGGCCGCCGCGCCCTCCAGCACCGCGGCCGTGCCGCGCAGCTCCACCCACCACAGCCGCGCCCAGTCGTCGCTGTAGTGGTCGGCGAGCAGCGACACGCGTGGGTCGGCCTCGATGTCGGCCAGCCGCCGCAGGCGCCGGCCCCGCTTGGGCTTGACCGTGTCGACCGCCCAGACCGCCGCCTCCCGGTGCCAGGCGAACGTGACCGGTACCAGCCGCGGCCCTTCGGGCGTGACCGTGGCCAGGTACGCCACCCTGGCGCCCACGAACCGCTCCATCACCTCGGCCGGCGGCCCTTCGGTCCCGGCCCGCCCGCTGCTCACCGGTCCGGTCCCGCGGTCGGGAAGCGGGCGGGGTCGAACGGTGCAGCGTCGGCGGCCGGGTGGCCGCCGGCGAGGTGGTCGGCGAGCATGCGGCCGGTCGAGGGTGCCAGGACCACGCCGACCGGGCCGTGGCCGGCCGCGACCCAGAGGCCAGGGAGCCCAGGCACCGGCCCGATCAGCGGGTCGCCGTCCGGGGTGATGGGCCGTACGCCGGACCAGGACGCGACCACCGGCACGCCGGCCAGCTCCGGCACGAACCGCAGGGCGCGGCGGGCGATGCCGCGGACGGTCTCCGGGTGCTCCGGGTCCTCGCGCAGCGAGGCGGCCAGGCTCGCGCCGACCAGCGCCGCGCCGGTGGGGCGCTGCTGCAGCGTGAACGCGGTGCCCTCGTCGCGCGCCGGCGCCGGGTCGGCGGCGAGTTCCGCCACGGTCGGCGGGGCGGCCTGGGCGCCGACCTCGGCCTCATCCGGCCAGGTCGCCTCCTGGAAGGCGTGCGCCACCCGCCAGGGCAGCGGGGCGGTCTGCAACAGCCAGCCGCGGGCGCCGCTGACCGGTAGCTCGACGCCGGCCCCGGCGGCCAGCGCGCGCGTCCACGGCCCGGCGGCGACCACCACCGCGCCGGCGGCGAGCGGCCCGGCGTCGGTGTGCACCCCCGTCACCCGCCCGCCTTCGAGCCGCAGGCGGCGCACCGCCGTCCAGGTGCGCAGCTCGGCGCCGGCGCGCCTGGCGTCCTCCGCCCACGCCAGCGTGGCGCCGGCGGGATCGAGGGCGTACCCGTCGGCGGAGCGGAACCCGCCGGCCAGGTCGGGCGCGAGGCTCGGCTCCAGGTCGACCAGCCCCTCCGGATCCAGCTCCTCGACGGCGAACCCGGCCGCCGCCATCTTGCCGGCCTGCTCCTTCGCCGCCGCCAGGGTGGGCTCGTCGGCGGCGAGCAGCAGGTGCCCGACGGACCGCAGGTCGAAGTCCACCCCGCCCTCGGCCGCCAGTCGCCGGTAGCCCTCGACCGCCTCGCGGAACAACGACCCGCCATGCGCCTCCAGCCCCGGCAGCAGCAGCCCCTGGTTGCGCCCGGACGCCCCGGTGGCCAGCTCGGCACGCTCCAGCACCAGCACGTCGAGCCCCCGCCCGGCCAGCTCCCGCGCGCAGGCGCAGCCGATCACGCCCCCGCCGACCACGACCACGTCCACCGCCATGGCGCCTCCCTCCACCGGCAGCATCCCGCGCCCGCAGCGCGATCCGCAACGCGCCGCGGACCCGTTGCGACCTGCGCCCAGGCGTGCAGGATCCGCTGGGCGCCGGCGACGATCGGGCTAGGGCTGGTAGCGGTAGACGTTGGAGTCGCGGAGCTGGAAGCCGAGCTGCTGGTAGAGACGGTTGGCGGCCACCCGGGAGGGGCGCGAGGTGAGGTCGACGCTGCGAGCGCCGTGCCGCTGCGCCAAGCGCAGCGCCGCGTACGTCAGGGCGGTGCCGATCCCTTGGCCCCGGGCCGCTTGGTCGACGACCACGTCCTCGATCCGCGCCCGCAGCCCGGAGGGAAGCGGGAAGGTGACCAGGGTGAGCATGCCCACGATGGCGCCGTGGCTGCGGGCGACGAACAGCGTGGTGGCCTCGTGCGCGGCGATCCGGGCGAGACCGCCGGCACCGAGTGGCGCCGCGGAGCTGGACAGCTGCGCAAGCAGGCGCCCGACGGCCTCGACCAGCTCGTCGGTCACCTGACCAACAGCTTCGACCTCGACGCTCATGGGGCGGACTGTACTGGATCGACGAGCGCCCGCAGCCGATTCAGGGCGATCAGGTAGGCTGCTCGCCAGTGAGCATGGCGAACAGCTCGGGCAGCCTGCCGGTGGCTTCGGCCGGCGCCAGAGGGTTGAAGTAGTCGCGGTACGAGAGGATCTCCCCGTCGCGCACGCGGACTACCGCGATCGAGGGGAGGACGACCGGCTGGCCGGTCGTGACCACCGTGCCGTGCAGCTCGAGCTCGGCGACGATGACCTCGGGGTCGTCCGTCTGGTGGATCGCCGTCGAGCGGTACCCTCGAAAGCGCAGGAGCGTGGCGGTTTGCCTGCCCGCGAGGTGGGCGCGGATCTGCTCGCGCCCCTGGATGCGGCGAGGGATTCCGATGGGGGCGAACGGATACTCCAGTGCGCCGTCCACGGCGAACAGGTCGGCGAAGGCGGCCGGGCCGCGCTCCACCGCGGCGGCAAGCGAACGGCCGAGGACGTCGCGCGGGCTGGTGGCCGTTGGACTGGTCATCGGTCTCCTGGTGAGGTGGCGGCTGTCGAGCATCTCCAGGCTATAATCGGAACGATGGCCCCGCTTAGAAGATACGGAACGACCGCCCCGCTTGTCAACGGCGGCCGGCTGGTCTCGCCGGCGTGACGCCGGACCGACGCGCCCCGAACGACGCCGCCGGCCCGTCGAGCGTCACTGGGCGTGGCAGCGCCAGGACCGCCGGGTCCTTGCGCGCCGATGCCAGGCGCAACCGGGCGCGGGTACTCGAAGCGGCCCAGGCGGCGTTCGCCGCCGAGGGCCTGTCGGTCCCGCTCGACGAGATCGCCAGGCGTGCCGCGGTGGGGGCCGGCACCGTCTACCGCCACTTCCCGACCAAGGAGGCGCTGTTCGAGGCGGTCGTCCTCGACCGTCTACGGGGGCTGGTGGAGGAGGCGCACGGCCTGGCGACCGCCGACGACCCCACGGGTGCGTTCTTCGGGTTCCTGTCCCGCATGGTGGAGGAAGGGGCCGGCAAGAAGGACCTGGTCGACGCGTTGGCGGGGGCCGGCATCGACGTCACCGCCGCCCTCACCGAGATCAGCCGCGACCTGCGCGGCGCCGTCGCCCAGCTCCTCGCCCGCGCCCAGGACGCCGGCGCGGTCCGACGCGACGTCGGCATCGCGGAGCTGATGGCCGTCCTCGCGGGCACGATCGTCGCCCTGCAACGCCACGGCGGCGATGCCGGCGTTCGCGATCGCGTGGTCTCGATCTTCCGCGACGGCCTTCGCGCCGGCTCCGCCTGACCGCGGCGAGATTTCCACAATCGAGGACCGCCGGGGTGCCTGGCGCACGTTCCGACCTGATACTCCGGCCGATGGGCACATCGATTCGCGAGGAGTGAGCGATGGAGCTGACTTCCGCCGTCACTCGTGAGGGCGACACCTACGTCGCGCGCTGCCTCGAGGTCGAGGCGGTGAGCCAGGGCGGCACCGTCGAGCACGCGCTCGCCAACCTCAGGGACGTCGTCGAGGCGTACCTCGCGCAGGGGCCTTTCGCCAAGCCGCCTCCGCCGCTCATCACCTGGTTCGAGGTCCGCGCTCCGCATGAGCGGCGGTCATGAGCCAACCAACGGTGCCGGAGGAGGGGATCGAACCCGGCACCAGGCTATTCTGCCGTGCGAGGTCGGACCGGTGAATGCCTTGTGACCTGCGGTTCCTGTGTGCCGGTCGTGACCGTTCGTGCTCGTGGCTGACCAGCGGTTCTCGGTGTCGTGCGGACCCAGCGCGGACCGAGCGGTTCAGGTCGTCGTCGGCCAGGTAGAAGGTCCGCTGGTGGTCTGGGTGGCCGCCCCGACATGGGCCAGGGGCTGGCCGACAGCAGCCCGACAAGGGCAAGGACAACGAGCAGCCGTCGCTTCACGAGCAGCTTCCTTCCGCGGGGACCGGCAAGAAGGCAGCAGTTCGTGCGAATCGGTCCTGGTCGGCAAACCGGCACCAGGCGGCAGGTTGTAGGCTCACGACAGCGGCGCGCGGCCCCCTTCACGCCGGCAGGTAACGCTGGGAGGAGCCTGACGTTGTTGTGGACGACGCTCCGGCTGTCGGTTGCTACGGGCGGATCGGCCCGCTGCCGGGAGCGAGTTCAGGTTGGTGCCGCCAAAGGTGCACGCCTGAACCGTGCGCGTCGTTGCGGTCCGCGACCTAGCCGGGAGGTGGCCCTGACCCCCTCTGACCCCGCCCCGGCCTGCGAACCTGACGGCGGGGCTGGCTCCTTTCCTGCGGTCCTGTGCGGTTACGACCGCCAGCTCCTGGATGCCCGCTTGGACGAGCTGGCCCGGCCGCTGGTGCAGGAGCGGCGCCAGCGCGAGGACGCCGAGCAGCGCTTGGGCCAGCTCGATGGGGGAAGCGCGTTGGCGGTCCCCGGCCGGCCGACCGCCTCGACGTCGCTCAGCCTGGGCGCCGAGGCGGCCAAGGCGTTCGAGGACGCCCGCGCGGTCGCCGAGCGGCTGACCCATGCCCAAGAACAGCAGCGCGGGCGGCGACCACGGCGCCCTGAACACGAGCCAACTACCCAGGACGGCCTGGGCTGCCAGCCACCGCGGTATGCCGACCCAGGAGGGGACGAAGCATGAGCGCCAGCCAACCAGCCACCCCAACCGACCCCAAGGAGAGCCCCTCCCCATTTCCTGTGGTCATGTCGGGCTACGAACAGCACCTGGTGGACGCCCGCCTGGCCGAGCTGGCCGGCCAACTCGACAGCCTACGGCGGCGAGCCGACGAGGCCGAACAGGCATTGTCCAAGCTGCAGCAGGACGTCAAGGCCGGCCGGCAGCTACCGGAATGGTTCGTCAGCCTCGGCGCCGAGGTTCGCCAGGTCGGCGAGAAGGCCGCCGTCGCGGCCGAACGGCTGGTGGCTGAGGCCGGCACAAGCGCTCAGGCGGCCATCGACGCCGCCGAGGCCGAGGCGGCCAACCGGCGCAAGGCGGCCGAGGAGCACGCCAGCAGGCTTGAGCAGACCGCCCAGGCGGCGCTGGCGCAGGCCCGCGCCGAGGGGGAACGCATCCAGGCCGAGGCCACCACGGCAGCCGAGCGAGCGCGAACCCACGCAGACCTTGACGCCAGGGCCATGCTGGCCAAGGCGCAGGAGGAAGCCGCCCTGGCCTGGGAGAAGGCGGCGCGTGAGCGGGTCCTGCTCGAGGCCGAGGCAGAGCGGCTGTCGTCGCTGCGCCAACGGATGGTGGAACGGCTTGGCCAGGTGTACGCGCCCCTCGGCCTCAGCCTGGTGGACACCCGTCGAGAGCTGGAGCCTGGCAGCGAGGGCGCAGCAGGGTCCCAGCCGGCGACCTGACAGAACCCCACGTCGTCCGGCTCCATGAGCTCCCCCTGTTGAGGCCACCTGCTCCCCGACGAGCTGGCCGCGCTCGGCGAGCGCTGGGAGCACCCCGGACGGAGGCCCTCATGGGTCCGGCACGGACCCACCACGGACCAGCGGCGCTCGCGTTGCGAGAAGGCGCAGGCAGGTAACCCGATTCGGCGGTGCCGGAGGAGGGGATCGAACCCTCACGCCCTTGCGGGCCCGACGCTTTTAAGGCGCGGCTGTCTGCCGATTCCAGCACTCCGGCGGGCACGGTTCGGTCGCGGGTGGGCGGCGGTCGCCGTCCTGGTACCTCATGAGGCTACGGCACGAACAGGGTGGCCGCGAGCCTCGGCGGTCAGCGGCGCTCGGCGGGGGCGGCCCCGGCGGGGGTGTCGCGGCGGCGGCGTTCGGCGGCGACGCGACGGGCGTACCAGACGGCCACCACCAGGACGATCGCGGCCGCGACCACGTAGCTGATCGGCTTGAGGTAGTGCTCGACCACCAGCCACTGGCTGCCGACCGCCCAGCCCACGGCGGTGAGCGCGAACGTCCAGGGCAGGCAGCCCAGGAAGGTGAAGACCGAGAAGCGCGTCAGCGGCATCTCCGCCACCCCGGCGGGGAGGCTGATGAAGGTCCGCACCACCGGCAGCAGGCGCGAGAGGAACACGGCCGGCTGGCCGTAGCGCTCGAACCACGCCTCGGCCCGTTCCAGCTCGTGCGGGCGCAGCAGGACGTAGCGGCCGAAGCGCTCGATCAGCGGCCGCCCACCGGCGTACCCGACGCCCCAGGCGGCCCACGAGCCGACCAGGTTGCCGAACGTCCCCGCCAGCCCCACGGCGACGAAGTTGAGGGGCCTGCCGTCGCGGGTCGCGCTGGCGACGAAGGCGGCGTTGGTCAGCGCCCCGCCGAACAGCATGGTGACCTCGCTCGGGATCGGGATGCAGGCCGACTCCAGCACCATCAGCACGAACACGGCGAGCAGGCCGTAGTGCAGGACGTTCTGAACGATGAACTCGGTCACGGGCGCAGCCTGCTCCTGGAACGGGGGGACGGCGACCTGGGCACTCTACCGGAGTGGCCGACCGAACGCCCCGAGCCGCCGGGGCGGCGCATCAGCGACCCCAGTCGCTGCCGCCGAGCAGGTAGGCGGTGGCCAGGCTCTCGGAGTCGTCCTCGCCGGGGAGGCCGTCGCCCTGGCGCTCGACCGCGACCGAGATGGTCCGGGCGGCGTGGATGGTCAGGCTGGTGCGGATCCCCTCGTGCTCGAGCAGGGCCTTGGCGTCCTCGTAGGCGGTCACGGTCCAGGTCGAGCGTGGCTCCACTCCGGCACGGCGGAAGGTGCGCAGCAGGTCGTGGTCCTCGTTCTCGAAGCGCAGCACCCGGACCACGCTGCCGCCGGGCACGCTGGTGAGTGGCACCCCGGGCTCACGAGGGTAGTCGCCGATCGGGTGGCCATGGGGGCAGGTGCGGATCTCGCCGATCATGGCGAGCATGCGGGCCTCGAGGGCCTCGGTGACCCCCATCTCGAAGGTCTCCGCCTCCTCGTGCACCTCGTCCCAGGGAACGCCCATCACCTTGACCAGGAACGCCTCGACCAGGCGGTGGCGGCTGACCACGTGCCTGGCGACGCGCTCGCCCTCGTCGGTCAGGGCGATGCGCTTGCCGGGGCCGCGGCCGACCAGCCCGTCGCCCTCCATGCGGCGGACCATCTCGGTGACGCTCGGCGGCGACACCTGCATCGCCCTCGACAGGTTGATCGGGCTGCACTCGATGCCGGCCTCGCCGAGCCAGTAGATGGCCTCCAGGTACTCCTGGACGGCGGGGCTGAGCTGGGTGCCGGCGCGCATGGCGCAATGGTACTTGCTGGGAGCGGCCCCGGTCCCCTCAGCCCGCGACGACGACCACCCGGCCGGTCATGCCGGCGTGCAGGGTGCACACGTAGTCGTACGTGCCCGGCTCGTCGAAGCGGTGCTGGAAGGTCGTCTTCTTGAGGTTGGGCGACTTGAAGCCGTCGCCCTGGACGTTGTGGGGCACGGTGCCGTCATCGAAGTGCCAGGTCACGGTCGTGCCGGCGGGCACCTGGATGGCGGCGGGGGTGAAGGCGAGCTGGCGTGCGGTGACGTCGTGGACGCCGGTGGCCGGCGTCGCCTTGGCCGCCTTGTCGGCGGAGCTGCCCGAGCCGCAGCCGGCGGCGAGCACGGTGAGCGCGAGCAGGAGGGCGGCGGTTGCTGGGATGCGGCGGTGGACGGGCACGGCGTGGTCTCCTGGTCGGGGCGCCCGCCAGTGTGCCACAGGGTCGTCCCGCGGCCTGGGCCCATACTGGGCGCATGTCGCGCGTGGCCGCCGGGGCGCTGGTCTTCTCCACCTCCGCCGCCGTCCTGGTGCTCGAGATCCTTGCCGTCCGCCTGCTCGCGCCGTACGTGGGCGTGACCCTCGAGACCTACACGGCCATCATCGGGGTGGTGCTGGCCGGCATCTCCGCCGGGTCGTGGGCGGGTGGGCGCCTGGCCGACCGGGTCTCGCCGCGGCGGCTGCTCGGGCCGCTGCTGGTCCTCGGCGGGGCGCTCGCGCTGCTGGTCACGCCCGTCATCCGGGTGGCCGGCACGGTCGTGAACGGGGGCCAGGCGCTGGCCGTGCTCGGGCTCGCCCTGGCGGGCTTCTTCGCGCCGGCGGCGGTGCTGAGCGCCGTGCACCCCACCGTGGTCAAGCTGCAGCTCGCCGACCTGCGGGAGACCGGCCGCGTCGTGGGCCGCCTGTCCGCCGTCGCCACCGCCGGCGCCATCCTCGGCACGCTGGTCACGGGCTTCCTGCTGGTCGCGGCGCTGCCGGTGAGCCGGATCGTGCTCGGCGTCGGGGTCACCCTGGTCGCCGTCGGGGTGCTGCTGTCGGTGCGCCTCCGCGGCGGCGCCGGGCCGCCGCTGGGGCTGCTGGTGCTGGCCGTCGCCGCCGCGACCTTCGGGCCGCTCCTCGGCGACCCCTGCCAGGTGCAGAGCCCCTACTTCTGCGCCCGCGTCGAGCGCGACCCGGGGCGGCCCTCCGGCCGCCTGCTGGTCCTCGACGACCTGGTCCACAGCTACGTCGACCTGCGCGACCCCACCTACCTGAAGTACGACTACGTGCGCGAGCTCGGCGGCGTGCTCGACGCCGCCGCGCCGGCACGCGCCCCGCTGGCGGTCCTCCACATCGGCGGCGGCGGCTTCAGCCTGCCGCGCTACCTGGCCGCGACCCGGCCGGGCTCCCGCAGCGTGGTGCTCGAGCTCGACCCGGCCATCGTGCGCCTGGCGCGGGAGCGCCTCGGCCTGGTGACCGGCCCCGACCTCCGGGTCGAGCCGGGCGACGCACGCCTCTCCCTGGCGCGGCAGCCCGCGGCCGGCTACGACGTGGTCGTCGGCGACGCGTTCGGCGGCCGGGCCGTCCCCTGGCACCTGACCACCCGCGAGTTCGTCGCCGCGGTGCGGCGCACGCTGCGGCCGGGCGGCGTCTATGCCCTCAACCTGATCGACGCGCCGCCGCTCGGCTTCCTGCGCGCCGAGGCCGCCACCCTGCGCGCCGCCTTCCGCCACGTCGCCGTGGTCGCCCCGCCCGAGCGCCTCGACGGCCGCCACGACGGCAACTTCGTCCTGGTCGCCTCCGACGCGCCCCTGCCGCTCGCCGCGGTCCAGCGTGCCGCCGCCGCCCGCCACGGCCAGCCCACCGGCGTCCTCGAGGGCGCGGCGCTCGACCGCTTCGTCGGCCCGGCCGAGGTCCTCACCGACGACCATGCCCCGGTCGACCAGCTCGTCACCAGGCGCGACTGAGGCCCGGCCCTCCCGGCCCGGCGGCCGGCCCGCCAGGTCCGCCAGGTCCGCTGCTAGCATCGGGGCACCATGCCGAGCCCCTCGACGCTCCTGGTCTACGCCGTGACCGCGGTGATCGTCCTGCTCGTGCCCGGCCCGGCCGTGCTGTACATCGTGTCGCAGAGCGTCCGGCAGGGCCGCCGCGCCGGGATCGCCTCGGTGCTCGGCATCCACACCGGGACGCTGGTCCAAGTCGTCGCGGCGGTCCTCGGGGCGTCCTGGCTGCTGGCGTCGTCGGCGCTCGCCTTCAGCGTGGTCAAGTACCTCGGCGCCGCCTACCTCGTCTACCTCGGCGCCCGCAAGCTGCTCGGCAAGGACGAGCAGGTCGCCTTCGAACCCCGTGGCGAGGCTAGGGCGAAGCGGCCGGCGCGCCTGTTCCTCCAGGGCGTCCTGGTCAACGTGCTCAACCCCAAGCTGGCGCTGTTCTTCCTCGCCTTCCTGGCGCAGTTCGTGGACCGCTCGCGCGGCACGGTGCCGGTGCAGGTTGCCACGTTCGGGATCGCGTTCGTCCTGCTCGGCCTGTGCACCGACTCGAGCTACGCGATGGTGGCCGGGACGGTCGGGCCGTGGCTGCGCAACCACGCGCGGCTGCTGCGCGGCGAGCGCTACGTGGTCGGCAGCGCCTTCGTCGGCCTCGGCGTCGCGGCCGCGTTCTCCGGCGGCGACCGCACCCGCTGACGGCTCCGGTCCCACGCGCCGCCGGCGCCCCGTCCGGCCGAGCCGCCGCCCGGGTCAGCTCCGGTCGGTGGCGTCCAGCGCCGCCGACCAGCCGGCGGCATCGTCGGTCACGGCCAGGCGCAGGACCCACCCGCTGGCCGGCATGCCGTCGTCCCAGCACCACCAGGACAGGCGGGCGACGCCCTCGCCGAGCGCCTCCGGGTCCGGCGGCCAGTCCAGGCCGGCGAGGGCGCTCGCCGCCCACCAGGCGTCGAACCGTCCCAGCGCCGCTCCGCGGCGCTCGCCGTACGCCCCGCCGCTGGCCGCGGCCCAGGCCATGCGCGCGATCGCCCGCGGCCCGTCGAGCCGGCCGAGCCGGTGCTCGGGGTGGCCGAGCGCGGCCAGCGCGCCGCCGGGGCCGCCGTGGACCGCGACCGCCCTGGCGGCCCCGTTGGAGGCGGTCGTCCACACTTCGACGAGGGCGGTGAGGGCGCGAACCACCTCGGGCAGCTCGGCGGGCGGGGCGGGCTCGGCACGGCCGGAGCGCATCGGTACCGGCTCGGCGCCGGGATCGGGGACCTCGACCTCGTCGGCCATGTAGGTGGCCAGGGCGTAGGCCGGCTCCCAGCCGGCCAGCACCAGGGGCAGCTCGAGCACCTCGGGCCGGGCGCGCCGGTCGCCGCGCAGGTCCTCGCCGCGCAGCACCCGCTCCTGGGCGACGGCGCCGGCGACGCCGGCGTCGCCGAGGTGCGGCGCCAGCTCCTCCCAGCGGTGCCCCGCACCGGCGACCTCGGTCAGCGGCCCGAGCGCGAAGCGCCCGGCGCCCGGCCGGAGCACCGCGGCGGCCTCCCGTCCCGGCGCCTCGAGCGCCAGGCGGTACTCCACGTAGGTGCGCAGCGGCCACAGCGGCCGACCCCGCTCCACCGCCTCGATCAGCCGCTCGCGCAGCTCGACCAGGCCGTCCCAGTCGCGGCTGGCGCAGAGCCCGTCGACCGCGCGCAGCAACGCCGCCGGATCACCCTTCTCGACCAGCTCGCCAAGGTCCAGCCCGCTCACACCGCCTCCGCCATGGGCCACCGCCCCGCCAACGCGGCGCGGCCGCCCGCCATCTTGCCACCCGCCGGGGCACGCGGAGGATCGGCCGGCTGCCTGCGGGGCGGTCCCGAGATACATTGGCGGCATGGCCACCTCCGCCCGGTTCAGCGAGCGCCTGTTCGCGCGTGGCCGGCGGGGACTCGAGGCGCAACTGGCCCACCCGGTGGTGCGGGGGATCGCCGACGGCAGCCTCGACGAGGAGCCCTTCCGGCGCTGGTTGGTGCAGGACTACCTGTTCCTGCTCGACTACGTGCGGCTGTTCGCGCTCGCCGCCGCCCGCGCGCCCGACACCGAGGCGCTCGGCCGCATGGTCGACCTGGCGCACGCCACCTTCCACGACGAGCTCTCGCTGCACCGCTCGTACGCCGCGGAGTTCGGCCTCTCCGAGGCGGACCTCGACGGCGGCGTGAAGTCGCGGACCTGCGCGGCCTACACCGACTTCCTGCTGCGCACGGCGGCGACCGGCGACTTCGCCGACATCCTCGCCGCCCTGCTGCCCTGCATGTGGGGCTACTCGGAGCTCGGCAGGGCGATGGCCGCCGCCGGCATGCCCGCCGAGCCGCGCTACCGCCGCTGGGTGGAGTCCTACGCCGACCCGGGCTTCGCCGAGCTGGCCGCCTGGTGCGCGCGGCTGCTCGACCGCGCGGCCACCGGCCTGCCCGCCGGCCGCCTGCGCCAGCTCGAGGCGCGCTTCCACACCAGCCTCGACCACGAGCTGGCGTTCTGGGATGCGTGAGCGGCCGGCTGCGGGCTCGGTGGTCAGGCTGACAGGCCAGGGGCGGGGAAGGCGGCGGTCAGCTCCGTCACCTCGTTCCTGACCCGGCGCACGGCCTCCTCGACGGCGTCGTCGCCGCCGGTCGCGACGGCGGTGACCACCTCGTCCATCAGGCGGCCGACGTTGCGCATCTCCTCCGGACCCATGCCGCGGCTGGTCACCGACGGGGTGCCGATGCGCAGGCCCGAAGGGTCGAACGGCCGGCGCGGGTCGTACGGGACGGTGTTGTAGTTCGTCTCCAGCCCGGCCCGGTCGAGCACCTGGGCGGCCAGCTTGCCCGGGACGCCCTTGGAGGTGAGGTCGATCAGGATCAGGTGGTTGTCGGTGCCGCCGGACACCAGGTCGAAGCCGCGCGCGGCGAGCTCCTCCGCGAGCGCCTTGGCGTTCGCCACCACCTGGTGGGCGTAGTCGCGGAACTCGGGCCGGGCGGCCTCGGCGAGCGCCACCGCGATCGCCGCCGTGGTGTGGTTGTGCGGGCCGCCCTGGAGGCCGGGGAAGACCGCCTTGTCGAGCACCTTGGCGTGCTCGGCGGTGCTCATCAGCATGGCGCCGCGCGGGCCGCGCAGGGTCTTGTGGGTGGTGGTCGAGATGACCTCGGCGTGGCCGACGGGGGAGGGGTGCGCGCCGCCGGCGACCAGCCCGGCGATGTGCGCGATGTCGGCCACCAGCACCGCGTCGACCTCCTTGGCGATCTGGGCGAACGCCGGGAAGTCGATGGTGCGCGGGATCGCCGTGCCGCCGCAGAAGATCAGCCGCGGCCGCTCGGCGTGGGCGAGCTCGCGGACCTCGTCCATGTCGACCCGGCCGGTCTCCTTGCGCACGCCGTACTGCACCGAGCGGAACCACTTCCCGGTCACCGAGACGTTCCAGCCGTGGGTCAGGTGGCCGCCCATCGGCAGGGCCATCCCCATGACCGTGTCGCCGGGCTGGCAGAAGGCGAGGTAGACGGCGAGGTTGGCGGGGGAGCCGGAGTACGGCTGCACGTTGGCGTGGTCGACGCCGAACAGCGCCTTGGCCCGCTCGATCGCGACCGTCTCGACCTGGTCGATGACCTGCTGGCCCTCGTAGTAGCGCCTGCCGGGGTAGCCCTCCGAGTACTTGTTGGTCAGCACGGTGCCCGACGCCTCGAGCACGGCACGCGAGACGTAGTTCTCCGAGGGGATCAGCTTGACGGTCTCCGCCTGGCGGCGCTCCTCCTGCTGGACGAGCGCGGCGATCTCGGGATCGGCGGCGGCGAGTGCGCTGTGCATTTCGGTCATGGCGGCTCCTCACGACGATCGACGGCGTCCGCGGGCACCCAGGCGTACGGCGCCCGCGACCCTCGGCTCCCCGGTGGTCGATTCCACCCGCAGACGCGCAATTCAACTCGTCTGCCGCGCCAGTCGCGAGGCGCTGGACGCTAGCGGAGGCGGAGCGTACCGCGCCATCGGCACCTCTGCCGACCTTCGTCCACCTCCGAAGGTAACCGCATCGGCGCGCGCTGGCCAGGGACCGCCCGCTCAGCCGGCGCGGCCGGCGCGGCGGGAGGCGACCGCCGCCGGGAGGTGCTCCTCGGCCCAGCGGCGCCACGAGGCCGGCAGCTCGGCCGCCTCGAGCAGGCTGGGCACGAGCTCGCGCTCGCCGTGGTAGGCACGGGCGACCGTGCGCACGGCGACCTGGTGGTCGGGCCGATGCACCACCTCGAGCGGGTCGCCGGCGGCGACCTCCCCCTCCTGGACGATGGCGAGGTAGGCGCCCGGGCGCATGGCGGCCGCGAAGTGCCGCGGGAACGCCTCGTCGTCCATGCGGATGCCCAGCTTGTAGCAGGGGATCCGGGGCGCGGTGACCTGCAGGACGGCGCTGCCGGCCGCCCAGCGCTCGCCGATCAGGGCGGCGCTGGGGTCCAGCCCGGCGACGGTGAGGTTGTCGCCGAAGCTCCCCGGCCCGATGGGACGACCCAGCGTCGCCTCCCACCAGCGGTAGTCGTCCAGCCCGTAGGCGTACAGGGACATGTGCGCGCCGCCGTGGACGCGCCGGTCGGCCTGCTCGTCGCCGGCCAGGTTGACCCCTCGCACCGGGACGCGCCCCGCCACCGGCGCCTTCCAGATGGCGCTGGTGACCTCACGCCCGCGCCACGAGATGGTTCGTGGCCGGCCGACGTTGACCGAGGCGACTTGGGCCATGCGGCTGCTCCTCCCTGAGACCAGGCTCGGGTCAGCCGGCGGCGAGCGAGGAGCCGTGGACGGCGCGGAACATGGCCGTGTCGTCCGGGTCGGCGGGCGGCTCGACCAGGTGGAACCAGTAGAAGCCGTGCGGACCGATGGCCAGCCGGTAGGGGTGCCCGTCGATGATCGGGAACGGGTTGCGGCCGAACATCTCCTCGGGGACCAGGCCGATCCAGCGCGACAGGTCGAGCTCGACCGGCTGGGCGAAGCGGGAGAGGTTCGCGATCACCAGCACCACGTCGGCGCCGAGCTGGCGCACGAAGGCGAGCACGCGGCGGTTGTCGGGGTAGAGCGGCTCGTAGTCGCCGATGCCGAAGACCGGGTGCTGCTTGCGCACCTGCAGGATGCGGCGCAGCCATTGCAGCAGCGAGGTGGAGATGCGCTCCTGCGCCTCGACGTTGCACGCCTGGAAGCCCCAGACCGGGTCCATCAGCAGCGGCAGGTACAGCGCGGCCGGGTCGGCACGGGAGAAGCCGGCGTTGCGGTCGCCGGTCCACTGCATCGGCGTGCGCACCCCGTCACGGTCGCCGAGGTAGATGTTGTCGCCCATGCCGATCTCGTCGCCGTAGTACAGCACCGGGCTGCCCGGCAGGGAGAGCAGCAGGCTGTAGAGCAGCTCCATCTGGCGGCGGCCGTTGTCCAGCAGCGGCGCCAGGCGCCGGGCGATGCCGATGTTGCGGCGCATGCGCGGGTCCTTGGCGTACTCCGCGTACATGTAGTCGCGTTCCTCGTCGGTGACCATCTCGAGGGTCAGCTCGTCGTGGTTGCGCAGGAACAGGCCCCACTGCGCCGAGTCGGGGATCTTCGGCGTCCGGTTCATGATCTCGACGATCGGGGTGCGGTCCTCGCGCCGCAGCGCCATGAACATCCGCGGCATCACCGGGAAGTTGAACGCCATGTGGCACTCGTCGCCGTCGCCGAAGTAGGGCACCACGTCCGGCGGCCACTGGTTCGCCTCGGCCAGCAGGACCTTGTCGGGGTACTTGTCGTCGACCTCCTTGCGGATCCGCTTCAGGAACTCGTGGGTCTCGGGCAGGTTCTCGCAGTTGGTGCCCTCGCGCTCGAACAGGTAGGGCACGGCGTCGAGGCGGAAGCCGTCCAGCCCCATGTCGAGCCAGAAGCGGATCACCTCCAGCACCGCCTCCTGCACCTCGGGATTGTCGAAGTTCAGGTCGGGCTGGTGGGAGAAGAAGCGGTGCCAGTAGAACGCCTGCGCCTCGTGGTCCCAGGTCCAGTTGGAGCTCTCGGTGTCGACGAAGATGATGCGCGCGTCGAGGTAGCGCTGGTCGGTGTCGGACCAGACGTACCAGTCGCGCTTGGCCGAGCCCGGCTTGCGCGACTCCTGGAACCAGGGGTGCTGGTCGGAGGTGTGGTTGACGACCAGGTCGGCGATCACGCGGACGCCGCGGGCGTGGGCCGCCTCCAGGAACTCGTAGAAGTCGCCCAGGGTGCCGTACTCGGGCAGGACGGAGAAGTAGTCGCTGACGTCGTAGCCGCCGTCGCGCAGGGGCGAGGGGTACATCGGCAGCAGCCAGATGCAGTCGATCCCGAGCCATTGCAGGTAGTCGAGCCGCTGGGTGAGGCCCCGGAAATCACCGCGGCCGTCGCCGTTGCCGTCCTGGAAGCCCAGGACGTGCAGCTCGTAGAAGACAGCCGTCTTGTACCAGAGGGGGTCGTCCCGCATGCGTGGCAGCTCCTCCAGGTCCACCCATGGCAGTAGGCACTGACCAGACTCTTCAAGCGTCCCCCCTGGCGCAAGTCTGCGCCAGTCCGGGCCGCCCGTAACTCCCCAACCGACGACTGCGTAAGGTCCGCGGACACTACTGTAGTCCGCCGGGCACGCGCGACCTGGGCAACGGCGACAGGTGACCTGTCCCACCCAAGGAGTTCATCGGCCGCCGGGGCCGCCGGGTGGAGGGAGGGGCATCATTGACGCCATGTACCGCGCGACCCCCTGGCTGCGCCGGCTCGGCTCGCTCTTCAGGGCGACCGGGCTGCAGCGCAGGCTCGACCCGGCCGAGGCCACCGGGCTGGCCCTCACCGTCGCCCTGGCGGTGATCTTCCTCGCCGGCGTCGGCTTCGGGCTACTCGCCGTCATGGTGACCAGCCGCACCGGCCTGTACCACTACGACGCCGGCGTGGCCGCCTGGGGGTCGCGCCACGCCACCCCGCCGGCGGTGCGCACCTTTCAGGTGATCACCCAGCTCGGGAGCACGATCGTGGTGGTGACCGAGGCGACGCTCCTGGGCCTCGGCGACGTGTGGCGCCGCCGGACCTGGTCGGGCGCCGCCTTCCTGCTGACCGTGGTGCTCGGCCAGAACCTGCTGAGCAACGGCGTCAAGCTGCTGGTGCGGCGCGACCGCCCTCCGATCCTCCCGCCGCTCCACCCCGGGACCGGGTACTCCTACCCGTCGGGCCACACGACCGCGGCGGCGGCCACCTACGCCGCCATGGCCCTGCTGCTCGGCCGGGGTCGCCGCTGGCCGGTGCGGGTCTGGCTGGCGGTGGCGGCGGCCGCGGTAACGGTCACCATCGGCCTTTCCCGCGTGCTGCTCGGCGTGCACTGGCTGACCGACGTGCTCGGCGGGGCGATGCTCGGGCTGGGCTGGTTCACGGTCTGCGCGGCCGCCTTCGGCGGCCGGCTGCTGCGCTTCGGCGCGCCGGTGGAGCAGGCCGAGGCCGAGGACGCGCGCGCCGGGGACGGGGATGGGGACGGCGACCGGCGCGGGCCGGCGGGGGAAGGTACCCTGCGCTGATGACCATCTCGAGCGCCGGCCTGCGGCAGGCCCTCGACCAGCTCGCCGAGCTGCGCCAGGGTGACGCCACCGTGGACGACTCGTTGCAGCGGGCCGTCACCTCGGCCGACGCCCTGTTCGGCGCCGACGGCACCGCGCTGCTGCTGCTCGACCGCGACCAGTCGCTGCGCAGCGTGACCGTCTCCGACCGCCGCATGCGCACCCTCGAGGATCTCGAGATCGAGCACGGCGAGGGTCCCTGCATCGACGCCTTCGACTTCAAGCAGGTGGTCAGCGTCGAGGACCTGGCCGCCGAGCGGCGCTGGCCGCGGTTCAGCCCCGCCGCGGTCGCCGACGGGCTGTCCGCCGTGCTCGCCAGCCCCATCCCGCACTCCGAGGACGGCCTCGGCGTGCTGGCGGTGTGCGCCGCCACGCCCCACCCTTGGCAGGCCGCCGACCACCAGGCCCTCGCCGCCTTCACCGACCTGGCCGCGCTGCTGATCCTCAAGGCCATGCAGGCGACCGAACGCGGTCGCCTCGCCGGCGAGCTGCAGGGCGCCTTGCGCTCCCGGGTGGTGATCGAGCAGGCCAAGGGCGTGCTGATCGGCCGCCACGGGCTCACCGCGAGGCAGGCCTTCGAGCGCCTCCGCGGCCAGGCCCGCGACCAGCGCCGGGCCCTCTCCGAGGTCGCCGCCGCGGTGGTCGCCGCCGCCCAGCGAGGCTGACTGGCGGCGGCTCCGGTCGGCGGGCTAGCCTTGGAAGATGCCGATCGACGCCCTCACCTCCGCCGAGATCTCCCTGCCCACCCGGCCCGACGCCGCCCGGGTCCGCGACCGCATCGCCGCCCTGTCGAGCCACGTCGACCTGGTCGGCCTGACCGACAACCACGCCGGCCAGCCGCGCATGTCGCCGCTCGCCGCGGTCGCCCTCGCCAGGGAGCAGGGCGTCGCCACGGTGGTGCACGTCTCCTGCCGCGACCGCAACCGGCTGGCGCTGCGCTCGCAGGTCGTCGGCGCCGCCGCGCTCGGCTCCGACGGCATCCTGTGCCTCTACGGCGACCCCGTGCCCGGCGTCCCCCGGGTCAAGGACTACACCACCACCAGGCTGCTGGCGGACGCGAGGAGCTGGGCCGAGCCGCACGACCTCGCCCTCGGCTGCGTCGCCGACCCGTTCGCCGCCGACCTGGAGGCCGAGCTGGCGCTGCTCGGCCGCAAGGTCGCCGCCGGGGCCGACTTCGTGCAGACGCAGATGGTGTTCGACCCGGCCGGGCTCGCCGGCTTCCTCGACCGTGCCAGGGAGGGCGGCAAGCTGGGCGCCTGCCGCGTCTACGCCAGCGTGGCGGTGCTCCGCTCCCGGCGCATGGCCGACTACGTCAACCAGGCCCTGCCGGGCTTCTCGCTGCCGGCAGCGGCGTACCACCAGATCGCCGCCGGCGGCGGCGTCGAGCTGGCCACCGAGCTCGCCGTCACGCTGGCGGGCGTCGACGGCGTCGACGCCCTGCACGTCATGCCGCTCGGCGACGAGGAGGCCGCCGGCCGGGTCGCGGCCGCCTTCCGCGCCGGCCGCGGCGCCCCGGTCGAACGGGCCGTGCGCGGCCGCCCGCAGGCGCCCTGAGCCATGGCCGCGGCGCGCGAGTGGCGCCCGGGCGACCGGGTCGTGCTCGCCGGCGCCCCCGGCGAGCTGGCGCGGCTGGAGGGCGTCCACGGCACCGTGGTCGCCGGCGGCGCCGTGGCCGTGGTCCGCTTCGACTCGGCCAAGCTGCTCGCCGGGCGCCTGCGGCGCGAGGTCGCGGTCGCCGGCGCCTGGCTCGTCCACGAGCCCGGCGCGCAGCCCGCCGGCGACGCCTGACGTGGCGCTCGACCCCTCCGTCGATCGGCCCCCCGCCGAGCGGGCCGCGCCGCCGCACCCCGGCCCCGCGCCGGACCGCGCCTTCCTCAGGGCGACCGCGGCGACCGGCGCCGCCGCCGTGCTCCTCGGCGTGCTCGGCACCTTCGCCACCCGGCACTGGGGCCGGGTGCCCTTCTCCGTGCCCGCCCCTCCCTGGTACCTGAGCTGGCCCTACTACATCTTCTGGCGGCCGCACCTCGACCCGGCCTGGACCCTGGCCGCCGCGCCGGCCGCGGTCCTGACGCTGGTACTGGTCGTCCTCCTCGCCCGGGGGAGGCTGCCGCGCCCGGCGCGGCTCGCCGGCCTGGCGGGCTGCGCCTTCGCGCTCGCCCTGGAGGTGGCGGCGATCGGCGGCGGCCCCGCCGCCTGGCGGGCGCCGCTGGCGTACGTGGGGGAGTACCCCGACGCGGTCGGCCAGGTCGGGGCGATCCCGGCGTTCCTGCGCCAGTTCGCCGCGAGCGTGCCCACCCTGCCCGACTTCGTCGCCCAGCACCCGCCCGGGGCGACCGTGTTCTACCTGCTGGTGGACCGGGTCTTCGCGGGGCTGACGGCGGCCGCGCTGGCGACCACCGCCGCGGCCGCCGTGGGCGTGCTGGTGGTGGCCGGCCTGGCCCGCGACGAACTCGGCGAGGGCGGCGAGCGCTGGGCCGCGGTGTGCTGGCTGACCGGGCCGCTGACGGTCCTCTACGCGGCCACCGCGGCCGACGCCATGTGGGCGCCGGTCCTCGCCGGTGGTGCCCTGGCCGCCGACCGTGGCCTGCAGCGGCGCTCGCTCGCCTGGACGGCCGCCGGCGGGGTGCTGCTGTGGGCGGCGTCGATGATGACCTTCGCGGCCGTGCTGCTGCTGCCGTTCCTGGCGGTGCGGGCGCTCGCCCGGGTGCGGGCGGAGCGGGCCTGGGTGCTCGCCTGGGCCGCCACCACCTGCGCGGTGGTGCTCGGGCTCGCGGCCGCCTGCCGGCTGGTGACCGGCTACGACCCGCTGGCCGCGGTGGCGGCCGTCAACCGTTTCTGGGGCGTCGCCCCCGGCACCAACCGCGTCTGGTGGATCTGGGTCTTCGGCGACCTGCTGGCCTTCACCGGCATGCTCGGGTTCCCGCTGGCCGCCGGGCTGCTCGCCGGCGCCTGGGCGGCGCTGCGCCGGCGGGCCTACGGCTCGTTCGAGGCGGCCACGCTCGCCAGCCTCGCCACCGCCGCGCTCTGGGGCCACACCAAGGGCGAGGTCGAGCGCATGTGGCAGTTCCTGGTCCCGTTCGCCGTGGTGGTCGCCGTGCGCCAGCTGCGCCGCTGGCACGCGCCCCTGCCGCTGGTCGCCGCCCTGCTCCTCGCCCAGGCGGTGGCCGTCCAGGTGCTGTTCTTCACCAGGTGGTAACGCCAGCGGCTTGCCGCTGGCGTTGCGGAAGCAGGTCGCCTGCCAAGCCCTCCCCGCCGCCCTGCCTGCGGGACATCACCGAGGGATACGGGTTGCCTTGAACTCGTTGAGGTCGGCCCAGTTCTGGACCATGTCGAGCAGGCGGTCGAGGGTGGCGATGGCCGCCTCGCCGTCCGGGGCGCGCCGCATCAGGCGGACGAACACCGCCCGCTGGCTGGTGACGAAGGTCGGCACGCCGAACACCCGGTGCTCGTCCACCGCCCAGGTGTGGTCGGCGGCCAGCGCCTTGGCGACGTCGGCCTCGGCGGCGGCCTTGGCGACCTGGGCCGCGTCCAGCCCGACCGAGGCGACCGCCGCGTCGAGCACGGCCGGGTCGTTGAGGTCGTCGCCGTGCTCGTGGCGGACGGCGAACAGGGCGAGGTGGGCGTCTGCGAAGCGGTCGGGGAAGCGCTCCCGCACCGCCAACCCGTAGCGCAGCGCGAGCACGCCGGAGGGCGGCGGGTCGGTCTCCCACACCGGCGTGGCGTCCTCGTCGAGGTGGACCTGCTTGAGCGAGAAGGCGCGGAACGAGACCTCGTGCCCCGCGCCGGCCTCCTGCGCCTTGATCACCAGCTCGTTGGCGATGCGGGCGAAGGGGCAGAGGTAGTCGTAGGTGATCGCGAAGCTGCTCATGATGCTCCCCGGGGGCTGCGATGCTGCTCTGCTTCAGCGTCCCCTGGCCGGGCCCTCCGTAACCCCGCCAAGCGGGACAAGTTGGCCGGCTCACCCGTGGTGAGCCGGCCAGCGGCTTGGGGCTGTCAGGCGGCTACGAGGTCCTCCAGGCGCGCCCGGATCTCCGGGCTGCGCAGGCAGGCGAGGGCGTCGCGCTCGACCTGGCGGGCGCGCTCACGGGAGAACCCCATGACCGCACCGACCTCCTCGAGGGTCCGGGGCGTGCCGGAGTCGAGCCCGAAGCGCAGGATCAGCACCTGCCGCTCGCGCTCGGGGAGGTCGTTGAGCACCTGCTCGAGGGCCTCCCTGCCGACCGCCTCGACGGCCAGCTCGTCCGGCCCGACCGCGGAGTCGTCCTCCAGGAAGTCCTGCAGGGCGGCGCCGTCGTCGCCGATGGGCGTGTCCAGCGAGGTGATCGTCTGGGCGGTGTCCTTGAGGCGGTGCACCTTCTCGACCGGCATGTCGAGCTCACCGGCGAGCTCCTCGTCGCTCGGCTCGCGGCCCAGCGTCTCGTGCATGCGGGTCTGGGTCCGGCGCAGGCGGCCGACCTGCTCGTCGACGTGGACCGGGAGCCGGATGGCCCGGGCACCACGGTCGGCGGCGCCGCGCGCGATCGCCTGCCGGATCCACCAGGTGGCGTAGGTCGAGAACTTGAAGCCCTTGCGCCAGTCGAACTTCTCGACCGCGCGCAGCAGCCCCAGGTTCCCCTCCTGGACGAGGTCGCCAAGGGGCAGCCCGGTGGCCGAGAAGCGCCGCGCGATCGAGACCACGAGGCGGAGGTTGGACTCGATCATCTTGCGGCGGGCACGCTCACCGCGTGCCGCCTCGGCCTCGAGCCCGGGACGGTCGGGGTGGCCGGCGGGAAGGTCGCGCAGCAGCGTCAGGGCGGCCTGGCCCGCCTCGAACGCCTGGGACAGCTCGATCTCGTCGTCCTTGGTGAGCAGAGGATGCCGCCCGACCTCGTCGAGGTAGAGACGGAACGAGTCCGTCGTCTGGAGGTCGAGCAGCGTGTCCTGGTCCTTCATCTCGCTCCTTGGCTGCACAGAGTTAGTCAGGTAGCGCACAGTAGTCAGGTTTGCCAACAAGTATGTTCGCAAACTGTATTCCGGATTGCACCCTGGAATCTCGGCCGGAGTACAACCAGAAGTAAGCGGCAGAGGCCCAGCGTGCCTCGACACCGCTGTCCACGGCACCTACAACCATACCATCCTGGGGCGAACGCCCCAAGGGGCTACGGTGGGGACCAGGGGCCGCCGAGGCGGGACCAGTCGACCCGGCCGTCGGCGGTCAGCGGCACGCCCTCCTCGGCCAGGCGGGCGCGCTGCTCGTCGCCGCCGGGGCCTGGCTTGGCGGCGCCGCTGGCGTAGACCACCCGCCACCACGGCACGTCCCCCGGGCAGGCGGCCATCGCCTGGCCGACGACGCGCGACCCCTTGCGCACCCCGAAGTGCGCCTCGGCCAGCTCGCCGTAGGTGGTGGCGTGGCCGGGCGGGACCTGGCGCACCAGCGCCCACACCGCCTGGTGGAACGGACTCGCCACGCCGAGTCCTGGTCAGTCGTCCTCGGCGGCGGCCTTGGCCTGCTCCTCAGGCGACATCAGGTCGGCGCCCATGGCGTGGAAGCCGCCGTCGACGTGGACCAGCTCGCCGGTGACGCCCCTCGACCAGTCGGAGAACAGCCACAGGACGGTGCGCGCGACGTTGGTGGGGTCGCTGACGTCCCAGCCGAGCGGGGCGCGCCGCTCCCAGACGTCGGCGAACATGGCGAAGCCGGGGATGCTGCGCGCCGCCATGGTGCGCACCGGCCCGGCGCTGACGGCGTTGACGCGCACCCCCTTGGCGCCGAGGTCGCGCGCCAGGTAGCGGGTGACCGACTCGAGCGCGGCCTTGCAGACCCCCATCCAGTCGTAGACCGGCCAGGCGACGCGGGCGTCGAAGTCGAGCGTGACCACCGAGCCGTGGTGGCCCTCCAGCAACGGCAGCAGCCCCACGGCGAGGGTCTTGAGCGAGAAGGCGGAGACCTGGAAGGCGGTCGCGGCCGACTCGTAGGGCGTCTGCAGGAAGTTGCCCCCGAGGGCGTCACCGGGCGCGAACGCGATCGCGTGCAGCACGCCGTCGAGCCGTCCCCAGCGCCGTCCCAGCTCCTCGGCGACGGCGGTCACGTCCTCGGGCTTGTTGGCGTCGAGCTCGAGCACGTCCACCGCGCTCGGGAGCCGTTTGGCGGTCCGCTCGGTGAGCGAGCGCGCGCGGCCGAAGCCGGTCAGGACCACCTCGGCGCCGTTGTCGAGCGCCTCGCGGGCGACCGCGTAGGCGATGGAGCCGGGGGTGAGCACCCCGGTGACGAGCAGACGCTTGCCGTCGACGAGCACAGCCTGGCGCCTCCTTCCTGGCGTCGCGCCGCGGCCCGTGCGCCGCGGTCTGGCAAGCCGGCGCCGCGCCCCCAAGCGGCCGACGGCGCATTGTACGGGTCACCCGGCGACTGCCACGCCGCCGGCGAACCAACGCCAGGTCATGGGGGGTGAGGAGGGGTGCAGGCAGGGAAAGGGGGCGGCCGGTCGGCCGCCCCCTGGAATCATCATAAGTAGTTCCGAAGGACTAGCCCGAGAGGCGCTCCGTCACGAGTGAGATGACGTTGCCGTAGTCGTCGAAGTCGCGGATGACCGCGACCCGCGCGCTCTCCCGCGAGGCGGGCCTTCCGCCTGCGTCCAGGTAGGAGAGGCGCTGTAAGCCTCCCGGAATGGGCTCCTGAGCCACCTCGGAGTCCGATGGTGTCGCCACAGGCAGTCCTCCTCTCCGTGCCGCGCTGGGGAGCGCGGGAAGGGCCGGCGGCCAGATCGTGATTGCAGGTGTACCACCTTCGACAGCGGTTCGGAAGCCCTGCGTTGGGCTCCGTTTGCTAGCCCGTCATAGTCATTTGGGACCCGACGGCCTGCGTATGGGCGGTGGATGGGGCCTCTCGGTCGATACGTAGCCATCTCGTTAATTTCTGTGATGTCCCACCACGGAACAGCGCAGTACCGTCCCTTCGGCCTCGCCATGGGTGCCAGCCCCAGTGGCGAGGGCAGAAGCGCCGCCTCCCCCCGGGCGGCACCTGCAAGGGCCGGGACCTTTCTGGTCCCGGCCCTTGTGCTCGTTCCTCGGCCTACGTTTCGCCCCGCACCGGCCGCGCCTGGCAGGATGTGACGGACGCCGGTGGGTTCGGGACGATGGGGGCGATGGCGAGATGAGCGGCGGTCGCAAGCGCGTCCTGGTGGTCGGCGGTGGGTTCGGCGGCATGTACACCGCCCGCCACCTCGAGCGGCGCCTGCCCGCCGGCACGGCGGAGATCCTGCTCGTCAACCCCGAGAACTTCATGCTCTACACGCCGCTGCTGCCGGAGGCGGCGGCGGGCACGATCGAGCCGAGGCACGTGGTGGTGCCGCTGCGCCGGGTGCTGCGCCGCACCCGGCTGGTGATCGGCCGGGCCACCGCCGTCGACGCCGAGCGGCGCACCTGCACGGTGCAGCCACCGGAGGGCGAGCCGCGGGTGCTCACCTGGGACCGCCTGGTGCTGGCGCCCGGGTCGGTGTCGCGGGTGCCGCCGATCCCCGGCCTGGCCGAGTACGCGCGCGGCTTCAAGACCCTCCCCGAGGGGATCTACCTGCGCAACCACGTCCTGCGCCAGCTCGAGCTCGCCGACGCCAGCGACGACGCGGCCGAGCGCGTGCGGCGTTGCACCTTCGTGGTCGTCGGCGCCGGCTACGCCGGCACCGAGCTGGTCGCCGAGCTGCAGGTGCTCACCACCAGGGCGCTGCGCGCCTACCCGGGGCTGCGGCCCCGCGACGTGCGCTGGGTGCTCGCGGACGTGGCCAAGTCGATCATGCCCGAGCTCGGCGGCGAGCTCAGCCGCATCGCCCTGCGCACGCTGCGCCAGCGCGGCGTCGAGGTGCGGCTGGAGACCGAGGTGAAGGAGGTCGGCCCCGACTGGGTGCGCTTCTCCGACGGTGAGGAGATCCCGACGCGCACCTTCGTGTGGACCGCCGGGGTGACGCCCAACCCGCTGGCGGCCAGGGCGGGGCTGCCCACCGACGACAAGGGCCGCCTGCTGGTCGACCAGTACCTGGCCGTGCGCGGCCGGCGCGACATGTTCGCCCTCGGCGACACCGCCCTGGTGCCCGACGACGCGGAGCCGCGGGGCTTCGCCCCGCCCACCGCCCAGCACTCGCTGCGCGAGGCCAAGGTGTGCGCGACCAACCTGGCCGCCTCGCTCGGCGAGGGCACGCCGGAGCCGTTCCACTTCAGGGGCCTCGGCCTGGCCGTCAACCTGGCCGACTACAAGGGCGTGGTGCGCGCCTTCGGGGTGCCGCTGACCGGCTTCCTCGGCTGGTTCGCCGCCCGCAGCTACCACCTGTTCGCGATGCCGACCATGAGCCGCCGCATCCGCATCGGCCTCGACTGGGCGGTCGCCCTCGTCTCGCCGCGCGACATCGCCGAGCTGGGCTCCCTCGGCCGCGAGGACCCGCGCGCCGCCGCTCCGTAACCAACGGCCACCCCTCGCGGTCGAGAATGAGCTGAAGCGAACGGGAACGGTAGGATCTCAGTGAGGCAGCGCTGCCCGCCCACGGCCTTCCCCCCGGACGGCCGCTCCGGACAGCCTGTCCGGTGGTTCCGGGCGCCACCCCACCAGCGCCCGGGCCGCGGTAGGAGCGTCCGCGAGGCGGACCTCACAGACCGGGGAGAGACGGCATGGACCAGGCTGACGAGCAGGTACGGCTGCTCGGCGAGGACGGCACCCTGATCGAGCACGACACCTACAAGGTCGACCTCTCCGACGACCAGCTCAGGGACCTCTACCGGCAGCTCGTGGTGGTGCGCCGGATCGACGTCGAGGGGACCAACCTGCAGCGGCAGGGCCAGCTCGGCATCTGGGCGCCGCTGCTCGGCCAGGAGGCCGCCCAGGTGGGCAGCGCGCTGGCGCTCGGTCCCCACGACGTGGTCTTCCCGTCCTACCGCGAGCACGGCGTCGCCCACTGCCGCGGCCTCGACATCCTCAAGGTGTTCGAGCTGTTCCGCGGCGTCAGCCTGGCCGGCTGGGACCCGACCGAGCAGGGCGTCTCGCTCTACACCATCCCCATCGGCACCCAGGTCCTGCACGCCACCGGCTACGCCATCGGCGCCAAGTGGGACGGGGCCGATCTGGCGGTGGTCGCCTACTTCGGCGACGGCGCCACCTCCGAGGGCGACACCAACGAGGCGTTCAACTTCGCGGCGGTGAACACCGCCCCGGTGGTGTTCTTCTGCCAGAACAACCAGTGGGCGATCTCGGTGCCGCTGGCCAAGCAGATGGCCGTGCCGGTCTACCGGCGCGCCGCCGGCTTCGGCTTCCCCGGGGTGCAGGTCGACGGCAACGACGTGCTGGCGGTGTACGCGGTGACCAAGGTGGCGGCCGACCGGGCGCGCGAGGGCGGCGGCCCGACCCTGATCGAGGCGCTGACCTACCGGCTCGGGGCGCACACCACCACCGACGACCCGACCCGCTACCGGACCAAGGACGAGCTGGACATGTGGACCGCCCGGGAGCCGATCGGGCGCTACAAGGCCTTCCTCGAGCAGGCCGGGCTCTGGTCGCAGGAGCTGGAGGGCGAGGTCCAGGAGGAGGCCGACCGGATCGCCGCCCGCCTCAGGTCCTCGGTCGAGGAGATGCCCGACCCGCCCCTGTCGGACCTGGTCCGCCACGCCTACGCCGAGGCTCCGGCGACGCTCGAGCGCCAGTGGCGGCAGCTTCAGGAGTTCGAGGCGCAGTTCGCGGGTGAGGAGGCCTAGATGGCGCAGATCACGATGGCCAAGGCGCTGAACACCGCGCTGCGCGACGCCATGGAGGCCGACGACCGGGTGGTCCTGCTCGGCGAGGACGTCGGCACCCTCGGCGGCGTCTTCCGCATCACCGACGGCCTGCAGAAGGACTTCGGCGAACTGCGGGTGATGGACACGCCGCTGGCGGAGTCGGGGATCGTCGGCATCTCCGTCGGGCTGGCGCTGCGCGGCTACCGGCCCGTCGCCGAGATGCAGTTCGACGGCTTCAGCTTCCCGGCGCTCGACCAGATCATCAGCCACCTGGCCAAGTTCCGGAACCGCGCCAAGGGCGCCGTGTCGATGCCGGTGGTGGTGCGCATCCCCTACGGCGGCGGCATCGGCGCGGTGGAGCACCACTCCGAGAGCCCCGAGGCCATCTACGCCCACACCAGCGGGCTCAAGGTGGTCACCCCGGCCACCCCGGCCGACGCGTACTCGCTGCTGCGGCAGTCGATCGAGAGCGACGACCCGGTCATCTTCCTCGAGCCCAAGCGCCGCTACTGGCTCAAGGAGGAGGTCGACCTGCCGGTCACCACCGAGCCGCTCGGCACCGCCAGGGTGCTGCGCGAGGGCTCGGACTGCACCCTGGTCGCCTACGGCCCCATGGTCAAGCTGGTGCTGGAGGCCGCCGCGGCCGCCGAGGAGGAGGGGATCGGCTCGCTCGAGGTGATCGACCTGCGCACCCTGGTCCCGCTCGACGAGGACGCGCTGGTCGCCTCGGCGACCAGGACCGGCCGCATGGTGGTGGTGCACGAGGCGCCGGAGTTCCTCGGCATGGGCGCCGAGGTCGCCGCCCGGGTCACGGAGCGTGCCTTCCTCAGCCTGGAGGCGCCCGTGCTGCGCTGCACCGGCCTGGACGTGCCCTACCCGCCCGCCAAGCTCGAGGAGGCCTACCTGCCCAGCGTCGACCGGATCCTCTGGACGGTGCAGCAGGCCCTCGACTTCTAGCCACCTGGACAAGGGAGGCCGTGGTGCCAGAGCGCGAGTTCAAGCTCCCGGACCTTGGGGAGGGCCTGACCGACGGCGAGGTGGTGCGCTGGCTCGTCCAAGAGGGCGACACCATCACCCTGAACCAGCCCATCGTCGAGGTCGAGACGGCCAAGGCGGTGGTCGAGATCCCCGCGCCGTACGCGGGCCGGGTCACCAAGCTGCACGCCGCCGAGGGCGAGAGCCTCGACGTCGGCGCGCCGCTGCTGAGCGTCGACACCGGCGCCGGCGCGGCGCCGCCCGCCGCCGGCGAGCCCGGGGTCGAGGGGTTCGCCACCCCGGATGCCGAGGAGCCGGCCTCGCAGGCGACCCTGGTGGGACCGGGCGAGCGCCAGCAGGTCCGGCGCCGCCGGGCGGCCGCCGCCCCGGCCGCGGCGCGCGCCCGCCCCGCCGCCCCGGTCGGCAACGGGAGCCAGCAGGGCGCCGCGATCCCGCCCGCCGCCCGCCCGCTGGCCACCCCGCCGGTGCGCAAGTACGCCAAGGACCACGGCGTCGACCTCACCCTGGTCGGCGGCACCGGCAAGGACGGGCGCATCACCCGTGAGGACGTCGACCGGGCGCTCGAGCCCGCCGCGCAGCCCGCCGCCGAGCCGGCTGCGGCGCCGGCCGCCGCGCGCGAGCGGACCGAGGAGCGCGTCCCCGTGCGGGGCACGCGCAAGGCGACCGCGGCCGCGATGGTCGGCTCGGCCTTCACCATCCCGCACGTCACCGAGTTCCTCACCGTCGACGCGACCGCCCTGATGGAGCTGCGCGACCGCATCAAGGCGCTGCCCCAGGCCGAAGGCGTCCGCGTCACCCCGCTGCCGCTGGTCGCCAAGGCGCTGTGCGTGGCCCTGCGGCAGTTCCCGATGATGAACTCGGCCTGGGACGAGCAGGCCGGCGAGATCGTGGTCAAGCACTACGTCAACCTGGGCATCGCCACCGACACGCCCACCGGCCTGCTGGTGCCGAACGTCAAGGACGCCGACACCCTCGGCATCCTCGACCTGGCCCGCGAGATCGGCCGCCTCACCGAGCTGGCTCGCCAGCGCAAGGTCACCCCCGCGGACCTCGCCGGCGGCACCATCACCATCACCAACGTCGGCGGCTTCGGCGTGGAGACCGGCACCCCGATCATCAACCAGCCGGAGTGCGCCATCCTCGCCACCGGCCTGATCGCACCGCGGCCGTGGGTGGTCGACGGCGAGCTGACCGTGCGCCAGCTGATGACCACCTCGGTCTCCTTCGACCACCGCATCGTCGACGGCGCCTACGCCGCCCGCTTCCTCGCCCACCTCCGCGACCTGCTCGAGGACCCGGCCCTACTGGCGGCCTATTAAATTCGGGGGGGAGCCCGAGACAGCTCCCCCCCGAAACCCCCCCATCGGGTCCTTTGACGGGATCCCTGTCTGGGCCCCAGGGTACTGCGGCGGGATCCCTGCTTGGGCTCCAGGTTGCTGCGGCGGGGTCCAGCGGTGGCTACGGGCTCAGGGCCGCGATGCCGAGGGCCGATGGTTGCAACGTCACCGCCGCTGGGTAGCCTGAAGCGCGCGAGGCCCGTACCCACCGCCTGCGGTGAACGTTGCCCGATTGGTACTGCCATGTCCGTCCCCGGCGGTTACCCTAGGTAGCAGCGACAAGGGGGGTCGTGCGATGACCGACGCGGCACGCCGGGCGGTTGCCGTGATCGTCGTGCTCACCGTGGTGGCTGCGGGATCGGCCCTGTACACCACGCTGCGCTCCGACCATGAGCTCGCCTCGGTGCGCCACGGCGAGGGTGCCTTCTCCGCCACCGGCTCGCACGGATCCACCGGCTTCCGCGGGCAGGTGCTGGTCTGGGCGTTCGGCGGCTTCTCGAGCCACGAGGTCAGGCGGGTGCGCGACTCGACCAAGGTGGCCTCGATCGTGGCCGTGCGCAGCGGCCGGCTCGCCGTGGCCAGCGGCTCGGCCGGTTACCCGGTGGTCCCGATCGAGGCCATCGCGGTCGCCGAGGACGCCTACGCCGCCGCCGCCGGCCGTGCCGCCGGCAAGCTGGCGGCGCAGCTCCGCAAGGGCGTGGTGCTCTCCCAGACCAGCGCCGCGCTGCGCCGGCTGCGGGTGGGCGGGCAACTGCGCCTGGCCGGCGGCCGCCGCGTCGACGTCACCGGCGTGGTGGCCGACTGGGTGCTCGGCGGCTACGAGGCCGCCACCGCGCGCGACCGGGGTGCCACCCTCGGCCTGGGACGCGCCACCTACCTGCTGGTGCGCCCGCGCGGCGAGGAGGCGGCGTTCGAGGCGGAGATGCGCCGCCTGCTACCCGGGCGGCTGGTGCGCTTCCGCGACGCGGGTGATCGGCCCTTCCTGAGGGCCGGCGACGACGTCCTGCCGCTCGCCCTGGTCAAGCGGCGCTTCGGCGAGTTCCGCACGCGCAGCCTCGCGCGGCCGCTGCCAGAGCCGCGCTGGGTGAAGGCGAACATCGCCAGCGCGCGGGTGCCGGTGCTCGGCACGGTCCGCTGCCACCGCCTGGTCCTGCCCGCCCTCACCGCGGCAATGACCGAGCTGCGCAACGCGCACCTCGACGGGCTGATCGACGCGGTCGACTCGCGCCGCGACGGCTGCTTCTCGCTGGCGGCGCGCTCCGGCGACCTGGTCCCCTCGCGCCACCTGTGGGGCATCGCCGTCGAGCTGAACCCGTCGAGCAACCTTCCCGGCCTGCCGCCGAAGCTCGACCGCCGGGTCGTGCGGGTGATGGCCCACCACGGCTTCGCCTGGGGCGGCACCTGGCTGCACCCGCTCGGCAGCCACTTCGAGTTCGTGGGTTCGGGGGCTTAGGGCCAGGGCGCTCGTCGCCCGCGGCCGTCAGACCGGCTCCGGGTCGCCACCCGCTGCCGGCTGCTCGCCGGGCAGGTCCAGCGGTAGGCCGTCCGGGAAGCGGAGCTCCTTGGCCTCGGCCATCGCGGCGCCCCCGCGTGGCGGGCCGACCGGGTCGCAGAACACGGCGACGCTGGCGGTGTAGCCGTGGACGAAGTTGCGCTTGCCGACCGGGCCCAGCTCGCCCTGGGCGAAGAAGCCGGCCAGCGGCACGTCGCCGGTCGCCCTGGCAACCTGGCCGGCGTCGTGGTCGGGCCGGCCGAAGAAGCTGCGGCCACGGCCATTGCAGGAGAACAGCAGCACGCCCTTCGGGTTCCAGGAGGCCACCGGGTCGAGCAGCAACCGCAGGTCCTCGTCGGCGGCGCCGGCGTCGCGCACGTGGAACTGCAGTGTCTGGCCGACCTCGATGGCGTCGCCGACGGCGATCGCGCCGGTCTCGGGGTCGGCGCCGACCAGCCCGCGGATCAGGAAGTCGCCGCGGCCGAACTCGGCCTTGTGCTCGTCGATCACCTGGCCGACGTGGAGCCCGCCCCGGACCAGCACCTGCTCCGCCGCGGTGAGGTTGGACACCAGCTGCCGCAGGCGCTCGACGGCCGATTGGCCGCCGAGCTCCTCGACGATGTTGCCCTCGCCCCGGGTGACCGCGTACGGCTGGCCGATCGGGCGGCACCCCTGGCTCACCACCGTGCGCACCTCGACGGCGCCGACGAGGGCGATGCCGACGGCGCCGGACTGCAGTGCCTCCGGGCCGAGCAGCAGGCGGTGCTGGCCGGGCTCCTCGCCGCCCGAGGCCATGCCGCCGATCACCGGCAGGCCCGGCTGCTCCTCGTTGAGGCGCTCGAGGAAGCGTTCGGTCGGGAACGAGAAGCCGTCGGCCAGCAGCAGCACGGTGGCGCGCGCGTCCGCCTCGAAGCCGGGCCAGCCAGTCACGCCGTAGCCGTCGGGTACCTGCACGACCTGCAGGGCGAACGGCCTGACCTCGACACCGGGCAGCCGCGCCGCCCACACCGACAGGCCGGAGGAGCCTTCCAGCTCCCGGCGGCCGCCGATCACGGCCTGGGCGGTGCAGCCGATGATCGCCGAGGTGCCGAGGCGCTCGCTGAGGCTCAGCCCGATCCCGGAGGCCGCCTCCGCGTGGTCCATGGAGAAGAAGCAGACGACCAGGTCGGGTGTGGTGCCGAGCTGGTCGAGCAGGGACGGCACGACCTCGTCGATGGCCTGGTTGTGGTCGTCCGCGGTGGAGGCCGCGGCGCCGAACTCCAGCATTGGCACTCGTCCTGGGTGAGTAGCCTGGGCTCCCGACCCAGGCTACTCTTCTCCGGCGATCAGGTTGCCGCCGGCGGGCGGGCTGGCATGCTGCAGCGAGCCAGCACCGGCGGCCTCCGGCTCGAGCACCTCGTAGGGCGTGCGGAAGCCGTCCGTCAGCCGCTGGCGCAGCTCGCCGCGGTAGCGCACCAGCATCGCCGCGCCGGCGGCCAGGTAGGCGACGGAGACGGCCAGCAGCTCCACGCCGTGGGCCGCCTCCGGCACCAGCGCGGCGATCACGAACTGCGCCCAGAACAGCGCGAGCAGGGCCAGCGCCTCCCGGACCGACAGCTCCAGGTTGAGGAGGATGGCGAGGGCGAACACGGTCTGGGCGGCGGTCAGCAGCACCTCCTGGCGCGGCAGGCTGTCCATCGGCAGGCCGCGCAGGCTGCCGGAGGACAGGGCGAACACCACCGGCAGGGTGCCGACCAGCAGGGTCCACTGGTTGACCTTGGACGACACCAGCGTGGTGAGCGCCTCGTCGGTCTTCAGCCGCCAGGCGAACAGGCCGGCCACCAGCAGCTCCGGTGCCTCGGAGGCGAGCGGCGCGACCCACTGCACCAGCACGAACTCGCTCACGCCGAGCTGCACGCCGGTGTGCTTGAGGGACTCGGCGAAGGGCTCCGCCACCAGCAGGATCACCACGGCGGCCAGCAGGAAGAGGCCGGCGACGGCGCGCCGCCGCGTGGCCCGCGGCAGCCAGCCGAGCCACGCCGCCGGCCCGATCAGCACCGGCGTCTCGGCCGGGGCGCGCGAGATGCGCACCACGTAGGCGACGAAGATGGCCACCAGGACGGCCGCGTCCAATAGGCTCACCGACCGCTTCAGCGGCAGGGTCAGCGAGTAGGCGCACGCCAGCGCGAGGTAGCTCAGCTCGACCGACTTGCCGCGGCCGAGGACGATGCCGGCGCGCCGCTCGCCGCGGCGGCGCCAACGCCACCACGCCAGCAGCACCACCAGCGCCCAGCCGACGCCGATCAGCAGCCGGTTCGCCCCGGTCATGTTCGCCAGTACCAGGGTGCAGTCGCTCTGGCCGTGCTCCCCTGGCGGGCGGCAGGAGGGGCCGAAGCGCTCCACGTCGCCGCCGCCCTTCCAGGCGAACACGAAGCCGACCGCGTACTCGGGCAGCACGGCGACCAGGGCGAGGGCGCCGATCGCCAGGCTGGCCGAGACGTCGAGCTGCGCCGCCTCGGCCGCCCAGGCGAGCAGGAACGCCGCCCCGACGACGGCGAGGCCGAACAGCAGCGCCTGCAGCGCCGGCGCCAGCTCGGGCACGCCGAGCTGCAGGAACTGGGCGAGGCCGAGCGCGCTGCCGGGAACGGTGAGCGCCGCCGCCGCGAGCAGCGGGCCACGACGGCCGGGTCGGGGCGGTTGCGACGGTGCACGCATCGGGCGACCTCCGACTCACTGGCAGCGCGCCGGCGGCCGCTCGGCGCGGACCGGCCGGTCCGCGCCGCCACCGATGCGCTGCGGCGGTCGAAGGTCTCGTCCACCCGCGCGAGCGGGGTGAGCGCCCGGGTGGGTGTCGGCACCCACCGTGCTGACGGCACGCTCAGGGAGGCGCTGGGGCCTCCGGACTACTCCCCTTCGCGACCCATCCTACTGCCTTTGGGGCCGGAGCCAGTACGAGCGGCCCCGGCGGCTCAGGACCGGCCGCCCAGCGTCTCGCGGAAGAAGTCGATCGTGCGCCGCCACGACAGCTCGGAGGCCTCGCGGTCGTGGACCCCGGGGCGGGTGTCGTTGAAGAAGGCGTGCTCGGTGCCCGGGTAGTGGTGGAAGGTCACCCGCACGCCCGCGTCGCGCAGCTCCCCCTCGATGCGGTCGGCCAGCTCCCGGTTGGCGAAGTCGTCGTGCTCGGCGTAGTGGCCGAGCACCGCGCCCTTGACCGCCGAGAGGTCCCACTCGGCGTCGTGGGGCGGGAAGCCGTAGTAGGAGACGGCCGCGGCCACCTCCGGCTTGCGGGTCGCCAGGTAGAGGGCGAGCCCGCCGCCGGCGCAGAAGCCGACCACGCCGACGCCGTTGCCGGTCGTCTCCGGCATCGCCAGCAGGGCGTCGACCGCCCCGGCCATGTCCTTGGCGGCCTGGTCGATGCGCATCGCCATCAGCAGCCTGGCGGCCTCGTCGGGCTCCTGGTTGCTGGCGGTCTCGCCGTGGTACAGGTCGGGCGCCAGCGCCACGAAGCCCTCGCCGGCGAGGCGGTCGGCCAAGTCCTTGATGTGGTCCACCAGCCCCCACCACTCCTGGATGACGACCACCCCCGGGCCGCTGCCCGAGGCGGGGACGGACACGTAGGCGGGCACGGTCCCGCCGTTGGAGCTGATCTCTCGCATGGAGCCGGCCATCGGTCCCTCCTTGGATCTGGTCCGGTGAACCACCGCCTGCGCCGCGGCGCAGATCCTTCCACGACCGGGCGGTCGCGACCACCCGCGGTGGCTCAAGCCCCCGGCGGCGCCGCCCGAGTCAACCCCGGAGGGGCAGGAAGCGACCGCACCCAGGGGGGCCGCCGGCGGAGTGGAGCACTTGCGGGCCTGGCTCGAGGCCCTGACGTCCCTGCACGGGTCCGACCTGCACGTCAAGGTCGGCTCGGCGCCGCGCGTCCGGGTCGACGGCCGCCTGGTGCGCCTCGACGCGCCCCCCGTCACCAGAGAGGTGGCCGAGACGGTGCTGCGCGAGCTGATCCGGGACGACCTCTACGAGGAGTTCCAGCAGCGCAGCGAGGCCGACTTCGCCTACTCGCTCACCGGCGTCGGGCGCTTCCGGGTCAACGCCTTCCGCCAGCGCGGCACGGTCGGCATGGTGCTGCGGCGCGTCCAGGTAGGGGCACTGGGGGTGGAGGAGCTCGGCCTGCCGGAGGTGATCAGCCGGCTGGCCGAGGAGCCACGCGGCCTGGTGCTGGTCACCGGCCCGACCGGGTCGGGCAAGACCACCACCCTCGCCGCCATGATCGACCACGTCAACGCGACCCGAGAAGTCCATATCGTGACGATCGAGGACCCCATCGAAGTCCTCCACTCCGACAAGCTCGGGATGGTCAACCAGCGCGAGGTCCGGGTCGACACGGCCGACTTCGCCAGCGCGATGCGCGCCGCGATGCGCCAGGACCCGGACGTGATCCTGGTGGGGGAGATGCGCGACGCCGAGACCGTCAAGGCCGCCCTCGCCGCCGCCGAGACCGGGCACTTCGTCCTGTCCACGCTGCACACGACCGACGCGGCCGAGACGGTCAACCGCTGCATCGACTTCTTCCCGCCGTTCCAGCAGAAGCAGGTCCGCCTCGGCCTCGCCGCCAGCCTCCGCGGCATCGTCTGCCAGCGCCTGGTGGCGCGGGCGGACCTGCCCGGCCGGGTGGCGGTGCTCGAGGTGATGGTCAATACCGGCCGCACGGCAGAAGCGATCGGCGATCCGGAGCGCACCAGCGAGCTCCACGAGATCATCGCCGAGGGCGGCTTCTACGGCATGCAGACCTTCGACCAGCACCTGGTCGAGCTGTACCGCGACGGCGTCGTGACCCTCGAGGACGCCATGCTGATCGCCTCCAACCCGCACGACTTCCGCATCACCCTGCGCAACCAGGGCCTGGTGGCGTGAGGCGGGTGCCGCCACGGCCGACGCCTAAAGCGGCGGGGGCGCAGGCCGACAGAACCAGCATGAAGCGGCACCCGCCCGGGAAGCGACGGTTGCGCGGCCCAACGGTCCGCGCGGCCCGGCGCTACGACGGGTTCACCCTGATCGAGCTGCTCGCGGCGCTGGGAATCGCGACCATCGCGGTGCTGGCGCTGGCGGGCGGGCTCGCCGCCGCCCTCAAGCTCGCCGGCCTGCAGAAGGTCCGCACCCAGGGCAACGAGCTCGCCACCCAGGCGATCGAGGACCTGCAGCGGCTCGACTACGACCACCTCGGCGTCTGCAACCCGGCGCCGGGGGCGCCGAGCGGCCTGACCGACGCGGCCTACCTGGCCAACTGCACCAGCCCCACCTACGGGGAGCCATGCACCCCGACGGCCGGCCAGGTGCCGGACACCTCCTACGCGTGCACCCGGCGCGGCATCACCTTCCAGGTGCGCCGCTACGTGGCCTGGGGCGACAGCAACCACACCAACAAGCGGCTGGCGGTGCTGGTGGACTGGACCGACCAGGCAGGCTCGCACCAGGTCACCCAGCAGAGCTCCCTGCGCAGCCCCGACCAGGGCAGCGTCGTCGGCCTGCCGCCGCCGGCGTTCGCCGCCACCGCGGTGCTGGTCGACGGCACCGCCGCCAGCAGCGGCAACCCCGTCCACCTGGTCGCCGGCGTGGTGCAGAGCCCGGTCACCTTCCAGGCGACCACCACCGGGCTCCCCGACAGCGTGTTCGTCAGCTTCCTGGTCCGTGGCGACACCGGCTCGGCGGCCTCGACCCTGCAGCTGACCCAGAGCGGCAGCGGCACCTGGTCGACCACCCTGCCCGCCGGCAGCGACCAGTTCCTGTTCGGCGCCGGCACCCAGTACGTCACCTTCATCGCCGTCCGCAGCGCCGACGGCAAGGTCAACAGCGAGCCCAACGCGCAGGTGGTGACGTTCGTGAGCTGCCTGAGCGGCGGGACCGGCTGCACCGCCGGCGACAACCCGCCCGGCCTCGCCGCCGTCGCCGCCAGCCCGACCGCGCCGCGGATCGACCCTGCCGGCCTGCTCTGCGGCGACATCACCGTCAGCGCCACCACCAGCAACCTCACCGCCGCCGACTCGGTCACGGCCAGCTTCCAGACCCTCGCGGGCCCCTACACGATCGCGCTGAGCTCGACCGACGGCAGCAGCTGGAGCGCGGTCATCCCGGCCTCGGCGAACTACCGCTTCCCAACCGGCAGCCAGCCCATCTTCGTCACCGCCGCGCAGGACTACGCCCCGACCGCCACCCCGCCGGAGTACGGCTCCACCGCCGCGACGGCGACCAGCCCGCTGACCTTCGGGGGTGGCTGCCCGTGAGCCTCGGCGCCGCCGTCCGCCGCCAGGACGGCCTGACCGTGGTCGAGCTCACCGTGGTGATGGCCGTGATGGTGCTGGTGACCGCGATCCTGCTCGGCCTGCTGGACCACACCACCGCCATCTACAAGCGGGCCTCCGACGACGTCCAGGCCGAGAACGAGGGGCGCCTGGCGCTGCGCACGATGACCGAGGACATCCGCGGGGCCAGCCCGGCGACCATCACCTTCACCGGCGCGGTCGGCGGCGCCTGCCCGGCGACCCCGACCCCGGCCACCTGCCTGCGCTTCACCATCGAGCGCGACACCACCGCCAACCCGAACTGCCGCTCCGTGGTCACCTACGGGCTCATGGCCGGCTGGGTGCAGCAGACCCGTGACGACAGCGGCTGCGCCAGCGACCAGGACGTCAGCCGCAAGCTGATCACCGGCGTGACCAACGGGACGGCGCCGCTGTTCAGCTACTACGACGACAGCGGCGCGGCGCTGACCAGCGGCCAGGCCGGCGCCAGCTCGGTCAAGGTCACGCTCCTGGTCAACTACCAGGGCGCCGCGCGACCGCTCACCCTCACCAGCACCCTCTCGCTGCGCAACGCGCGATAGGAGCAGCCCATGCCCGCCCACCAAGCACGCCTTCCCGCCGGCGACGGCGAGCGGGGCAGCGTCGCCATGGCGCTGATCGTCATCGTGGTCGCCACCGTGATGGTGGTGGCGCTCCTGGTCACCACGCAGGTCGGGCTGCGCTCGGCGAGGCGGGCCGGCGACTCGGCCAACGCGCTGCAGCTCGCCGACGCCGGCATCAACGACGCGGCCAAGGCGATCACCGCCCACACCGGCAGCTTCAGCGGCACCAGCAGCCTCGGGACGTCCGGCTCGTACGCCTACACCGCCACCAAGGACGGCGCCGTGTGGCGCCTGGACGCCACCGGCACCGACGCCACCGGCGTCAAGCGGCACGTGCTCGCCGACGCCGTCGACCAGCCGCTCTTCGGCCACGCCTTCTTCGCCCTGGCCACCTCCGAGCTCAAGGGCACGGCCGACAGCTACACCAGCCCCTCGAACCCCTGCGCCGACCCCGGCGACGGCGTGATCGGCAGCAACGGCTCGATCACCTTCACCCTCGGCACCGGCACCAAGAACTGCCGCGGCGACTTCAGCGCGTGGTCGTATGCCGCCGACGGCTGCGCCTTCTACGGGCAGAGCACCATCCCGCTCGACAACAAGGGCAACAACCCGATCGGCGACGGCGCCTGCCCGCCCGCCCCGGACACCGACGTCTACCCCGACAAGTACCTGCCGCCGTCGGTCACCGTCCCCACCGGGCTGACCAGCGAGGGCGCCTACACCTGCGCCACCGACGGGACGATCCCGTCCGGCACCCACCTGTACTCGAGCATCACGCTCAGCGGCGGCTGCCGGGTCGGCGGCACGTCCGCGGCGGTGCTCTACGTCACCGGCCCGGTGACCGTCGGCACGGACACCGGCAACTGCAAGAGCGTGGTCAACGCGCCGCCGGCGGGGGCCTGCACCAGCGGCCAGTACCAGAGCGGCTGGCCGGCCATGCTGCAGATCCACGTCGCCGGCAACGGCACCGTGTCGTTCGCCAACCACGCCGTGTTCTGGGGCGTGATCGACGCCCCCAACAGCGTGTTCACCGCCAACGGCGGCGGCACCCCGCAGGTGGAGATCTTCGGCTCGGTGCTGGCCAACAGCGCCAGCGCCGCCGCCCAGTTCCAGTTCCACTACGACCACTCGCTCAGGTCGCAGCTCACCACCGGCCAGTACCGCGTCACCAACTGGCGCGAGGAGGCGGTCGGGTAACCGACGACCCCGCAGTCGACCCGTTCGTGCTCGCGGTCGGCGCCGAGAACCCCGGCAGCGACGCCGCGGTGAACGGCGACACGGTCGCCGAGTTCTCCAGCCGGGGCGACGCCAACCGCCTGACGGGTACGGCGGCCGGGTCTCCTGCCGATGTAGTAGAGCGATGACGACCCGAACCGGTGGCGTGGCGTGGGAGCGAGGCCTGCTGGCCTGGCCCCCACGTCTGCCTCCGTCGGTGCGGGTGTACCTGCTCGCCGGCGGGCTGCTCGCCGCCGGGCTGGCCGTCTACGCGCAGGTCGTCCGCGAGCTACCCGTGGCGCCCTTGCCGGTCCACCTTCCCTGGCTGGCCCTTGCCGCCGGCTTCGCCGCCACCACGGTGTTCGCCGTCCACCTGGAGTTCCGCCGCCACGCGCACTCGTTCGCCCTCAGCGAGGTGCCGCTGGTGCTCGGCTTCTACCTGCTCTCGCCGCGTGAGCTGGTGCTGGCCCGCATGGTGGGCTCGGCGGCCGCCCTGCTCCTCTACCGCCGCCAGGCCGCCCCCAAGCTGGTCTTCAACCTGGCGCTGTTCCTGCTCGAGACCTGCCTGGCGGTGAGCGCGTTCGTGCTGCTGCGCGGCGGCGACGCGCTGGGGCACCGCGGCTGGGCCGCGGCGCTGCTCGCCGCCCTCGCCGTCGACCTGGTCAACGCCCTGGTGATCGTCGCCGCCATCTCCCTGTACGAGGGCAGCTCGCAGTGGCGCATGCTGCTCGAGGTGGCGGGGGCGGGCGCCCTGGCCGCGGTCGCCAACACCAGCCTCGCCCTGGTGGCGGTGCTGGCGCTCGCCGCCGACCTGTGGGCGGCGGAGCTGCTGCTCGCGGTCGCCACCGTCCTGCTGCTCGCCTACCGCGGCTACGGCGCGCTGCGACAGCGCCACCGCCACCTGGAGCAGCTCTACGACTTCGGCCGCACCGTCACCCGCTCCGAGGACGTCGACACCACGGTGCGGGCGCTGCTGCAGCAGGCGACGAGCCTGCTGCGGGCCGAGACGGCCGAGCTGGTCCTCGACGACCCGGCGACCGGCGCCACCCGGCTGGTCCGCCTCGCCGGCGAGCTGGGCGAGAAGGTCGACACCCGATCGGTGGAACGGGCCGGTCCACTGTTCCAGGTGCCCGGCGGAACCGTCGCGGTCCACCCGCGGCCGATCCGGGAGGCGCTGCTGCGCGACCACGCCGCCGAGCGCGGCCTCCGGGACGCCGTCACCGCCATCCTGCCCGGACCGGGGAAGCCGCTCGGTGCGCTGCTGGTCGGCAACCGGCTCGGCGACGTCAGCACCTTCGACGAGGAGGACGGCAGGCTGCTCGAGGCCCTCGCCAACCAGGCCGCCGTGGCGGTCGAGAAGGCGCACCTGATCGACCGCCTGCGGCTGGACGCGGCGGAACGGAGGATCCAGGCCCTCTACGACCGGCTGACCGGCCTGGGCAACCGGCGCTGGTTCCTCGAGGAGCTCGCCGGTGCGATCGACGCCCGGCCCGGCGGCGGCCTCGCCGTGCTCCTGCTCGACCTGGACCGCTTCAAGGAGATCAACGACACGCTCGGCTACGAGGCCGGCGACCGCCTGCTGCTGGAGGTGTCCGAGCGGCTGGTGGCCACCACGGCGGGCACCGGGATGGTGGCTCGGCTCGGCGGCGACGAGTTCGCCGTGCTCTCCCGCGGCGTCGGGGATCCCGCCGCGGCCGCCGAGCTCGCCGAGCGGCTGTGGGCGGCGCTCGACCCGCCGGTCCGCATGGGCGGGATCGACCTCGAGGTATCCGCCAGCGTCGGGATCGCCTGCTGGCCCGAGCACGGCGACGACCCGGACCTGCTGCTGCGCCGCGCCGAGGTGGCGATGTACCAGGCCACGGCCGGGCACGGCGGGGTGGCGGCCTACGAGGAGGCGCGCGACCCCTCCAACCCCGACCGCCTGGCGCTGGTCGGGGAGCTGCGGGCGGCGATCGACGGCGGCGCGC
>DASUZB010000230.1:0-15272 GCA_036377075.1 Actinomycetes bacterium | reverse complement strand
GGCGACCCGACCGAGCCGGAGGAGGACACCAGCGAGTTCCTGGCGATCCGCTCCCCGTAGGCTCAGCGGCGGACGTAGCGGTGGAGGTCCTCGCGCCCGCCGACCGCGGCCAGGGTGGGCCGGCGGCCGAGGCGGAACGGCACGATGGTGACGTTCACGTTGTCCATCTCGCCGAGCACCCGGAACACCCCGAGCGCGGTGCGGTCGTGCAGGATGCGGTGCCAGAACTTGGCGTAGCCGCGCTTGGGGATCAGCACGGTGACCTCGGTGTCCGGCCTGACCAGCTCGGAGATGGTCTCCTCGACGGCGGCGAGCAGGTTGCGGTCCGGGCTGTCGATCACCTCGAGCGGGACCGGGATGTGCACCTTGGTCCAGAGGCGGCACAGCTCGCGGGCGTGGTCAGGGTCGATGGCGATGTGGATCGCGGTGATGCTCAGCGGGTTGAGCTGGCGGGCGTACTGCAGCGCGCCGATGGTCGCCTGGTCGAGGTCCTCGACCAGCACGACGACCTCGTGCCGCGGCTTGGGCGGGGCGAGCCCCTGGGAGGCCTCGACCTTCAGCTCGGCGATCTCGTCCCGGTAGGCCTTCTGGATGCGCAGCAGCAGCAGCACCAGCACGGGGATGGCGACCACCACCATCCAGGCGCCCTGGGTGAACTTGCTGACCACGATGACGCACAGCACCACCAGGGTGACCAGCGCGCCCACGCCGTTCACCGCCAGGCCGTAGTGCCAGCCACGCTCCTTGACGCGCAGGTGGCGCCGGGTCATGCCCGCCTGGGCGAGGGTGAACGAGGTCACCACGCCGATGGCGTACAGCGGGATCAGCTTCGACACCCTGGCCTGGAGCGCGATGATCAGGGTGATCGCCACCGCCGAGAGCACGATGATCCCGTTGGAGTAGACCAGCCGGTGGCCGCGCTTGCGCAGCTGCCGTGGCAGCAGCGCGTCCTCGGCCGCGAACGAGGCCAGCAGCGGGAAGCCCGAGAACGAGGTGTTGGCCGCCAGCACCAGGATCAACAGGGTGGCCGTCTGCACCAGCAGGAAGGCGGCGTGGCCGAGGGGGTTGGTCTCGGCCGCGAGCACGTAGCTGGCGAGCTGCGACAGGACCGTCGGGAAGCCCGAGTCGTAGGGCCGCACGCCGAGGTGGCCGGCCAGGTAGCTGATGCCGAGGAACAGCGAGCCCATGATCAGGGCCATGGTCATCAGGGTGGTCTTGGCGTTGCGGGCCTCGGGGCGGCGAAAGGCCGAGACGCCGTTGGAGATCGCCTCCACGCCGGTGAGCGCGGTGGTGCCCGAGGCGAACGCGCGCAGCAGCAGGAACAGGGTGACCGAGCCGGCCGCCTGGCCGGCGTAGTGCAGCCGCACCGCCTCCTCGTGGGTGTAGTGGATCGGGCCGAGGTCGCCGGAGGCGATGCGCCAGATCCCGACGAGGACCATCACGCCGACGCTGGTGACGTAGACGTAGGTCGGGATGGCGAACAGGCGCCCGGCCTCCTTGAGGCCGCGCAGGTTGCCCCATGCCAGCATCACTACGAAGGCGACGGAGATCTCGACCACCCAGGGCTCGAGGGCGGTGAAGACGCTGACCATCGCCGCCACCCCGCCCGAGACGCTCACCGCCACGGTGAGGACGTAGTCGATCAGCAGCGCGGCGCCGGCGATCGAGGCGAGGAAGTTGCCGAAGTTGTCGCGCGCCACCACGTAGGCCCCGCCGGCCGAGGGGTAGGCCTCGATCACCTGCCGGTAGGAGGTCACCAGCATCAGCAGCAGGATCGCGATGGCCAGCGAGACCGGCAGCGTCAGGTGCATGGCCGCGGCCGAGACCAGGACGATCAGGATCTCCTCGGTGGCGTACGCCGTCGACGAGATCGGGTCGGAGGAGAACACGGCCAGGGCCACGCGCTTGGTGATGCGCTCGTGGACCAGCTGTGAGGTCTTCAGGGCCGGCCCGAGCATGACCCGCTTCGCCCGGTAGCCGACCGACTGGTAACGGCTCGACTCTCGTTCGCCAGCCGCCGTATTGACCTGCTCGAGCTGGCGCTCTGCCTCGGTGGACACCACTTCTCCTCGTCACGTACAACGCCGCCGCCGGCCCCTTCGTTCCCAGTATCGTCCTTTCTCCAGCCCGGTTGCGTGGTATGCCTTGCACGAACAAGATGGCGCGAGCCGGCGAGGCCACGAGGGGAAGGAGCGGCGTGCACGTCATCATCATGGGATGCGGGCGGGTTGGCTCGGAGCTGGCGGCGCGACTCTCGGCACGTGGCCACACCATCGCGGTGATCGACAAGAACCGCAACGCCTTCCGCAACCTCCGGTACGGCTCCGACGTGCAGCAGGTGCACGGCTACGGATTCGACGAGGCGGTGCTCGACGAGGCGGGCGTGCGCAAGGCGGGCGCCTTCGCGGCCGTGTCCAACGGGGACAACTCCAACATCGTCGCCGCGCGCCTGAGCCGCGAGCGCTTCGAGGTCCCCACCGTGGTCGCGCGCATCTACGACCCCCGCCGGGCCGAGATCTACCAGCGGCTCGGCATCCCCACCGTGGCGACGGTGAAGTGGACCACCGACCAGATCATGCGCCTGTTGATCCCGGACCAGGTCGCCTCCGACTGGAAGGACCCCAGCGAGGGCATCTCCCTGGTCACCGCGGTGTTGCCGCCGAGCTGGTCGGGCTGGCGCATCGAGGACGTCGAGAGCGACGGCCACCGGCGGGTGGTCGCGGTCACCCGCGTCGGCCACGCCCGCATCGTGACGCCCTCGTTCATCCTGCAGGAAGGCGACCAGGTGCACCTGGCCGTCGACAACGACGGCCTCGACGAGCTGCGGCCGATGATCATGGAGGCCCGCCGCGGCCGGCAGGAGGGCGGGCGACCCGGCAACCCGGACGCCGGCGGTTCGGGGACCGGCGACGCCCCACAGGCCGACGGCACCCAGGCCAGCCCGCGGGAGGTGCGCTCGTGAGGGTCGCGATCGCCGGCGCCGGCAACGTCGGCCAGTTCATCGCGGCCGACCTGCTGGCCGCCGGGCACCAGGTGACCATGCTGGAGAAGGACCCGGTGGTGATCGAGGCGGCCCGCGGCTCGCTCGAGGAGGCCGAGTGGTTCCCGTTCGACGCCTGCGAGGTGCTCTCGCTGGTCATGGCGGGGATCGCCCACGCCGACGTGGTCGTCGCCGCCACCGGCGACGACGAGGACAACCTGGTGATCTCGTTGCTCGCCAAGCAGGAGTTCGCCGTGCCTCGGGTGGTCGCCCGGGTCAACAACCCCAAGAACCACGGCCTGTTCAACGAGGCCTGGGGCGTCGACGTGGCGGTGTCCACCCCCCACATCCTGCGCTCCCTGGTCGAGGAGGCGGTCACCGTCGGCAACATGGTCCGCCTCATGCAGTTCGAGCAGGGCCAGGTCTCCCTGCACGAGGTGCGCCTCGCCGAAGGCTCGCCCTCGATCGGCAAGACCCTCCGTGAGCTGCGCCTGCCGGTCGACGCGGCGCTGGTCGCGGTCGTCAGGGAGGGGCACGTGGTGGTACCGAAGGAGGACAGCGTGTTCGCCGCCGGCGACGAGGTGCTCGCGGTCACCTCGGAGGGCTCGGAGGAGGTCGTGCGCGCCCAGCTCGTCGGCGAGCCGGCGTCGAGCCTGGGCGGCGGCGCCGCCGCCCAGGCGGATCAGAGCAGGTCGTAGGCGGGGTTGTAGAGCGTCAGGCCGCGCTCGCCGGCCACCGGGGTGCCCTCGATCGCCAGGTGACGGCCGCACTCGATGCCGCTGATGCCCCGCCTGCCCATGAACAGCGCGGAGATGCGGCCGCTGCCGTCGTCGAGCTGCAGCTCGAGGGTCGGCGTCGAGGCGAGCGAGTGGATGCGGATGCGCCGCACGTCGCCCTCGAAGCGCCCGGGGACCCGGGCGCGCGCGTCGGCGATGGCGGTGACCCCCGGCGACGGCGAGATGCGCGACGGCCTGGAGCCGTCCTCCTTGTGGCGGTGGTGGCGGTGCTTCCCCTCGTGGCCTGGCGCGCTCACGGTCGCGCTCCCAGCCGCAGCTTGATCATCTCCACCTCGGCCTCGCGGCCCTCGGCGAGTGCCCGCTCGCACTCGGCGACGGCGGCGCGCAGGGCGGTCGAGAGCGCCTCCACGTCGATGCCCTCCCTGGCGGGCCGGTACGGCTCCAGGTAGGCGACGGCGCGGCCCATCACGCTCACGGCGCCCTTGTAGTTTCCCTGGGTGGCGTGCCACATGCCGGCCGCGCCCTGGATGATGCCCTTGAGGAAGTCGCGGTCGGGCTGGCCGCTGCGGCGGCGCCAGACCTCCTCCCAGACCTCGTGGGCCTCCCAGAACATGCCGTCGTCGAACATCTGCCCGCCGCGGCGGAGAACCTCCTCCTCGGGCAGGGTGTTCGGCTCCCAGCCGGGCTGGAAGTCCGGCCTGGTACCCCGCTTTCGGGTCGCTGCCATGGCTCCGATCGTAACGCGCCCCCGTCCCCAGCGCCCGTCCACCGTTTGACGTACTCCACCAGGGGACGGGGCTGCGGGGGGCGGAGCCCCCCGCAGTCGGGGTACACTGCCGACGCTGGGTCCCCTGGCGGACCCGACTTCGGGATGTAGCGCAGCTTGGTAGCGCGCCACGTTCGGGACGTGGAGGCCCCGGGTTCAAATCCCGGCATCCCGACCACCACGGCGCCCCACCACTTGGGGTCTGCAGGGAGACGACGTGCGCGAACCGGTCTTTCGATCTGGGACCGCAACCTCTCCGGCCGCTTCTTCGACTTTGACGAGGGTCCGTATCCCAAGCCCGGGCTCCTCTTCGTCCACTCGCGCCCCTCTCCTGGCGACTGGCCGCCCTGGTAGCGTGGCCAGAGTCAGCGGCGGCGAGCGGGAACGGGAGGCGTGGGTGGAGCTGGCCGACTTCCAGGCCCGGATCGAGGCCACCTTCGGTGAGCGCGACCGGGCACGCGGGGTCGACGGCACCTTCCGCTGGTGGGTCGAGGAGGTCGGGGAGGTGGCGAAGGCGCTGCGGCGCCGCGACCCCGCCGAGCTGGAGCACGAGCTCGGCGACGCCCTCGCCTGGCTGGCCAGCGTCGCCAACGCGGTCGGCGTCGACCTGGAGCGGGCGGTCGCCCGCTACGCGGACGGCTGCCCGCGCTGCGGCCGCTCGCCTTGCGAGTGCCCGCCCCGCTGACCACCCAGAGCGTTCGGCTCGCGACGCAAATCGATACCAACGGACGGAATCGGACGGGGCTTGTCCAGCGTTGTGCTCGGTAGGCCGACAACACCGAGACGATCGACCGGCAGGTGGGAGCGGCGCGGCCGCGCCGAGCGGACGCCGCCCCGCCCGACGCCACGACGCGAGGAGGTTGCGCGTGCCCCGCAGGTACCGGGCGGCTCGGAAGGAAGAACACCAAGCCCTGGTCGTCCAGGACGCTCAGGCATTCGGCGACCCTACCTCGGGCCAGGCCACGGAGCGCGCCATGGCGCGCACGCCCGTCGAGGAGCTGCGGGTGCTCGAGGACGAGCACGGCAGGTCCATCGGCCTGCTGCTCGCGCGCGGGCTGCGGGTCTGGTGGGGCGGGCGGCCCCTGCCGGCGGCCCAGGTCTCCGGCCTGTCGGTCCGGGCCGAGCACCGCGGCCGCGGCGCCGGCGGCGAGCTGCTGCGCCACTGGCTGCAGGAGGCGCACGACCGCGGCGCCACCATCGCCACCCTCTTCCCGGCCAGCGTGCACCTCTACCGGCGCGCCGGCTTCGCCTACGCCGGCACCTGGACCCTCTACGAGGCCAGCGCCCGCCACCTCCCCTCGACCTGGCCGGACGGCTACCGCGCGGTGCCGTTCCCCCTCTCCGAGGACCCGGCCTCGCTGCAGGAGCGGTTCGCCCGGCTCCTGCCCGGCCGCAGCGGCCAGGTGGAGCGCGACGCGGCCTGGTGGCGCGAGCTCATCCTCGGCGAGCGCGACGGCGGCCCGCCGCAGGCCTTCCTGGTCGACGGACCGGACGGGCCCGACGGCTGGGCGGTGCTCGGCATCGAGGAGCGGGCCAGCCGGCAAGGACCGGTCACCCAGGTCAGCGTGCTCGACTGGGGCGCGGTCTCGGAGGGCGGCTGGCGCTCGCTGCTCGCCCTCGCGGCCGGGTTCTCCTCGCTCGACGCGACCGTGGCCTGGAAGGGGCCGGACCCCGAGCCGCTCGCCCTGCTGCTGCGCGAGGAGGACCTGCGCCAGATCCGCCAGGCCCGCTTCATGGCCCGGGTGCTCGACGTGCCCGACGCGTTCGCCGCCCGTGGCTACCCGGAGCAGGCTCGCGGCCGCTTCACCGTCGAGGTGGCCGACGAGGTGTGCCCCTGGGTCGCCGGAACCTGGACGGTCGAGGTCGACGGCGGTGAGGGCAAGGCCGCCCGGGTGGACAGCCGGGCGGCGGCGCGCACCGACGCCGCCGGCCTGTCGGCGCTGTTCGCCGGCTACCTGGACGCCGAGGACCTCGCCACCATGGGCGTCGTCAGCGGCATCACCCCCGAGGACCTGAGCTTCTGGCGCGCGGTCCACGCCGGCCAACGCCCGTGGAGCGCGGACTACTACTAGGAACCTGGCGGTCCGCTCACTCCGGCCGGCCGGAGGGGCCTGGCGGGGGCGACTGGCCCAGGATCTGCAGCAGGTGCGGGCCGAACGCCTTCACCGCCGAGGTCTCCAGCTCGTAGCGGACCTCGCGGCCGTGGACCTGGCTGCGGACCAGTCCGGCCCGGGCGAGCTGGGCCATGTGGCGCGAGACGGTCGCCGGGGTCAGCCCGGAGCGCGCCGCCAGCGCGCGGCCGCCGGTCGCCTCGCCGAGCGCGACCATGCGCAGCAGCGACAGGCGGCTCGGCTCGGCCAGCGCCTCGGCGCGGCGGCGCACCAGCTCCAGGGTGAGGGTGTCGTCCACCGACCAGCCGGGCGGCCGCACCTGGAAGGCGCAGACCATGTGCCTGGGGCCGAAGACGTTGGCCCAGCGGGCGCCGATGTAGCAGGAGGGGATCAGCTCCAGGCGCACCGTGCGGCGCTGCTCCTCCTTGAGCTGCTTGAGGATCTGCGGCGCGTCGCCGAAGCGGCCGAGCAGCTCGGTGAGGCCGACCCGCTCCAGGTCGGCCTGCTGGCGCTGCAGCGCCTCGCGCCAGAACGGCCGCAGCGTCTCGGCCTCCTCCGCCCAGCCGGCCGCGATCGCGTAGCCGAGCAGGCTGGTGAACTGCGAGCGGGCCTCCGCCGCGTCCTCGAACAGGGTGCCGACGTCGTCCCGGAACGACGGCGGCAGGTGCAGGTCGCGCAAGGCGAGGCGGCCGGCGAGCACGCCCTCGATCGCCGACCGGGGCACCGTCCGGCCGGTGGCGAGCCAGAGGAACTGCGAGTCGGTGAGCGATTCGACCCAGGGCGGGAAGCGCTCCAGGTCACGGTGCGGGCCGGTGACGAACAGGTCGGACAGCAGCAGGCCCCGGTCGAAGCCGCCGAAGAAGCGCTGGAACAGGGCGTTGCCCCGCTCGTCGAGGGCGCCGGCGAAGGCGTGGTGCCAGGGGAGCTGGGCCGCGTCGAGCTCCACCAGGCGGGCGTGCTGGCACAGGGCGAAGAACAGCTCGGCCACGGGCGACGCGCCGAGGACGATGGTGACCCCGGCCGCGCCGTCGCTGTGCACCACGGATGGCTCGACCTGCCGCCCCGCCACGGCCGGCCGCCTCACACCCGTCGACGGCATCACCACTCCCCGTGCCGGATACGACCACTCCTGGCATCCGCTCCATGCTAACCCGAGCTGACCGTCCGATCCTCTCGGAAATGTGCCCGAGAGCGCTACGGACCACGCAGGGGAACGCTACGGAACCCTCGGCAGGCGCCTGAGGGACCCCGGCTCAGCCGCGCAGCAGGACCTCGCCGATCTGCACCGCGTTGAGGGCGGCACCCTTGCGCAGGTTGTCGGCCACCGACCAGAACAGCACCGCCCTCGGGTCGGCCAGGTCGGCGCGGATGCGGCCGACGAGCACCCCGTCGGTGCCCGCCGCCTCGAGCGGCGTCGGGTAGCCGGCGTCGTCCGCGCCGACCGTGACGCCGGGCGCGGCCGCCAGCCGGGCGCGCAGCTCCGCGAGGTCGACCGGCCGCGAGCACAGCGCCCGCACCGAGACCGAGTGCCCCACCATCACCGGCACCCGCACGCAGGTCGGGTGGCTGACCAGCGCGGGCAGGCCGAGGATCTTGCGCGGCTCGTCGCGCAGCTTCAGCTCCTCGACGGTGTAGCCCGCCTCGGCGAAGTCGCCGCACTGCGGCACCACGTTGAACGCGATCGGGCGGGCGAAGACCGCGCCCGCCGGCAGCGCCTCCCGCCGGCCGCCGCGGCGCAGCAGGTCCCGCTCCCCAACCAGCTTGGCGGCCTGCTCGGCGAGCTCGTCCATGCCACGCTGCCCGCTGCCGCCGGCGGCCTGGAAGGAGGTCACCGTGATCGCCTCCAGGCCGGCCAGGTCGCGCAGGCAGGCCAGCACCGGCGTGATCGCCAGGGTGGTGCAGTTGGGGTTGGCCACGATCCCGACGGGGTGGTGCCTGGCAGCGTCGGCGTTGACGTCCGCGTCGACCAGCGGCACCTCCGGGTGCATTCGCCAGGCGCTGGAGTTGTCGACCACCACCGCGCCCCTGGCGGCGGCGACCGGCGCCCACTCCCGGCTCACCCCGCCGCCGGCGGAGAAGAAGGCGAGGTCGGCGCCTTCGAACGCCTCCGGCGCGAGCGGGCCGACCTCCAGCTCGGCGCCACCGAAGGGCAGCCGCCTGCCCACCGAGCGGGGCGAGGCGACCAGGCGGACCCGGTCGACCGGGAGCTCGCGCTCGACGACCAGGCGGCGCAGGTCCTCCCCGACCGCACCGGTCGCGCCGACGATCACCGCGGTCGTCATGGCCGCGCCCTCCTGACGCCCGCTCCCATCAGGAGACCACCGGGATCTCGGCGGTGCCGTCGGGGTGCTCGTGGCGGAACTCGGCCTCCTCCGACAGGCGGAAGCGGTCGTGGATGGCGCGCACCGCGGTGGCCACCTCGGACGCCCGGATCACGCAGGAGATCCGGATCGTCGAGGTGGAGATCATCTCGATGTTGATGCCGGCCTCGGCGAGCGCCTCGAACATCGCCGCCGCCACCCCCGGGCTCGACTTCATGCCAGCGCCGACCAGCGACACCTTGGCGATGCCCTGGTCGGCGACGACCTCGCCGGCGCCGACCTCGTCGCGGACCTTCTCCAGCACCACCATCGCCTGGGTCAGGTCGGTCTTCGGCACGGTGAACGAGATGTCGGTGAGGCCGTCGTGGGAGACGTTCTGCACGATCATGTCGACGTTGACGCCGTTGCGGGCGATGGCGCGCATGATGCGGGCGGCGATCCCCGGCTGGTCCGGCACCCGGACCAGCGTCACCTTTGCCTCGGAGGTGTCGTGCGGCACCCCCGAGATCATTGCCTTCTCCATGCGTTCGTCCTCCTCCCGCACCCAGGTCCCCTGGGCATCGGTGAAGCTCGAACGGACGTGCAACACCATGCCGTACCTGCGGGCGTACTCGACCGAGCGCAGCATCAGCACGCGCGCGCCGCAGGCTGCCATCTCGAGCATCTCCTCGTAGGACATCGCGTGCAGCTTGCGCGCCTCGGGGACGATCCGCGGGTCGGCGGTGTAGACGCCGTCGACGTCGGTGTAGATCTCGCAGGACGCGGCCCCGAGGGCGGCGGCGAGCGCGACCGCGGTGGTGTCGGAGCCGCCGCGGCCCAGGGTGGTCACGTCCCGCTCGGTCGAGACCCCCTGGAAGCCGGCCACGATGACCGCGTGGCCCTGCGAAAGCGCGTCCCTGATGCGGCCGGCCCGGACGTCGAGGATGCGGGCCTTGCCGTGCAGGGTGTCGGTGATGATGCCGGCCTGGGAGCCGGTGAAGGACTTGGCGGTGGTGCCGAGGTCGGCGATCGCCATGGCGAGCAGCGCCATGGAGATGCGCTCGCCGGCGGTGAGCAGCATGTCGAGCTCGCGCGGCGGCGGGTCCGGGCTGACCTGGTGGGCCAGGTCGACCAGCTCGTCGGTGTGGTGGCCCATGGCCGAGACGACCGCGACGACGTCGTTGCCGGCCTGCCTGGTCGCGACCACGCGCTCGGCGACGCGCCGGATCCTCGACGCGTCGGCGACTGAGGTGCCGCCGTATTTCTGGACGATCAGGGCCATTAGGCTCCTCGTGCTCCGACAGGTGGGCGGCTGCCGGACGGCGCTGCCCGGCGCGGCGGTGAGGAGGCACGGCGCGGTCGGCGCTCGCCCCCCCAAACGCAGCCTACCAAGTGCTCCCGATTCGGGCGGGCGTGGCGGTTGCGTGCCGGTCGCTCCCTGATCACGAAGGAGTGCCGGGACTCCGTGGCCGTTCCGCGACCGGTTCGTTACCCAGCCGTCGCGCAACGGACAGGCGCGCCCAGTCGTGTATGCGGTGACGACCACCATGGGGACGATCTGCCAGCTCCCGCGGCCAGCGAGCCGCGGGCGCGGGGGGTCGCGGGCAGGAAGGAGTCGGTCATGGCCCGTCGTCTCGGCATCGCGCTCCTCGTCGTGCTCGCCGTCGCCGCGCTGGCCGCGCCAGCCCGGGCGGTCGGCGCGTTCGGCCCGGCCGTGACCGTCGTCGACCTCGGCTGCGCGGGGACCGACTTCTCCGGAGCCGTGGCCGCTCTCGGCGGGGACGGCCTGGTGCGCGGATGGGCCGTCAGCAGCGGCCCGAGCTGCTCGGACGACCGCATCTGGTTCTTCCAGGGAGCGGGAGGGAGCTGGACCCGCCAGCGCAGCCCGTACCGGGGCAGGCTCCTGGCCGCCGCCTTCGACGGCACCGGCGCCTACGTGATGTACCAGGCGGGCGACGGCATCCACCTGAGCAAGCGCACCGCCGGCGGCACGTTCACCGCCGGGCGCCTGCTGTCCACCGCGTCCCAGCTCGCCACGGGCTCGGTCATCGCCACAGGCGGGAGCTGGTGGGCGGTGTGGAGCGAGCAGACGGGCGAGAACCGGTTCGGCGACCCCGTGCTGAGCCTGTTCCAGGCCAAGACCTACGGCACCGACCAGGCCCGCCAGCGCATCACCTCGCACGGTGGCGACTCCGACAGCGACGCCGACCTGGCCCTGCGGCCCGGCGGCGGCGCGGTGCTGGTCTGGTCGCGCCTGATCGACCTCGACGAGAGCTCGGAGATCCGGGTCGCGACCAGCGCGGACGGCCGCTGGACCTCGCGCACCTTCTCGGCTGCGGCCGACTTCTCCAGCAACCTGTACCCCGAGGTCACCACCGACGGGCGCTGGACCTACGTCACCTGGGAGCTCGACCGGCACATCAACGAGTCCGACAACCGCTCGGGCAGCTTCCGCGGCCACCGCTTCTTCACTCCGGGCGACGTCCCGCGGATCGCCGTCTCCGGCGGCAAGACCTTCGTCGTATGGACCGCCCAGAGCGGGAGCAACCCCCCGCACGTGTTCGTGGCCGAGCGCGCCGGGAGCACCTGGACCGGCCTGAACATGCCCAGGGCGACCACCGGGTGGGAGACCGCCCTCGAGGTCACCGCCTACCGCGGCAAGGCGACCGTGCTCCAGTTCGACGCGAACGTGGGCGGCAGGGACTTGGTCCTGGCCCGCACCCAGCTGTAGGGCGAGCCGGCGATGACGGGGATGCACCGGCGGGTGTCCGGGCACAGCGTCGGGGGTTGGCACCGCGCGTCGCGGTCACACGGCCATGTCGCGGCGGCCGGCGAAGGCCCGGCCGAGGGTGATCTCGTCGGCGTACTCCAGGTCGCCGCCGACCGGCAGGCCGCTGGCGATGCGGGTGACCCTGACCCCCAGCGGGGTGAGCAGGCGGGCCAGGTACATGGCGGTGGCCTCGCCCTCGATGTTGGGGTTGGTGGCGAGGATCACCTCGCTGACGCCCTCCGACTCGAGGCGGCGTAGCAGCTCACGGATGCGGAGGTCGTCGGGGCCGATGCCCTCGATCGGGCTGATCGCGCCGCCGAGCACGTGGTAGCGGCCCTTGAACTCCTGGGTGCGCTCGATCGCGACCAGGTCGCGCGGCTCCTCCACCACGCACACCAGGGTGGGGTCCCGGCGCGCGTCGCGGCAGATGCGGCACAGCTCGCCCTCGGCCACGTTGAAGCAGACCTTGCAGAAGTGGACCTTCGCCTTGACCTCGTGGATCGCCCTCGCCAGGCGGTCGGCGTCGGCCGGCTCGACCTTGAGCAGGTGGAAGGCGATCCGCTGGGCGCTCTTCGGACCGACCCCGGGCAGGCGCCCGAGCTCGTCGATCAGGTCCTGGACCGGCCCCTCGTACAGCACCGCCCCACCTCCGGGCTAATCGCGACCCCGCCGTGCAAGGGAGCTAGAGGCCGAGGCCGGGAGGCAGGCCCATGCCCTGGGTGATCCCGCCGAGGCGCTCGGCGGCGAGCTCCTTGGCCTTGCGCAGACCATCATTGACCGCCGCTGTGACAAGGTCGCCGAGCATCTCGACGTCGTCGGGGTCCAGGGCCGACGGGTCGATGCTGACCGACTCCACCATGGTGTCGCCCGTGACCCTCGCGGTCACCACGCCACCCCCGGCCGTCCCCTCGACGACCTCCTCGGCGAGCTGGGCCTGGGTGTCCTCCATCTGCTGCTGCACCTTCTGGAGCTGCTTCAGCATCTGATTCGGGTTGAAGCCACCGCCAGCGTGGCCGCCGCGACCCCTGCTCACCTGCTGCCCCTTTCCTTGCCCTTCGGGCTCTTCTTCCGCGCCGGCCCGCGGCGCGGCGCGGCGGCCTCGTTGGGCCGCTCCTCGATCACCTCGCCGCCGAGCTGCTGCGCGGCCCAGTCTGCCACCGCGCGCGCGTCGGCGTCGGCGTCGAGCACCTCGCCCGCGTCGTTGTCGGGATCCACCTCGAACTCGGCCGGGGCCGGCTCCGGGGGCGCGGCCGGGATCGGCTCCCCGGCCGGCAGGTGGTCAGAGGATCCGGTCCCCGCCTGCTTGCCGACGCGGATGCGGATCTCCAGGTTGCCGCCGAGCACCGCGTCGAGGGCGACGTCCACCCGCTGGTTGCGGCCTTCCTGGCCGAGCGCGTCGGCGTAGAAGCGGGCCTCGGCGGGGAACTCGACCACCAGCTGGCGGCCCTCGAGGGCGACCGGCCGGCCGTGGTCCAGGAAGGTGGCCACCACCCTGCTGGCGGCGCGCACCTTCTCCAGCACCAGCGGCCAGGAGCGCACCACCAGGTCGAGGTCGACCGGGGCGGCCGGCGGGGCCGGCGCCGCCCAGTCCCCTGCCTCGGGTTCGTCGGCCGCGGGCTTACGGCCACCGCGGGAGCGCCCGGCTCCCCGGGGCCCGCCGCCGTCCGGAGGGTCGCCGGTGGCGGATGGCCGCGCCCCGCGGCCGGGGACCTCGCCGGCCTCCGCGCGGCCAGCGCCGGACCGCCGAGCGCCTGCCCCAGGCGCCTCCCGCTCCGCGGCCGCGCCTGGCGACTCCCCCGCAGCCGCGCCTGGCGACTCCCCCGTGGCCGCGGCCCGAGGCTCTCTGGCAGCCGGCGGCTCCCCGCCCCGCTTGGCACCCGGCCCGGACGGGGCGGCGCGGTGTCGCGGCTCGGCGTCCGCGGCCTGCCGCGCACGGGCGGGCGCCGCGGCCGCTTCCGTCTGGGAGCGTGGCTCGGCCGGCGCGTGGCCGGCGGGCTCGCCGGTGCCGATGGCCAGGCGCCGCTCCAGCCGCTCGATCCTGGCCAGCAGCGCGTCGGCGTCGAGCGAGGCTTCCGGCAGGGCGGCTCGCGCCAGGCCGACCTCGAGCGCCAGGCGCTGGTCGGTGGCGGTGCGCAGGTCGATGAAGAGGTCGCCGAGGATGCGGACCACCCGGCCCAGCTCACCCGGGCCGAAACGCTCGGCCTGCGCGGCGAGGCGCTCGCGCGTCTCCGGGGTCGCGTCGACCAGCGTGGTCGAGTCGGGTGCGACCCGCATCACGTAGAGGTCGCGGGCGTGCTCCAGCGCCTCACGGGCGAACTGGTGCAGGTCGTGTCCGGCGTCGGCGACCCGCTCGACGGTGGCGAACACGTCGCCCACCCGGTGCGCGGCGAGCGCCTCGGCGAGCTCGAAGCGCAGCTCCACGGGGAGCACGCCGAGCACCTGCGCGACGTCCTCCAGCCGGACCCGGCGGTCGCCGACGAAGGTGAGCACCTGGTCGAGGCGGCTCTGGCCGTCCCGCACCGAGCCATCGGCCGCCCTGGCCACCATCTCCAGGGCCGCCTGGTCGGCCTCGACGCCCTCGGCCGCGCACACCTCGGTGAAGTGCTCGACCAGCCGGGCGGCGCGCACGCGCCGGAAGTCGTGCTGCTGGCAGCGCGAGCGGATGGCCTCGATCACCTTCTGCGGCTCGGTGGTGCAGAACACGAAGCGGACGTGCTCCGGCGGCTCCTCGAGGACCTTCAGCATGGCGTTGAAGCCCTGGGGGGTGACCATGTGGGCCTCGTCGATGATGTAGACCTTGTTGCGCGCCGCCGCCGGCGCGTAGCTGGCCTTCTCCCGCAGGTCGCGGGTGTCGTCCACGGAGCCGTGGCTGGCCGCGTCGATCTCGACGACGTCGAGGTTGGTGCCCGCGGTGATGGACAGGCACTGCTCGCAGGTGTTGTCCGGTTCCGGGGTCGGGCCCCGCTCGCAGTTCAGCGCCTTGGCCAGGATGCGGGCGGTGGAGGTCTTGCCGGTGCCGCGGGTACCGGTGAACAGCAGGGCATGGTGCACCTGGCCGGTCTGGATCGCGTTCACCAGCGTCCCGACCACGTGGTCCTGCCCGATGATGTCGGCGAAGGTCTGGGGACGCAGCTTGCGGTAGAGCGAGACGTACGCCATGAGTGAGGAGTCCGCGCCGGAGGCTGGCCGATAGCAAAGGTTGCGGGCAAAGGGGGAGCGGCGGTGAGGGCCGAGAATACCACCGGCATCCGACGACCCCGGCCGCCGTGACCCCGTGGGGACAAGGCGGGTGAGCGGACCGTGCACCCACCGTCGAACAGGTCGCCCGGAGCGCCTACCGGACCGGTAGCTCGAGCCCGGCAACCCCGCGGCACCCGTCAGTGCTTGCTTAGCGCTGCTTCCTCCCGGACCTGACGCGGTTCGCAAGGTGACGTCGCGCGGGACCTGACCGTCAACACCCCGTGCCCGGCGCTGACCTCCGGACGCGTGCCCTCGGGTGGGGATTCAGCCCCGCTGGAGCGGATTGCGGGTTCAGGGCACCGCTAGCTCCCCACCTAGCACGGTCCGCCGAGAGCCTACGCGCCCGCCTGGGCCACCGCCAAGCGGGC
>DASUZB010000229.1:0-24754 GCA_036377075.1 Actinomycetes bacterium | reverse complement strand
AGCGGCGTCACCCTACTCTCCAAGGCGTTCGTCCACGCCCACGACTTCGCCGAGGTGCCCGCGGTGTTCGCGGCCGTCGAGCCGGGCGGGGCCTTCACGGTTGCGACACGATCCCGCGCTCCAAGCCGGCCGGGACCTACGCGATCACCGGCCGCTGCGGCGGCGGGAACATCGGCGGGGCGACGCTGGTGGTCCGGGCCGCGGCGTCGCCGACCACCGCGCCCGCTCCCGTACCGCCCGCGGACGGCCCGTCGTTGGTCCAGCCGGCCGTGGCGGCGCCCGCGGTGAGTGGGCCACCCACCCCGCCGGCCAGCCCGGCGGCGGGCCGCTGGATGATTCCGTGGCTGGCAGCCCTTGGCAGCGGCACGCTGGCCGCGCTGGGCATGTGGCTGTGGTACCGGCGGCGGCACCCGACTGGCCTCAGCCTGCAGGGACGATCCCGCATGGCCAACTGAGCACCGCGGCACGAGCGCACCGCCCGGGCGGTGCGCCCTCGTGCCGACATCGAGACGGACGCGGGCACGCATCGGGCGCAACGCCCCCAGATGGATGGTGGAGGACCGGCTCGGCCGGCCGGCACGCCAAGGCCGATCTCGCGCAGCCCATGCGGCGCGACTGGGTCCGGGGCGAGTAACAGATCGGGTAATGCCGACGTTTGTCTGAGTGGTGATAACGACGCAGTTCGAGGCCGCGGCACGAGGAGCGAAGATGGGCTTCTTACGCAGGCTGCCCGGCACCGGCGAACAGCCGCCCGACCGGCGATCCGCCTCCATCTGGGAACACCGGCCGCCTGGATGCGTGAGTGAATCCGCCCTTCCGACAGCGCCGCAACCCACCAGCCATCCATCCTCGCCCACGCAAAGGAACCTGATGACAACCAAGCTGCGTATCAAGGTCGCTACTACGGTCGTCGCCATCCTTGCCGGTGGCCTGCTGGCGTGGTTTGCCACCGCCGGTCCTGCCGTGGCGTTCTTCTCCGGCGGGCTGTTCCTGGACGTCCAAGTGAACTCCCCCGCGACGCTGCTCGCCAAGGGCGCCGCCGTCCAGGTGCCGGTGGAGGTCACCTGCAACGCGACCGGCAGCGTGTTGGTTCAGGTCACCGTGACCCAGAAGTCGGGATCAGGCGTCGCCCGGGGCTCCGGCTCGACCCAGGTTGGCTGCGCCGGATCGGGTGAGCGGATCACCGTCCTGGTCACAGCCACTGGTGCCAAGCCCTTCAAGAAGGGCGACGCGGTCGCAACCGCGGAGATCTCCGGCTGCAACAACGTCACCTGCGGCAGCGACACAGACAGCGAGGTCATCCAGATCACTACGATGACCACGACCACCACGACCGTGGCGACCACCACGACCGTGGCACCCACCACGACCGTGGCACCCACGACCATCGTCGGCTAATCCCAGCGGACTGGGTTCCCCGCGCGTCAGGTCCGTGTCCTCGGCCGGTCGTGATCTTGAGGAGGCCCTTGCGCGCCTCCGCGACCTGGTCGAGATGGAACTCTCGCACCGCGGCGGCCCGTGGCCGCTCCGCGCTGTCGTCGTGCCCTTCGACGCGCCAGCGCCGGCAGAGCGGGCATGACCGGCATCCGCGCGCCTGGGAGAACGGGCCGCTCCCCCAACCCTGCGATGCGAACGCAGGCCAGCACCCCCTTGCCTCAAGCCGAGGCCAGCGTGGCGCCAAGGACCTACGCCAGTGCCTGGACGGCGGCGACGCGCTGGTCCGCCGGCGGGTCCAGACGACGCTCGGGCACGCCGGCGCCGGACGCAACGCAGGCACGCAACGGTCATCGGACCACGCGGTGCGGCGACGTCGTTATCGGGGCTTGGCCTGCGGGAATGCGCGCCCGGGCGGTCAGCCGTCCAGTTTGAAGGTCAGTTCCGTGACGGTGGCCTGACGGCCGGGAGCGAACGCGGCCTCGCTGCCGACGCGCACGAACCCGTTGCGTTCCAACACGCGGACGGAGCCGACGTTGTCCTCCACGACCCGGCCGTAGATCGGCCGCACCGCCACCTCGTCGAGCAGCTTCGCGACGGCCGCACTGGCCACACCCCGGCCCCACCAGTCCTTCCGAATCCAGTAGGTGAGCTCCATGTCGCCCTCGATCGGGAACGTGGCCACGCTGCCGACGATCTCGCCGTCGATCTCGATGACCCGGTTGACGATCGCGTCGTCGGCCAGGATCTTCTGATATTTCTGCCGAAAGGCGTCGGCGTCCCGGGCGGTCTTGACATCGGTGAAGGCCGCCAGGTGCTGGCCGGTCTCGTCGAGCTGGATCTCGAACAGCGTCGGGATGTCGTCCGCACGCATGGGTCGTAGCGAGATGTTGCTGGCCACGCTGTCAGGCATCACGCCTCCGCGTCGAAAGGAACGACGGGCCGCTCCACTTCAGAATCGGGTCGGACGTTAGCACGCCGAGCGGACCGCTCCGGGGCGCGAAAGACGGCCAGACGCACCGGCTCTGATGCGATGAAGGGAGCGGGGCCTCGCTCCTCGTGACGGTCACCCTTGAGCTGGGGTTTCCTGTGGATTGTCACGATCCACTTCCAAGGGTGTTCGTCGCAGAGGTCGGCACGTGCACCGGTTCACCCGCCCGCAGCAGCTGTGACCGTCGGTCGCGCAGGTCAGGGCCCTCTCGTAGAGGTGGTTGGGTGGTAGCCCCGAGCGGATTCGAACCGCCGTTACCGCCTTGAGAGGGCGGCGTCCTAGGCCACTAGACGACGGGGCCGTGGCTCCCGCGAGCGACGCTGCGGGCTCGGGCATGGTACCGGGACTGCGGGCCTCCCTCAACCGCCATAGGCCATTGCCCGCTCGAGGCGGGCAAGGGAGCGCGCCTTGCCGAGCAACGCCATCGACTCGAACAAGGGCGGGCTGACCAGGGTGCCCGTGATCGCCAGGCGCACCGGCTGGAACGCCTTCTTCGGCTTGAGGCCGCGCTCCTCCTGCAGGCCGCGCAAGGTGGCCTCGATCGCCTCGGCGGTCCACGGCCCGACCGCCTGCAGCAGCTTGGCGGCGGCGTCGAGGAAGGCGCGGCCGTCGTCGTCGAGCACCTTGGCGGCGCCGGCGGGGTCGAGGTCGACCTCGTCGGTGAGCAGGAAGCCGACCATCCCGGGGACCTGGTCCAGGCGGGTGACCCGCTCGGCGACCAGCGGCGCGGCGCGGCGTAGCAGCTCCGGGTCGGCGTCGGGGTAGCCGGACCAGCGGACGAACTCCAGCGACCGCGCGGCGAACTCGTCCGGGGTGAGCTGGCGCAGGTGCCAGCCGTTGAGCGCCTCGAGCTTCCGCGCGTCGAACTGGGCGGGGTTGCGGGCGACCCGCTCCAGGTCGAAGACCCGCTCCAGCTCGGCGAGGGAGAAGTGCTCGGTGTGGTCGTCGAGCGACCAGCCGAGCAGGACCAGGTAGTTGACCAGCGCCTCGGGCAGGATGCCCTGGGAACGGAGCTCCTCGACCGCGATGGCGCCGTGGCGCTTGGAGAGCTTGCGGCCGTCCGCGCCGACCAGCAGCGGCAGGTGGGCGAAGCGCGGCGGGACCTCGCGGCCGAGCGCACGGAAGACGTGGAGCTGGCTCGGGGTGGAGGGGAACAGGTCGTCGCCCCTGATGACGTCGGTGATCCCCATCTCCACGTCGTCGAAGACGGCGGCGAAGAGGTAGGTGGGGATGCCGCTGGGGCGCAGCGCCACGAAGTCGGTGAGGGTGGCGTTGTCGAACGCGACGGTGCCACGGACGAGGTCCGTGACCACCGTCTCGCCCTCGTCGGGCAGGCGGAAGCGGACCGCGGGGACGCGGCCCTCCGCCTGGTAGGCGCGCACCTGCGCGTCGGTGAGGTTGCGGCAGCGGCCGTCGTAGCCGGGCGGCCGGCCGGCGGCCTGGGCGGCCTTGCGGCGCTCGGCCAGCTCCTCGGGGGTGCACCAGCAGCGGTACGCGAGGCCGCGCTCGACCAGCGAGGCGACCGCCGCCTGGTAGCGGTCGAGCCGCTCGGTCTGCACGTAGGGGCCGTGCGGGCCGCCGACGCCGTAGCCCTCGTCGGGGCGCAGGCCGAGCCAGGCGAGCGCCTCGGCGATGCCCTCGGCGCCGCGCTCGACGTTCCGCTCCACGTCGGTGTCCTCGATGCGCAGCACGAAGGCGCCGCCGTGGCGGCGCGCGTGGAGGTAGCTGAACAGGGCGGTGCGCGCGGTGCCGACGTGCAGCCAGCCGGTCGGCGACGGCGCGAACCGGGTGCGGACGGTGCCGCCGGTGGCGTCGCTCATGGCGCGATCGTAGCAGCGCCGCGGCGCCTGCTCGCTGGCTGGCCGCTGCAGCGCGCCAGCCCCTGCCGGCCCGCCCGGCCACTGCCGCGCGCCAGCCCGCGGGCGCCCCGGCCGAGACCTGCTGGTTTGCCGACCTGTCACAGGTGGCAACGCAACCATGCACGGCCCGCTGCTCCCACGGGCCACCCACCAGGAGGTCCCAGGCTCGTGGCAGCTGACAACCGCGCCCACCAGGACGGTGAGCGCCTGGGCGTGGCGATGGTCGCGCCCCCGTGGTTCGAGCTCCCGCCGGACGGCTACGGCGGCATCGAGGCGATGGTCTACTGGCTGGCCGAGGCCCTGAACGAGCGTGGCCACCAGGTCACCCTGATCAGCGCGGGCGAGCCGGCGGTGTCGAGCGGCGCCCGCGCGACCTACCGGCAGCCGCCCAGCGAGCGCCTCGGCGAGCCGATGCCGGAGGCGGTCCACGCCCTGGTCGCCGCCGAGCACCTCGCCGAACTGGACGTGGACGTGGTCCACGACCACTCCCTCGCCGGGCCGCTGACGGCCAGGGGACGCGGGGTCCCCACGGTGGTCACCGCGCACGGGCCGATCGAGGGCGACCTGGCCGACTACTACGCCCACCTCGGCCCGGACGTGCACCTGGTCGCCATCTCGGAGTTCCAGCGCTCGCGCGCGCCCGAGCTGCCGTGGGCCGGGGTGGTCCACAACGCCATCCCGATCGACGAGTACCCCCTGCGCACCGACAAGGAGGACTTCTGCCTCTTCCTCGGCCGGGTCAACGGGGAGAAGGCGCCGGACCTGGCGATCGAGGCGGCACGGGCCGCCGGGCGGCGCATCGTGATCGCCGCCAAGTGCAACGAGCCGGACGAGCGGCGCTACTTCGAGGAGCGCGTGCAGCCCCTGCTCGGCGACGACGCCGAGTGGCTCGGCACGGCCGGCACCGAGGAGAAGAAGGACCTGCTCGCCCGGGCCGCCTGCCTGGTCTTCCCGATCCAGTGGGACGAGCCGTTCGGGCTGGTCATGGTGGAGGCGATGGCCTGCGGCACGCCGGTGGTGGCGCTGCGCCGCGGCTCGGTCCCCGAGGTGGTGGCCGACGGCGTCAGCGGCTTCGTCCGCGACCGCCTCGAGGAGCTGCCCCAGGCGATCGAGCGGGTCGGGGAGCTCGACCCGGCCGAGTGCCGCCGCCAGGTCGCCGGCCGCTTCGACGTCCCGACCATGGCCGACGGCTACGAGGGCGTCTACCGCCGCCTGGTCGCCCCAGCCTAGCCGGGCGGCTCGGGGACGACGCGGTTGCTGAGCACGCCGACGCCCTCCACCTCGACCGCGACGCTGTCGCCGGGGGTCAGCGGCCCGATGCCGGCGGGGGTGCCGGTGAGGATCACGTCGCCGGGCAGCAGGGTCATCACCCCGGAGATGAAGGTGAGCAGGCGTGCGACGCCGTTGACCAGCATCGAGGTGCGGGAGGACTGGCGCTCCTCGTCGTTGACCAGGGTGCGGAGGGCCAGGTCGCTGGAGTCGAGGTCGGTCTCGATCCACGGCCCCAGCGGGCAGAAGGTGTCGAAGCCCTTGGCCCTGGTCCACTGGCCGTCGCGTTCCTGCAGGTTGCGGGCGGTGACGTCGTTGGCGCAGGTGAAGCCGAGCACCACCTGGAGCGCGTCGGCCTCGTCGAGGCGGCGGGCCACCTTGCCGACGATCACCGCCAGCTCGCCCTCGAAGTCGACCCGGTCGACCCCGGCGGGGTAGATGATCGGGTCGCCGGGCCCGACCACGGCGGTGGACGGCTTGAGGAAGATGATCGGCTCCTCGGGCACCTCGTTGCCCATCTCGCGGGCGTGGTCGGCGTAGTTGCGACCGACCGCGACGATCTTGGTGGGCAGCACCGGGGCGAGCAGCCGCACCTCGTCGATGGAGAGGCGCTCGCCGCTGTACTCGAACGGTCCGAACGGGTGCGGGGTGATCTCCGCGACGCTCTGGTCCTCCAGCACCCCGAAGCTCATCTGTCCGTCGTGGCTGTACCGGACGATCCGCATCGACCTCTCCCGCGTTCGCTGCCCGGCCGCAACCCTACACGGTCCCGGCCCCGCTACGCGCGCAGCAGCAGCGCCTCCATGGTCAGGCCGGTGCCGAAGGCGAGCATCACCACCCACTGGCCGGGGGTGAGCTCGCCGGAGGCGACCAGGGCGTCGAGGATGAACAACACGGTCGCCGAGGAGCGGTTGCCGCCGTCGGCCAGTACCTCCCAGGAGCGCGCGAGCTGCTCGTCGGCGAGGCCGAGGCGGCGCTGGACGCGCTCGAGGATCTCGGGGCCGCCGGGGTGGACCGCCCAGTGGGCGACCTCCTCCACGGCCAGGCCGTGCCCGTCGAGCAGGCCGTGGACAAGGGCCGACAGGCCGCGCTCGACCAGGGCGGGCACCCGCGGGGAGAGGGTCATGCGGAAGCCCTCGTCGCCGACGGCCCAGCCCATGCGGCCTTCGCTGGCCGGGACCGTGACGGTCCGGGCGGCGGCGACCTCGAGGCCGGGGCCGTCGGGCCCGACCAGGGCGGCGGCCGCGCCGTCGGCGAACAGGGCGCTGGTGACCGCGTCCTGGGGGCTGACGATCGGCTGCAGGTGCAGGCTGCACAGCTCCACGCAGGCGACCAGCACGCGACGGCCGCCCGCGGCGAGGGCGGCGGCGGTGCGCAACGCCGGCAACGCCGCGTAGCAGCCCATGTGGCCGAGGGCCAGGCGCGCCACGTCGGGCCGCAGGCCGAGGTCGGCGGCCAGGTGGACGTCCAGCCCCGGGCCGGCGTAGCCGGTGCAGGAGACCGCGATCAGCTCGTCCACGGCGGCGTGGGCACCGTCCCCGGCGCGAGCGAGCGCGCGGCGGGCGGCGGCCGCGCCGAGCCGGCGCGCGGCGGGGGCGAACGCCTCCATGCGGTCGGCGGTGGAGCGCGCCCTGGCGTAGAACTCGTGCACGTCGACCACTGCCGCGCGGCGCTCCACCCCGACCGTGCGGAAGGTCTCGGCGTAGCCGGGATCCCAGCCGTCGCGCCGGGCGAAGAAGTCGTCGACGATCTCCGACTGCTTGTAGACGTGCTCGGGCACGGCGCTGCCGAGGGCCTGCACGCGCGCGCTCACCTGGCGCCCCCTTCCCCCTGCTTGCGGTAGTGGCCCAGCCAGATGGCGCGGCGGCCGCGGCCGACGGCGAACGGGGGCGGGGCGAGACGGCGCCGGAGCAGCGCCCTGGCCACGTCGCCCGGGCGGATCCGTGGGGCCAGGCCGGCGGTCGCCACCCGGGCCAGCCCCGCGCGGCGCAGCAGGACGTCCAGCTCGGCGGGGCGGATGAACAGCCGCCAGTCGTGGGTGCCGCGAGGCACCAGCCCGACCAGCCGCTCGGCGCCGAACAGCGCGGTGAACCAGGCCCAGGCGGTCCGGTTGATGGTGTCGAACAGGAAGCCGCCGCCGGGGCGCAGCACCCGGGCCAGCTCGGCCACGGCCGCGGGCAGGTCGGGCACGTGCTCCAGCACGTCCGCGGCGACCACCGCGTCGAAGCTGGCGTCGCCGAACGGCAGCCGCTCGAGCTCCCCGACGGCCGGCCACAGGCCGGCGGGCACGGCCCGCCTGGCCACCTCGAGGCAGCCGGGCAGCCGGTCGACGCCGACCACCTGGACGCCCGCCTCCGCCAGGCCCTTGGCCACCAGCCCGCCGCCGCAGCCGGCGTCGAGCACCAGGCGGCCGCGCGGCTCGCCGAGGGCGGCCAGGTAGAAGCCGAGCCGGGCGGGGTTCATGGCGTGCAGCACGCCGGCGGGGCCGGCCGGGTCCCACCAGAGGCTGTCCAGGTCGCCGAAGTAGTCCAGGTCGATGTCGTAGCGGGCCGGTGGCACCGGCCGGGTGCGGTCGACCGTCCTCACGGCATCGTCCCGGCGCCCAGCTCGACACGGCCGAGCCACTGCAGGGTGGCGTCGTGGGAGGGCGGCAGCAGCAGGCCGGCGTAGGCGTCGCGCAGCAGCCGCTCGACCGGCCCGCTGCGCAGGTACGCCGAGCCGCCCGCGGTGCGAAGGGCGAGGGTGCAGACGTCCACCGCCGTCTGGCAGACGAACAGCTTGGCGGCGGCCATGTGGCCGTAGTGGGCCACCGGGTCGGGGTCGGGCGGGCGGCCGGCCGCCGCGTACAGGGTCGCCCTGGCCGCGTCCAGGTGCATGCGCATCTCCCCGACCGCCTGCTGCACCCCCGGGAGCTCGGACAGGGCCTGGCCGAGGGCGTCGTTGCGGCGCTTGGGCAGGCCGTCGACCACGTGGCGGCAGGCGGCCTCGGCGGCGCCCAGCGCGACGCTGGCGAACGACGGCCACGACCAGTGGGAGCCGGCCAGGAAGCTGACCGCCACGTCGAAGCCGCGGCCGACGACGTGCTCGTCGGGGACGAACAGGTCCTCGACCGCCACCACGTGGCTGCCGGTCGCGCGCATGCCCATGGCCTTCCACTCCCCCGCCACCCGGATGCCACGCTCGGGCTTGGGCACCAGGAAGCCGATCGGCTCCCTGCCCGCCTCGCCCTCCACCGCGGCCGACAGGAACAGGTGGGTGGCCCGCGGGAACCCGGTGAAGAAGGTCTTCACCCCGTCGAGCCTCCAGCCGCCGTCGACCGGCTCGGCGGTGGACGCCTGGTACCACCAGTTGCCGCCCGACTGCGGCTCGGAGAACCCGCCGGCGAGCAGCGCCCCGTCGTCCACCACCTGGCGCAGGAACGGCTCGGCGCGCTCGCGCATGAACTCGGCCAGGATGCCGACGCCGTGCAGGTGCATGTTGACCGCCAGGGCGGTGGCCGGCGACCCCTCGGCGAGCCGGCTCTGGGCGGCGACCAGGTCGAGCGCGCCGGCGCCCATGCCGCCGAGCTCGCGGGGCACGGTGATGGCGCTGTAGCCGCTGGCGAGCAGCTCGTCGACGTCCTCGTCGGCGAACTGGTCGGCCTCGTCGTAGCGCGCGGCCCGTTCGGCCAGCGACGGCGCCAGCTTGACGGCGAGCGCGACCACCTCCGGGCGGGGGGCGGCCGGAGCGGCGGGTTCGTCATACATGGCGGGGTGACTCCCTTGCGTCGCGGCGGCGGCCAGGAGGTCCAGCGCCCCTGAACCCGTTGGTTGCCGATGTTACCCAGACGCGGCTGGGTGCCCCAGCAACCCGGGATTTGGCGGAGGCCCGACGTGGTTGGCGCTGGTGCTGTTCGTCCGCTTCGAGCGCCCGGCGGCCGCCAGGAGCCGGCCCCGGCTGGCCGCCTGATCAGCCGTGGCGGAGCTCGGTGGAGGCGCTCTGGGTCGAGTAGGTGGACCAGAAGGCGATCAGGGCGATCAGGGCGAAGACGAGGGCGCGGCCGCCGTGGTCGCGGGCGGCGGCGACGCCGCTCAGGGCGGCCGCGCCGATCGACTCGACCGCCCAGCACACGGCCAGGAGCAGCAGCGCCCGCGCCGCCTCGGCGCTCACCTCGTCGGGGAGGTCGCCGGTCTGCGCCCGCGTGGCCAGCACCGCGGTCCACGGTGCCAGGGCGATGAACGGGCCGAGCAGCAGCAGCGAGGCCTCGGTGATCGGGATGGCGCCGCTGGTCACGCCGACCACCTCGAGGGGGAACAGCACCAGACCGGTGACGGTCTGCACCAGCATCAACGCCCAGCGACCGCGGGAGACGGAGCCCTGCACGTACCGAAGGACAACCATGCCGTCCTCCACGACTCCCTGCCCGACTGCCCCGGCGACGGATCGCGTCCAGCCTATCGTGCCCTGGATTGCGCGTCTCGACGCATCCGAGTCCTCAGCGGTGAAGAACTCTTCATCTTCGGCGCGCGCGGGCGTGCGGCCGGCGAGCGGATCCGGCTACGCTCGCGCTTAATGGACGCGCGCACGGACGGGACGGGGACGCGGGAAGGGCCACGCGCCCCGGGCCGCTACCGCGGGCTGCTGGTCGACTTCGGCGGCGTGCTCACCACCAGCGTGGTCGAGGCCTTCAGATCGTTCTGCGACGCCGAGGGCCTGGAGCCCGACACGGTCTTCCGGCGCCTGGTCGAGAGCGCGGAGGCGCGCCGGCTGGTGGCGGAGCTGGAGTGCGGCCGCATCGCCGAGCCGGCCTTCGAGCCCGCCTTCGCCGCCATCCTCGGCGTGCGCCCGGACGGCCTCATCGAGCGGATGTTCTCCCACACCCGGCCGGCCCCGGAGGTCGCGGAGGTGGTGCTCGCCGCCCGCCGCGCCGGCATCCGCACCGGCCTGCTCTCCAACTCCTGGGGCGAGGGCCGCTACGAGCGCGACCGCTTCGCCGAGCTGTTCGACGGGGTGGTGATCTCCGGCGAGGTCGGGCTGCGCAAGCCGCAGCCGGCCATCTACACCCTGGCGGCCAGCTCCATCGGGGTGGAGCCGGAGGCGTGCGTGTTCGTCGACGACCTCTACCACAACCTGGAGCCGGCCAGGGAGCTCGGCATGGCCACGGTGCTGCACAGCGACGTCGAGCAGACCACCGCCGAGCTGGAGGAGCTGCTCGGCGTCCGGCTGCGTGAGGCGTCGTGACATAATCGTTTGCCCGCCCGGCGAGCTGCGCAGCAGCATCGTCGGGTACGCCCGCCGACACCACCGTAGGGAACCGATGCTCGACCTCGACCTGCTCCTGAACGAGACCGACGACGTCATCCGGCGACTGAGGACCAAAGGCGTCGACGCGCGGACCGTCACCGCCGCCCGCGACGCGGCGCTGCGGCGGCGCCACCTCCGCGCCCAGCTCGACGAGCTGCGCGCGGAGTCCAACCGCAGCTCCAAGGAGATGGGCCGCCGCATGGCGGCGGGCGGCGAGGGTGCCGACGAGCTGCGCCAGCAGCTCACCGAGCTCAAGGGACGCATCGCCGCCGCGGAGGAGGAGGTGCGCGCGGCCGAGCAGGCCTCCCTGGACCTGCTGCTCGAGCTGCCCAACCTGCCCGACCCGAAGGCACCGGTCGGCGACGACGAGAGCGCCAACGTGGTGCTGCGCTATGCGGGCCCCGAGGCGGTCCCCGACCCGTCGGCGCGGCCGCACTGGGAGGTGGCCGGCGACCTCGGCATCTTCGACGCGGAGCGGGCCGCCAAGCTGAGCGGCTCCGGGTTCTCGCTGCTGCGCGGCGACGGCGCGCGCCTGCTGCGGGCGCTGGTGGCGTTCGGGCTGGACCTCAACCGCGGCACCTACGAGGAGCTGGTCGTGCCGCACCTGGTGCGGCGCACCACCATGGTCGGCACCGGCCACCTGCCGAAGTACGCCGACGAGGCCTACTCGACCACGCTCGACGACCTCTGGGCGATCCCGACCGGCGAGGTGCCGATCACCGGGCTGCACCGCGACGAGATCCTCGACCCGGAGGACCTGCCGCGCCGCTACATGACCTACACCGCCTGCTTCCGCCGCGAGGCCGGCAGCGCCGGCAAGGACACCCGCGGCATGCAGCGCCTGCACGAGTTCCACAAGGTGGAGCTGGTGCGGCTGTGCCTGCCCGAGGAGGTCGAGCGGGAGTACGAGGAGCTGCTGGCCGACGCCGAGCGCCTGCTGCAGGAGCTGCGCCTGCCCTACCGGGTGGTCGACCTGTGCACCGCGGACCTGGGCTTCTCGGCCTCGCGCACCCTCGACCTGGAGGTGTATGCGCCGGGCGTCGACCGCTGGCTGGAGGTCTCCTCGGTCGGCAACTTCACCGACTTCCAGGCAAGGCGCGGGAACATCCGGGTGCGGACCCCCGGCGGCCGCACCAGGCCGATCTCCACCCTCAACGCCTCCGGCGCCGCGACGCCGCGGCTGTGGGCGGCGATCGTGGAGCACGGCCAGCAGCCGGACGGCCGCGTCCGCGTCCCCGAGGTGCTGCAGCCGTACGTGGGCAAGGAGCTGCTCGACTTCCTGCCGGCGCAGGGCCGGCGCGGCGACGGTCGCTGACCGCGCCGCGACCTGGCGGGGGTGGCGTGGACGAGCTCACCGAGCTGGCCGACTGGCGCGAGCGGGTCGCGGCGATCTACCTGGCGGAGCCGCGCGAGGGCGAGGCCGGCTGGGAGGCCTGGCGCCGCGCGCGCGAGCGCCTGTTCTGGACGCACCCGTCCTCGGCCCTCACGGCCGAGCAGCGCCGCCGGTTCGACGGCCTGCCGTGGTTCCCCTACGACCCCGCCGCCAGGGTCGAGACCCGGCTCGGCCCGGCCGGGGAGGACGGGGAGCTGGCGATCGACACCGGCGGCGAGGACGGCACGGTGCGCTACCGCCGCGTCGGCCGCCTGGCCACCCCCTACGGTGGCCTGACCCTGTTCTGGACGCTCGGCTACGGCGGCGGGCTGTTCCTGCCGTTCCGGGACGCCACCGCCGGCCGCGAGTCCTACGGCGCCGGCCGCTACCTGACCGACACGATCAAGGGGACCTTCGGCCGCGGCGTGGTCCTCGACGGGGAGCGCGTGGTCCTCGACTTCAACTACGCCTACAACCCCTCCTGCGCCTACAACGCCCGCTGGGCGTGCCCGCTGGCGCCGCCGGAGAACTGGCTCGACGCCCCCGTGCACGCCGGCGAGCGCGCCTTCCCCGACGCGGTCCGAGGCTAGACGGCGGCGCGCAGGGCGCGCCAGGAGGTGCGCAGCTCCTGCTCGATGCGCTGCCAGTCCTGCTCGCTGACGGTGCCGGCGGCGGCCTGCTGGTCGCGGACGGTGGCCGCGGCGGCGCGGTGGCGGCCGTGCTCGGCGACCTGCTCGACCGGGACCTGGTAGAGCTCGGCGGCGACCTCGGCGAGGCTGCGCTCGAGGCTGCCGGCGGGCAGGCGGGCGGCGTCGCGGTGGACGATCCACCACTCCAGCTCGAGCGCTGCCGCCCGGTCGACGTCGAAGGGCACCTCGCTGGTCTGCCGCAGGATGGCGTAGTAGCGGCGCAGCAGCGGCAGGGCGCGCACGTAGTCGGCGCGCTCGTGGCCGCCCTGGAAGACGACCGCCGCCCTGACCGCCAGTCCGGCCAGCAGGGCGGCGCGCGCCGGGCCGAGCTGGAACTGCGACCGCATCAGCCTGGCGATCTGGGCGAAGAACGCGGCCGGGCGGTGGTCGTAGTAGGCGCGCCACATCGCCGCCTCGAGGCGCGCGACCTCGTCGGGGTCGAACGAGCGGATGTCCACCCGCCTGGGGCGCACCAGGTCGGAGGTCGCCCAGGCGAGCGCGGCCACGCCGCCGAGCACCAGCGCCGGGCCGACTACCCGGCCCGGTCCACTCCTGCGGGCCGCCCTGTCCTCGCTCACGCCGCCGAGTATCGGCCGGGGGTGCGGGTCGGGGCAAGCCGGACAGGTCACTCGTCGTCGTCGCCCTGGCGGCGAAGCGACGGGTCCTTCTTCTCGAGGTGGCTGAGCTTGGTGTTGTCGGCCTGCATGAGGATCTGCAGGTGCTCGCCGTCGAGCGCCAGCAGGTAGTTGTCACCGGTCGCCTTGGGAGCGGTGTGGTCGAGTCCCAGGCTGATCTCCTGGCCGTGCACGCCGCCGACGTCCAGGTAGGCGGAACGTGACCCGGGCACGGTGAACCCCATGTTTTCGAAGAAGGCCTTCGCGGCCGTGTTCTTGGCGACCAGCCGCCAGAAGCGAGCCTGCGCGCTCTTGTACATCTCGGCATAGTTCCGGCGGGTGAGGCGCCGACCACCGAGCGCCGCGTCCGCGGCCTGCTTCCAGCAAGCGGCCACGTCGGGGTTGTCCGTGATCCTGGTACCGATCACCTCCATGGCCTTGCGGGCCCGCGCGGCCGGGATCACCGCGCCGGCGGCCTTCGGCGACCGGTACCGGAAGCCGCGAGGCAGCAGCCCGGCCTTCTTCATCTGGGCGATCTTCTTGTCCAGCGCCTTTCGTTGCTTGCGGGTGAGGGGCGTGTTGGCGATGTCGGCGCGCTGCTCCGGTGGCCGTTTGAGCTCGGTGGTCCCTGGCTTGCCGGAGGTGGCCACTTCGTCGAACCCGGCGAGGAGCAGCTCGATCTCCTGGTCGGTCATGCTGCGGAGGGCTTCCTTGGCGGCGGCGCGCCGCTCGGCCGCTTCCGCGATCAGCTCCCGGCGGCCGGCGGGGGCAGCCGGTTCGGCCGCCGCGGCTCCGCGCTGCCGCTCGGCCGCTTCGGCGATCATCTCCCGCCGGCGCGCCCGCGACGGCGGCTGCGCCCCGGCCGCTCCCTTGGCCGCGGCCGCCGCGTCGGCGGCCTTCCACCGGGGTCGGTGCCCGGTCTGGTCGGCAGCGTCCAGCGCGGCCGCCGCCTTGGCCGCCGCCTGCTCGGGGTCGGCCCTGGCCAGGTCTTCCGCTTGTTCGACCTGCTTGCGGGCCTCGTCGTTGCCCGCCACGACCTTGGTGGCCCGCGCGCACCGTTGCACCGGGCAGACCTCGACCTCCCCGTCGTGCACGTGGACCTCGTGCTTGCCGTCCTTGGTGGGAACCGTGGCGTCGTGGCCGGCGCCCGCCTGCCCCTTCGGGGCTGCCGCGGCGGCCGGCTCCGGCCCTGACGGCCTTGGGGCCGGCTCGGCAGCGGCGCCCGCGGGCTTGGCGGCCCGCGCCCTGGCGTCCTCGCTCAGGAACGCGGCCGAGGTCAGCACGTCCGCGAGCAGGTCGGTACGCCTGCGGAAGTTCTGCTCGTCGGTGAGGTTCGGGTCGGGCTTGTAGGTCGCCAGGGCGGTGGTCAGGGCGGCCATCTGCCCCGCGTTCAGGACCAGGCCGGCCGTCCCCAGCGCACTTCGCAGTTCCTGGACGGCCGCGCTGCCGACGCCCGCCACCCCCGCCAGCGAGCCCGCGAACTGGGCGAGCGTGACCGGGTCGCTCACGATGTCGCTCCAGGACTTCCCCTGCGCGCGCATGGTGACGACGGCCTCGACGGTGCTCTTCACGCCGGCCGCGGCCAGCGTCACGTTGACGATCGTGCCGGCCTTGCCCAGTTTGCCGACCGCTCCGGGGGTGGCCAGGCCCCCCGCGACCTTGCCCCCGAGCCGCCCGATCTCGTCGTCGTGGACGTAGTTGTGGTCGACGCCGACGCTACTGCTGTACGCGTCCTTGATCACGGCGTAGCGCTCCGCGATCTTGCCCTCCAGGTCGGGGTGGTACCCGAACAGGCTCGCGCCGGTGTCGACCAGCCCGACCATCGCCTCGGCGGCGCCCTCGAAGAAGCCGATGACCGCGAGGCCGATGCGCTTGCCCATGTAGGAGAGCATGCCCTCCTGCAGGAACAGCTGGTGGGCCTTGGCCTCGAACCTGGTGTAGTGGGACGCCTCACCGGCCCAGTACCCGGCGGCCGCCAGCAGCCCCTTGGAGTAGCGCTCCCCCGACGTCTTGAGGGCGTCGGTCGCCTCCTCGTACATCTCCTTGACTTCGACGAAGGGGTAGGCCTCCAGCACCTCCTTCGCGTCGGCGGGAATCTCCTTGGCCAGGTAGCGCAGCAGCCGGGCGAGCGCCGCGCGCTCCTGCTCGTACTGCTCGGCGTTGACCACCACGCGCCGCTTGGCGATGCGGTCCCAGATCGGGTACAGCTCCACGACCTGCTGCTCGCCTGGCGGCGCGGCGGTCGTCGTGGCGGGCGCAGCCGCTGCCGCCGTGGGAGCCGGCCCCGCCGTAGGTGCCGGCGACGCCGCGCGAGCGGGCCGCTGCGGCGCCGGGTACAGCCGCTTCAGCTCGCGTTGGGCCGTCACGAGCTGGGCCACCGCCCGGTTCCCCGCCCCCCGCTGCAGGGTGAGCAGCGCGGCCACGTCAGGCCTGAGCGCCTCACCGCCGCTCGCGCCGCGACCGCGCGGGTGCGACCCCCGGTCCTGGCCCGGTGCCAGCCCCGGCCGCGGCGACAGCCTCGCCGTCGTCACCCTGTACCCGGGCCGGTCGCACGGCCGGCGTGCACAGCCTCAGCCATCCGGCACCACCGATCGGAGGAACGGTTGCCAGGGCGCCACGGACGCCCATCGCTTCACGGTCGAACCTAGACGAGTTCACCGATGGCAAGAACGACCGACGGGGCTGCCATCCGGACGGATCGGCCCGCCCGAAAGGGCACGCCGCGAGCTCCCGCGTCGGTGAGGCTAACGGGCCTTCGGGCTGGCCCCCGGATCGATACCCTCCACGTCGAAGCCGGCCTTCTCCAGGTCGGCGACGATCTCGCCGTGGTGGACGGCGTTGCGGGTCTCGAGGGTGAGGCGCACCTCCACCTTGGCGACCGCCAGGTCGACGCCGGAGCGGTGGTGCTCGACCGAGAGCACGTTCAGGCCGAGGCGGGCGACCTCGGCGGTCAGGGCGGCCAGCTCGCCGGGACGGTCGTCGAGGACCACCCGCAACGCGACGTAGCGGCCGGCCGCCGACAGGCCGTGGTCGATCAGCTTGATCAGCAGCAGCGGGTCGACGTTGCCGCCGGAGAGGACCGCCACCACCGGGCCCGACCCGGGCACCTTGCCGGCGAGGATGGCGGCGAGGGTGGTCGCGCCGGCCGGCTCGACCACCGCCTTGGCCCGCTCCAGGAGCAGCAGCAGCGCCTGGCTGATCTCCTCCTCGGTGACGGTGACCACCTCGTCCACGTAGGCCCGGGCGTGGGCGAGGGTGAGCGGCGAGGGCGACTTGACGGCGATCCCGTCGGCCATCGTGTCCAGGCGGTCGAGGCGCACGCAGTGGCCGGCGTCGAGCGAGGCGCGCATGGCGGCGGCGCCGGCGGCCTCCACGCCCACCACCCGTACCTCGGGCCGGACCGCCGCGAGGGCGGTGGCGATCCCGGCGATCAGGCCGCCGCCGCCGACGGCGACCACCACGGTCTCGGCGTCCGGTGCCTCCTCGGCCAGCTCCAGGCCGACGGTGCCCTGCCCGGCGATGATCAGCGGGTCGTCGAACGGGGGCACGAAGGCGGCGCCGTGCTCGGCGGCGAAGCGCTTGGCGCCGGCGATGCAGTCGTCCACCGCGTCGCCGCCGAGCACCGTCTCGGCGCCGTAGTTGCGGGTCGCCTCGAGCTTCGGCAGCGGCGCGTTGGCGGGCATGAGGATGGTCGCCGGGTGACCGGTGAGCGAGGCGGCGAGGGCCACGCCCTGGGCGTGGTTGCCGGCCGAGGCGGCCACCACCGGGCGGCCGGCGGGCAGCCGGGAGATGTGGTTGTAGGCGCCGCGGATCTTGAACGAGCCGGTGCGCTGCAGGTGCTCTGGCTTGAGCAGGATGGGCCGCCCGGCCAGCCTGGTGAGGGTGTCGGACCGGTCGACCGGGGTGCGTCGCAGCACGCCCGCGACCCGCCGCCTGGCCTCCCTGACGTCGTCGAGGCCGACCAGTGGCAGGTCCGCCGCGGCCGGACCGTGCTCCGCTGCACGAGAGCGCATGCAAGGACCATATACCTGGCGGTCCTGTGCGGACACGCTCGGTGCCGTCACCCGCCTGCTGGGGTTTGGGGAGCTGGCCCGGGGGCCGCGCGCTGGATGGACTCCAGGTGCGACGCCAGGAGCCCCCGGCGACGCCAGGAGCGACGGGGGAAGCCAGCGCACGGAGCGGCGGAGGGCCACCGACCGATTGAGTCAATTGCGGGCGTGCCGCCGTTCGAGGTCGAGCAGCCAGCGCTTGCGGTCGAGCCCGCCGCCGTAGCCGGTGAGGGCGCCGGAGGCGCCGACGACGCGGTGGCAGGGAAGCACGATCGGCAGCGGGTTGCGGCCGTTCGCCAGGCCGACGGCGCGGCTGGCGCTCGGCCGGCCGAGCCGGGCGGCGATGCGGCCGTAGCTGGTGGTGTGGCCGTAGGGGATCTCGGCCAGCACCTTCCAGACGCGCCGCTGGAAGTCGCTGCCGCCGACCGCGACGGGAAGGTCGAAGACGGTGCGCTCGCCGGCGAGGTAGTCCTGCAGCTGCTCCGCCGCCTCCGCCAGCGGCGCCGGGTCGGCCACCCAGTCGGGCCGGATCCGGGCCGTGTGGCCCTCGCCGAGGTCGAACTCGACCCCGAGGAGCGCGCGGCCGTCGCCGACCAGCAGCAGCGGGCCGATGGCGCTGTCGACGACCGCGTAGCGGCGGCGCGTCTCCCATTGGAAGTCGACGAAGCGCACCCCCACGGCGGTCGCCCGCGCGGGCGCGGCCTCGGGGCTCATGAGGCGCGCTCCGCGGCCGCGGGCGCCGGCATGGCCGGCGCGGTGTCGAGCACCGACCAGAGGTGCACCAGGGCGTAGGAGCGCCACGGCCGCCAGCGGCGCGCCACCGTGGCGGCGTGGCGCGGGTCGGCGGGCTGGCCGAGGCGGGCGAGCGCGTGCCGCACGCCGAGGTCGGTCGGCATGAACACGTCAGGGTCCGACAGCGCGCGCATCCTGACGTAGGCGACCGTCCAGGGGCCGATGCCCCGCAGGGCGAGGAGCCGCCGTTCCAGCTCGTCGCGGTCGCCGTCCGGGTCGAGCCGGACGGTCCCGTCGGCGAGCGCGGCGGCCAGGCCGAGCAGCGCCTCCCGCCGGGCGCGGGGCATCGCCAGGTCGGCCGGGTCGGCGGCGGCCAGCGCCGCGGCGGTCGGGAAGCAGCGGACGACCCCATTGGTGGACCTGGCGAGGGGCGCGCCGTAGCGGGCCGCGAGCCGCCCGGCGAGGGTGCGGGCGGCGGCGACGGTGACCTGCTGGCCGAGCACGGCGCGGACGGCCAGCTCGTCGGGGTCGACGTGGCCGGGGACGCGCCGGCCGGGGCTCGCGGCGAGCAGCGGCGCGAGCAGCCGGTCCTGGCCGAGGTCGTCCGCCACCGCCAACGGGTCGGCGTCGAGGTCGAGCAGCCGCCGGCAGCGCCGCACCGCCTCGTCCCGGTCCCGCGGGTCCTGCAGGCGGAGGTCGCAGCGGACGTTGCCCGGCTCGGCCGGGGCCCGCAGCGTGACCACGCCGGTGCCGTGCGGCAGGGTGAGCGCCCGGGTGTAGGCGCCGCCGGCGCACTCCTCGACGCCGGGGACGGCGCGGGCCGCGAGGAAGCGCAGCAGGGCGTCCAGGTCCAGCGGCGGCCGGTACGGCAGCAGCAGGCTGTCCGTGCCCGTATGGGTGCCCGTGGCCTGGCGTGGTGGCTCGTGGTCGACCATGGCGCCCATTCTCGCCGCCGGGTGCGACGGTGTGGCGCGCGGCGGGCTACTCGACGGGCTCGAGCCAGTCGGCGTAGCGCTCGTCACGGCCGCGGGTGGCGGCGTGGAAGACCTCCTGCAGGCGGCGGGTGACCGGGCCCGGCTCGCCGAGCACCCGGTCGTCGACCTCCCGGATCGGCACCACCTCGGCCGCCGTCCCGGTGAAGAACGCCTCGTCGGCCAGGTACAGGTCGGTGCGCACCAGGTCCGACTCCCGCACCCGGACGCCCTCGTCGGCGGCGATCCGCATGATGCTGGCGCGGGTGATGCCGGCCAGGCAGCCGGCGGCCAGCGGTGGGGTATGCAGGACGCCGTCGCGCAGCACGAACAGGTTCTCCCCGGACCCGTCGGTGACGTGGCCCTGGGCGTTGAGCAGCACGCCCTCGTCGTAGCCGGCCTTGACCGCCTCCGCCTTGGCGAGCGAGGAGTTGATGTACTGCCCGGTCGCCTTCGCCGCCGGCGGGATGATGTTGGGGTCCAGCCGCCGCCAGGAGCTGACCTTGACGCGGACGCCGGTGGTGAACGACTCCTCGCCGAGGTAGGCGCCCCACGGCCAGCAGGCGACCGCCATGCGCACCGGCGCGCCGAGCGGGTTGAGGCCCATCTCGCCGTAGCCGAGGTAGACCAGCGGGCGGACGTAGCACTCCCGCACGCCGTTCGTGGCCACCAGGTCCTTGACCACCTTGACCGACCCCTCGAGCGAGATGGGCGGCTCCATGTGGTAGATCTTGGCGCCACGGAAGAGTCGCCGCATGTGGTCGGTGAGGCGGAACACGGCGGCGCCACCCGCCGTCTCGTAGCAGCGGATGCCCTCGAAGACGCCCCAGCCGTAGTGCAGCGACGGGGTCAGTACGTGGACCTGGGCCTGCTCCCAGTCCACGTACTCGCCGTCCATCCAGATCTTGCCGGTCGGCTGGATCGCCATCGAAAACCCTCCTGTCGGAGCCGACGACCGCGCCGTTGCGGGGGTCTCCTCGACGGCCGGCTCCCAACCCGAGTATCCCATGACTGCCCCGCAGGCAACCCGACAGTTGGTGCGCCCACGACCCGCTCGCGCGTGAGACCCGACCGCCCCGCAGGCAACCCGACAGTTGGTGCGCCCACGACCCGCTCGCGCGTGAGACCCGACCGCCCCCAGGCAACCCGACCGAAGGATCGCCCGCGCTCAGTCCACCGCGCCGGTCTGGTTGTGGAGGTGGATGAAGGTGCCGTCGTGGGCGCCGATCTCGGCCACCACCTGGTCGAGCACGGCGGCGGGGACGCCGGCGTCGACGGTCAGCGCCATCAGCGCCTCACCGCCCTGCTTGCGCCGGCCGACCTGCATGCTGGCGATGTTGATGCCGGCGCGACCGAAGATCGTGCCGACCTTGCCGATCACCCCGGGGCGGTCCTCGTAGAACAGGAACGCCATGTGGGCGCTCGGCGGCATGTCGACGTCGATGCCATTGACCGAGACCAGCCGCTCGGCGTCGCGGGGGCCGACGGTGGTGCCGGCCACGCCCACCGGGCCGCGCGAGCCCTCCCCGGAGAGGCTGATCAGGTTGACCCAGTCGCGGCTCTGGTGGGACTTGGTCTCGACCAGCTCCAGGCCGCGCTCGGCGGCGAGCATGGGCGCGTTCACGTAGGTGACCGGCTCGGCCACCACCGGGGCGAGCATGCCCTTGAGCGCGGCCAGGGTGAGCACGCGGGTGTCGTGCTCGGCGAGGGCGCCGACGTACTCGATGCCGAGCCGGCCGCCGCCGACCACGCTGGCGCGGCCGCCGGGGCCGCCGCCGGCGAGGGCGGTGTAGAGGCGGCCGAGCTTCTCCGCCAGCGGCAGGAACGGCCGCAGCCCGTCGGGGACCGGGCCGGCGTCGACGTTGACCGCGTTGGGCACGAACTGGCCGGTGAGGGCGAGGACGAGCTGCTCGGCGATGACCAGGCCGGCCTTGTCCTGGGCCTCGGCCGTGGAGGCGCCGAGGTGGGGCGTGACCACCACCCGGTCGAGGCCGAACAGGGGGCTGTGGGTGGTCGGCTCCTCGCTGAACACGTCGAGCGCCGCGCCGCCGAGGTGGCCGGACTCGACCGCCTTGGCGAGGGCGGCCTCGTCCACGATGCCGCCACGGGCGGTGTTGACCAGGCGCGCGCCCGGCCGCATGGCGGCCAGCTCGCGCTCCCCGATCAGCCCGGTGGTCTCCGCCGTCTTGGGCAGGTGCACGGTGACCACGTCGGCCCGGGTCAGCACCTCCGCCAGGGAGGCCAGCTCGACCCCCATCTGGGCGGCGCGGTCGCGGGAGACGTACGGGTCGTAGGCGAGCAGGCGCATGCCGAAGGCGTTGAGGCGCTGGGCGACCAGGGCACCGACCCGGCCGAGGCCGACGATGCCGACGGTCTTGCCGTACAGCTCGGCGCCCTGGAAGCGCGAGCGTTCCCAGCGGCCCTCGCGCAGGGCCGCGTCGGCCCTGGGGATGTTGCGGGCCTGGGCCAGGATCAGCGCGACGGTGTGCTCGGCGGCCGAGATGACGTTGGACTGGGGCGCGTTGACCACCATCACGCCCTGCCGCGTCGCGGCCTTGACGTCGACGTTGTCGAGGCCGATGCCGGCCCTCGCGACCACCTTGAGGTTGCGGCCGGCGGCGAGGACCTCGGCGTCGACCTGGGTGGCCGAGCGGACCACCAGGGCGTCGGCGTCGGCCACCGCGGCGAGCAGCGCGGCACGGTCGAGCGAGCCGTGCGCCTCCACCTCGAAGTGGGCGCGCAGCCGCTCGACGCCCGCCTCGGCCAGCGGCTCGGCGATCAGGATCCGGACCATGAACCGGGAGCCTAGTCCTCCTCGGCCCCGTCCAGCCAGGGCATACCGGCACGCACCGTTCGGCCGGTCTGGCCGGCCGGGTGCCCGCTGGCGGCCTCGCCGACGAGGCGGGGGCCGCGGGTGGCGGCGCCGTACTCGGCCACCTCCGACAGCCCCTCCGTCATCCCCGCCAGGCCGTGGCGCTGCAGCAGCTCGGCCACCAGCCCGAGCTGGTGCACGCACTCGAGGTAGGCCACCTCCGGCTGGTGGCCGGCGGCGACCAGGGTGTCGAAGGCGGCCCTGGCGAGGGTGGCGACGCCGCCGCCGAGCGCCGCCTGGGCGCCGAACAGGGCGGTCTCGGTCTCCTCCTGGACGGTGGTGACCAGCGCGCCCGCGCGGGTCCCGCCGATCGCCCTGGCGTAGGACTTGGCCAGGTCCCATGCCTTGCCGCTGGAGTCCTGGGCGACGGCGAGCAGCACGGGCACGCCGCGGCCGCGCCGGTACTGCTCGCGCACGCTCGGGCCGGGTCCCTTGGGGGCGACCATCACCACGTCCACGCCGTCGGGCGGGGTGAGACGGCCGAAGTGGACGCTGAGGCCGTGCGCGAGCAGCAGCGCGTCGCCGGGCTGCAGCCGCGGCGCGACCTCCCGCTCGAAGACGCCTGGCTGCTCGGCCTCGGGCACCAGCAGCGCCACCAGGTCGGCCCAGGCGACCGCCTCGGCGGGCGCGGCGACGGGCAGGCCCGCCGCGGCGGCACGGTCCCGCGAGCGGGACCCGGCGCGCAGGCCGACCCGTACCTCGCAGCCGGAGTCGCGCAGGTTGCGGGCGTGCGCCTCCCCCTGCGCACCGTAGCCGAGCACCGCCACCTTGCGGGCCTGGACCAGCCCGAGGTCGGCGTCGGCGTCGTAGTAGACGGTCGCCATGGCGTCGTTGCCTCCTCAGCTTCCCGCCATGCTCACGGATGTGTCGGGGAAAGAAAAAACCTCCTGCCGCGGTGGGCATAGGAGGCGTCGCGCGGGCCGGTCTGGGGCCCGCGCTAGGTAAGGGGTACCTGGGTCTGGCGGCTGGGCATCGTTGCCTCGAAGCACCTTCGATCAGGGACGGGACCAGGGGTGGTTCTGCCCCATCGTACCCGCTCGGGTCGATTCGTATCACCGTGGTTCCGAGGCGCTGGCGCGGCGGCGGATCCTCGGGCACGATCACCGGCGGCAGTCGCGGCGCCGGGTGGGTCGGCGCGGCGCGGCGGGCCGGCCACGCCCCCGGTCATGGCAGCGAAGGAGCAGCGATGCGCGCACTGGTCAGTGACCCCTCCGCCTCCCCGGCCCTGGCCCTGGCCGAGGTGCCGGAGCCCGTCCCCGGCCCGGGCCAGGTCGTGGTCGAGATGGAGGCCGCCTCGGTCAACCGGGGGGAGATCCGCACGGCCGGGCGGCAGCCGGCGGGCAAGGTGATCGGCTGGGACGTCGCCGGCACGGTCGCCGCCCAGGGCGAGGGGGTGGGGCAGTTCGAGGTCGGCCAGCGGGTGGTGGCCCTGGTCGCGGACGGCGGCAGCTTCGCCGAGCGGGTGGCCGTCCCGGCCGAGTGGGTCGCGCCGCTGCCGGCGGCGTGCGGCTCGGTGGTGGCCGCCACCCTGCCGGTCGCGGGGCTGACCGCGCTCGGCATCCTGCGCCTCGCGCGCGTCCACGCCGGCGACCGCGTGCTGGTCACCGGCGCCGCCGGCGGGGTGGGCCTGCTCACCGTGCAGCTCGCCCGGGACACCGGGGCGAAGGTGACCGGTCAGGCGCGCACCGCCGAGCGTGCCCAGGTGGTCGCGGACGCCGGCGCCGAGCCGTTGCTCCACCCGGGCGACGGCGGCGAGGTCGACGGCAGCTTCGACGTGGTCCTCGACGGCATCGGCGGGCCCATGTTCGGCCCGCTGGTGCGCGCCACCGCCCCGCACGGCCGGCTGGTGGTCTACGGCAACTCGGCCGACGCGGAGTCCACCTTTCGGGTCGAGGACTTCTACCCCAAGGGACTCACCATCTCCGGCTTCCGGGTGTTCCTCAACGTCGCCGCCGACCAGGGCGTCAAGGACCTCGCCAGGCTGGCCGACGAGGTGGCGGCCGGCCGCCTGGCGGTGCAGATGCAGGCGACGGCGCCGCTGACCGACGCCCTCGACCTGGTCCGCGACCTCTACGACCGCAAGGTCACCGGCAAGGCGGTCATCACCCGCCTGTAGCGGCGCGACCGGGGCGCGGGCCCCCTACCCGGGCACGCCCCACCGGCTGCAGTACGTAGCTTTGGGGAAATGCAACCTTTTCGTGCCCTTGGACGTGTGTAGTACGCATGTCCTGGCACGTCCCCTCTGTTCCTTGCTCCGGTGCGAGGCCCTGCTGGGCTGCCGCCCGCCCGGCCGGCCGGGGCCGAGCACGAAGGAGCACCCATGCGGCCCAGGCCCCTCCCCGTCGTCGTCGCCTTCGCCGTCGCGCTGCTCGGCGTCGGGCCGCCGGCCGCCGCGCCCGCCGCCAAGGCCGTGGCGGCACGGCCGCGGGCCGGCGTCGCCCGGAGCGTGACCCTGCTCACCGGCGACAAGGTGGTCCTGCGCGACGGTACCGCCGGGCACCAGGGGATCTCGGTCGGCCCGGCCCGGCGGGCCGGCGGCCCGCCGCCCGGGTTCCTGACCAGCAGGGCCGGCGGCCACCTGCACGTCATCCCCGGGGACGTGGCCAGCCTGGTCGGCGG
>DASUZB010000228.1:0-4088 GCA_036377075.1 Actinomycetes bacterium | reverse complement strand
GCCCGGCGCACGGCCCGGACCAGGTAGTCGAACCGCCGCACGCCGGAGGTGTCGGCGTACAGGTTGGGGTAGCGGGCGAGCTGGTCGACCAGGCGCTCGTGGGCGCGCCAGTCGTCCAGGAAGCTGCCCAGGTGGGGGATGACGAAGTCGACCTCCGGGTACTGCGGGACGAGCAGGTCGAGCAGGTGGACCGCACCGACCACGTCGTAGAGGACCGGGACGCGGAAGGCGCGGGCGGCCTCGCAGACCTCACGGGTGGCCGGCGCGTCGTAGCGGTGGACCTTGACGCCACGCAACCCCCAGCGGGTCACCGCCTCGCCGACCAGCTGCCGCACCCGGCCGGCGTCACGCCGGGCGTGGACGCAGGCGAAGCCGACCAGCCGGGCCGGGTGGCGGGCGACGATCCTGGCCAGCTCGCGGTTGGCGCGGCCGTAGTCGGCGTTGCCCCCGGGCACGACCACGGTGCGGTCGATGCCGGCGGCCCGCGCGCGCCGCAGGTACGGCCCGAGCGGCGCCTCGGTGTCCCACGGACTGGTCAGCCCGTCGCCGCGGCCGGCGTGGCAGTGACCGTCGACGATCATGGCGCGGCATCAGGGGCCGGCTGGCCCCGGCTCATCCGCCCCTCGCGGCCGCGGCCAGCGGCGGGGCGCCCGGGCGGGCCGCGGGCCGCTCCCACGGCTGCACCCGGTCGGTCGTGGTCCGGCGCGCCAGGCCCATCGCCTGGGCGCTGGTCAGCCACTCCTCGGCGTACTCGGCGATCTGCAGCAGCAGGGTCTCGAACTGGACCCGTTGGGTCTGCAGCACGTGCGACTGGCCGAGCCAGCGCAGGATCTCGCGGCCGGCCACGGCCATGCGCTGCCGCGGCGAGGTGACCAGGCGGACGTTGAAGTAGCGCACCAGGATGTTCTCGATCACGTCCCAGGCGGTGTCGGCGCCGAACAGGTTCTTGACGTCCGGGGCGTCGAAGATCCGGAACGCCTCGTCGAGCAGCTGCATGACCTCGACGCGCAGCACGTTCAGGTGCCCGTAGGACATGAACTTCAGGTTGTTGCGCAGGTCGAGCCCTGACCGGCGGACGATGGCGATGCTGCCGAAGCTGGGGTCGTAGGCGCGCTCGCGGATCACGTCGGAGATCCGCTTGTCCCGCCAGAACAGCGAGACCTGGTTGACGAAGTGGGAGAACAGCGGGTGGAAGTCGGTGTTCGCGCGCGAGCCGGCCGGCACCGGCGCGCGGCCGTAGCCGAACGCCCGCCGGTAGGCGGCCAGCCGCTCCCGCTGCGTGTAGCGCAGCACCTCGCGCCGGTCGAACTGGTACAGCGCGTAGGCGCCCGGCCCGCCGGACAGGTACACGGTGCCCGCCCGGAAGAGCTGCTGGAGCTGCTGGATCGCGCGGAACACCCCGATGCGCTCGTGCTGGTAGATGTAGTACAGGTCGCCGACGGCGATGATCCGCTCGGCGGCGACCGTCTCGTCGTAGGGCGCGATCCCGACCGGCAGCCGGGTCCTGCCGAGCTCCTCGGACGCCTCCGGGCCGACGCCGATCAGGGACGCAAGGCCCTTGTCCGGTGGCGGCTTGGCCTTGCCGTCGGCGTCCACCACCGAGCCGAGCAGGCGCTCGACCTGCTTGACGACCTCGTCCGCCATCCCCGGCGTCTGGCCGATGTCGCCGCCGAGGCGGTCGGCGAGCAGCTGCAGGAGGGCCGCGACCCGGTCCTGCCGCGCGGCGTCCGCTCCCTCGCTGGAGGCCCCCGGCCAGAGGCTGGCGGCGGGTCCGGGGCCGCCTCCCGGTCCCGGACCGCCGCCGGCCGCGGTGCCCGCGCCGCCGCGCGCGCCGTAGCCGTTCCTTCCGTCCATCGCCATCATCCGCCTCCTGTCGTCGCGCGCCGCGGGCCGCCCGCCAGCTCCGGCCTGCTACCGCCGGAGCTGATTCGCAAGGCCGGTGGTGTCGTCGAGGTACTTCGCCAGCTCCGCCAGGGCCCGCTGCACCCGTGAGGTGGCGTAGCCGGCCGGGACGCTGTCCTGGGACTGCTGGCCACGGCTCGGGCCGCTGCCGGTGTCGAGCAGCGCGGCGCGCACCAGCTTCCGCAGCTTGTCGAGCACGGGTGTCAGGGCGACGGCGCCGTCCTTGCCGCCGTCCTGCAGCAGCCGCGGCCCTTCCTCGGAGGCGACCCGCTCGACCCAGCTCAGCAGCTCGGCGAGCAGGATCGACGGGGTGTTCACCGGCACGTCGAAGCCCTTGTTCTTGCTGTCCTGGAGTGACGTGCCGGTGAACTGGAGCCGGATGGCGAGCCGCTCCGCGGCTCCGAGGAACACCGAGTCCATCGTGTAGTTGACCTCGGTGACCGATTCCGCCACCACGGCCAGGCTGCGCGAGAGGAGGACGAGCTGGGTGCCGAGGAAGGGCGTGGCCGTGCTGGTCGGGTCGAAGGAGTCGCGCCGCTGCTGCCAGCTGGTATCGATCTCCTTCACGTAGTCGACCAGGATGAGGAAGTTGGTGAGGTTCTCCTCCTCGTCGATCGTGTCCACGCGCCCCGGCGTCAGGCCGAAGCGGTCCTCCAGCAGCCCGAGCTGGCCCCCTGCCGTGGTACGGACGCGGGTCTGGATGTTGCTGCGGAGCAGGAGGTCGAGCAGGTCGTCGACCCGGCTCAGGCGGGGTCCTCCCTCGACGCCCAGCTCGGCGACGAGCTCGGTCAGCTCGGAGCGGACGATCGACCGGATCGCCTCGGTGTCCTGCGGGTCGGCGGCCGGGTCGAGCGGGTACAGGCCGTCGAGCAGCGGCAGGGCCGCGTCGAGGGCGACCCTGGCGCGTGAGTACACGCTCGCCTGCGCCCCGGTGATGGCGCCGAGGTCCGCCTGCACCTGCGCCGCGTAGGTGCGGGGTGTCCAGGTCGCCTCCGTGTGGCCTTCGACCTCGCGCAGGTCGAACGAGTGCGCCAGCGCGGCCGAGAAGCCGCCGGGGTCGTTCCACCTCGGTCGCCAGCCGAGCGCCTCCCGCAGCGCCGACTCGACCGTCTGCCCGACCGTGGAGGTCGGCGCGCCGCTCGGCATGGGCGCCGGCGCCAGCGTGACCGACTCGGTGAGCAGCGGGAACGTCGCCAGGTCCTGGGCGGCAGCGGGCGTGACGGCGGCGCCCACGTCCTCGCCGACCAGGTCGTGCTCGTTGTCCGACGCCACCACCACCGTGTCGATCCGCCGGAACCCGTGCTTGGTGACCTCGAGCAGGAAGGTTCCTGGTTCGTCGGCGCGGAACTCGTAGGCGCCGTTGCGGTCCGCCTCGAGCCTCGCGACCTCCTCGCCCTGCGTGTCGAGGACCAGGATCTTCGCGAACGGCACCGGCGGCCCGCCCGGACTCCTCCGGACCGTCCCGAAGATGCGGTGGCGCTCGCGCTCGAGCAGGATCGGCGCGACCTCCTGCCGCACGTTGACGTTGGCGGGGATGCTGACCTCGCGCCTGCCCCCGTCGGGGTCCGCAAGGACCGGCTCGAGGCGCTCGCTACCTACCCCGACCGGGCTGTTCTCGAGCGACACGACGTAGCTGCCCGCGCTGACCTCGAGAAACTCGAACCTGCCTCCGTCGTTGGTCTCGGCGGTGACGCCGGAGGCCTCGTCGGCGCCCGTCGCGCGGAGCACGACCATGACGTCCTCCACGCCCGTCTTGTCGGTCACCCTGAGAACCGTGCCGGTCACGCTGCTGTGGACCGGCTCGACCAGGATCGGCTCCACGTTGACGTCCTCGCCCTGGACCTTGACGTGGCGGTCCCCCTTGTCGGGTGGACGCGGCTGCCACAGCGCTCCGTCCTCGTCCGCCGCCGGCACCTCATCGAGGCGCACCTGGTAGTTGCCCTTGACGGCGTCGAAGGTGAACGTGCCGTCGTTCCCGGTCTCCTTTTCCGAGGGGTGAGGGTTGGTGCCGTCGATGGCCTCCACCTCGACCTCGATGCCCACGACGGCGGCCCCGTCCTGCGCCTTGAGGACCGATCCGTTGATCTTGTACTTCGTATCGTCCACGGTGGCTCCTCCTTCGCGTCCTGGCTACAACCGGCGGGTCGTGTCGGTCGCCGGCGGGGCGAGCTGCCCGGCGAGGCGGT
>DASUZB010000227.1:0-4457 GCA_036377075.1 Actinomycetes bacterium | reverse complement strand
CCGGATCGTGCGCCAGTGCGGGCTGCTGCCGTTGGCGGTGCGGATCGCCGGGGCCAGGCTGCGCGCGCGACCCGCGTGGCCGCTGGCGCGCATGGCCGCCCGCCTGGACGACGAGCACCGCCGCCTGGACGAGCTGGCCATCGGCGACCTGGCGGTGCGGTCCAGCTTCCTGCTGACCTACCGTGCGCTCTCCCCCCCGGACGCGGAGACGTTCCGCCTGCTCGGCCTGCTCGACGGCCCGGACGTCACCGCGGGGGTGGTCGCGGCGCTGACCGGGCGCGACGCCACCGCCGCGGAGGCGAGCCTGGAACGGCTGGCGGATGCGCAGCTGCTGGAGACCACGGCGCCGGGCCGCTACCGCTTCCACGACCTGGTGCGGCTGTTCGCCCGCGAGCAGGTCGAGGAGGGCACCGGCGAGGCCGGCCGGCAGGCCGCGCTGGCGCGCGCGCTCCGCTGGTACCTCGCCGGCGTGGAGCGCGCGGACGAGCTCCTCAAGCCCACCGGCCTGCGCGACGCCGGCGGACCACACCGCGGGGTGGTCGCGTTCGCGGGCCGGGAGGAGGCGCTCGGCTGGTTGGAGGCCGAGCGGCCCAACCTGGTGGCTGCCGCCCAGCAGGCCGCCGCGCACGCACCGGCACCACCCGCCGAGGTTGCCTGGCAGCTCAGCAACGCCCTGTGGCGCTTCTTCGACCTGCGCAAGCACTGGGCGGACTGGCACGCGACGTGCCAGGCGGCCTTACAGGCGGCCCAGCGGGCCGGCAACCCGGACGCGGCGGGACGTGCGCTCAACAACCTCGGCGTCATCCATGGTCAGCAGCGGCGCTACCAGGAGGCGATCGCCTGCCTCGAGCAGAGCCTGACCCTGTGCAGGCAGGCTCGCGACCGCCACAGCGAGGGCAGGGTCCTCAACAACCTCGGCAGCGTCTACCGGGAGCAGCGGCGCTACCAGGAGGCGATCGCCTGCTTCGAGCTGAGCCTGAGGATCCGGCGCGAGCTCGGCGACCGCCACGGCGAGAGCATCGCCGTCAACAACCTCGGCAGCGTCTACCAGGAACAGCACCGCTACGGCGAGGCGATCGGCTGCTACGAGCGGGACCTCGCCCTCTGCCGGCAGGTCGGCGACCGCCGCGGGGAAGGTCAGACGCTCAACGGCATCGGCGACGTCCACCTCGCCCAGGGCAGCCACCCCGACGCGATCGGCAGCTACGAGCAGGCCTTGGCGATCTCCCGGGAGGTCGGCGACCGCTACGAGGAAGCCCAGGCGCTGCGTGGCCTCGGCCACGTGGCGGCGGCGGTCCAGGGCGCCCAGGCCGCCCACCCCCAGTGGACGACGGCGCTCGGCATCCTCGAGAGCCTTGGGGCGCCGCAAGCCGAAGAGGTCCGCGCCCTGCTCGACGAGCGCGACCACCATCCAGGTGCCGGCACCGGCTCAGGCTAGGCGGTGGGGTAGCATCCCATCCGATCCTGCTCCAGCTCTTGCTTCTACGAGGTATCCCTGATGACCGACGCCGCCACGGACGATCGATCGCCACTGGTAACGGTCATCGTGCTCAACTACAACGGTGCGCACCTGCTGCCACCGTGCTTGGAGGCACTCGCGGCTCAGGACCTGCCGGATGGGCAGATGGAGGTCTGGGTCGTCGACAACGACTCCAAGGACGAGTCGCTGGAGCTCCTGGAACGCGACTTTCCCTGGGTGACGCTGATCCGGAACTCGCGGAACGACGGGTTCGCTGGTGGCAACAATATCGGCATGCGCGCCGCTCGCACGCCCTTCGTGGCGCTCATCAACAACGATGCCCGGCCGAACCCGGACTGGATCCGGCGGCTCCTCGAACCGTTCGAGCAGGACACCAGCGGACGGCTGGCCGCCACTACGGGAAAGATCGTGTTCCTGCCGCGCTTTCTCGAGCTGCAACTCTCGACGCCGGCGTTCATCCCCGGTGGGCTGGACGGGCGGGAACTCGGCGTGCGGATTCAACGGGTCATCGTGAACGACAGCGACGTGACCGAACAGGTGCTCTGGGACCGCGTCGGGTACGGCCCGGAAGGAGAGGGTGACGGACGATTCCGTTGGACTCGACCGCAGGGGCCGCTGTTCGTGCCGGTGAGCAAGGACGGCTCACCGGTGCAGGGGCCGGTCCGGCTCCAGCTTCACATGGTCGCCGAGACGGCCAAGCCGGTTGAGCTGAGCTGGCCGGGCGGGAGCACCACGCTGAAGGTGACCTCACAGCCCGAGGAGTTCGAGGTTGACCTGCCCGACGGCCTCCGGTTCCTGGACGTTCTCAACAACGCCGGCAGCATCGTGTTCAGCGACGGGTACGGAGCCGACCGCGCCTACCAAGCGGTGGACCTGGGCCAGCACGATGAGCCGGAGGAGGTCTTCGCCTTCTGCGGCGGAGCGGTCTGCATGCGCACCCAGGCGCTGCGCGAGGTCGGGTGTTTCGACGATCGCTTCTTCATGTACTACGAGGACACCGATCTTTCGTGGCGGCTACGAGCTGCCGGATGGTCCATCCTGTACGCGCCTTCCTCGGTTACCAGGCACATCCACTCGGCCTCGTCCGTGGAGTGGTCGCCGTTCTTCACCTTCCACGTGGATCGCAACCGGCTCCTGATGCTCACCAAGAACGCCACCACCTCCCTCGCCGCTCGGGAGGTCGTGCGCTACCCACTCACGACGCTGTCCCTCGCGCTGCGGGCGGTCGCACAAGCGCGCCACACCGGCCGGCGGCCGCCAGTCCGCCCATCGCTGCTCAGGCTCCGGGTGATCGGCTCGTACCTGCGGCTCCTTCCGGCCATGCTCATCGAGCGCCGCCGGCTGGCTCGCCGGGCGGTACTTGGGCCGGGCGAGCTGCAGCGTTGGCTCGTTTCCCGCTGAACCCTGGGGGATTACCGACCCTCGCCGTCGGCTAGCGAGCGGCGGCGCTCCGGTGGGGCAGCACCCAGTCCGGGCGCGGGAAGTGGCAGGTGTAGCCGTTCGGGTAGCGCTCCAGGTAGTCCTGGTGCTCCGGCTCGGCCTCCCAGAACGGACCGGCCGGGGTGACCTCGGTGACGACCTTGCCGGGCCAGAGCCCGGACGCGTCGACGTCGGCGATGGTGTCCTCGGCGACCCGGCGCTGCTCGTCATCGAGGTAGAAGATCGCCGAGCGGTAGCTCATGCCGATGTCGTTTCCCTGGCGGTTCGGCGTCGTCGGGTCGTGGATCTGGAAGAAGAACTCGAGCAGCTCGCGGTAGGAGGTCACCTCGGGGTCGAAGATGATCTCGATCGCCTCGGCGTGGGTCCCGTGGTTCCGGTAGGTGGCGTTCGCGACGTCGCCTCCCGTGTAGCCCACCCGCGTCGAGAGGACTCCTGGGCGCCTCCGGATGAGGTCCTGCATCCCCCAGAAACACCCTCCGGCCAGGACCGCCCTTTCCCTCTTCTGGCTCATCGCTTCGCTCCCTCCGTCGTCGCTGGCCAAGGAGTTCGGGTATCCACCGTAGCCCACGGCCTGCAGCCGGTGAAACACTCCGGCACGTTCGCGCATTCCCCGGACCCGGACGCGGGCAGATCCTGCTGAAGGGTAGGCCGGGCGCTGGTGCGCTATGCGAGCCGGTCGATCCTTGCGGCGATGATGAAGTCGTTGCGGGACAAGCCGTTGACGGTGTGGGTCCAGAGGATGACGAGGACCTTTCCCCAGGTCACGGTCAGCTCTGGGTGGTGGAACTCCCGTTCGGCGAGCAGCGCGACCCTGGTGGCGAACCCGAAGGCATCCCGGAAGTCGCCGAAGGTGAATTCCCGGCTGAGCCGACCGGTGCCGTCCCGTTGCCAGCCACGATCCAGGTGGGCGCCCAGTGCTTGGGCTTCGTCCTCGCCCAGCGGCGGTGTGCCTTCGGGGTACTCGATGGGATGCTCCTGATGCAGCGGCCCTACCTCGGTCATCGGTCGCTCCTCCGCCGCTACGAAACGGTCACGAACGACCATTGAACTCCACGTTGGAGGGGTACACGATTCGGTGGCGAGGTCGAGGCTCGGCGCCGGCCAGTGGCAAGGCGCGCGAGCGGCGGGACGTACCCAAGGAGGCAGGGCAAGTCGCAGGGAAGAGAGCGCATCCCCACCCGAGGGGCGGACCTGGTCAAAGGGTCCGACACCGTTTCCAAGCAGAGAGCGACTGGACGGGCGCTTCTCCTGCCTCCGTCGGGGTTCGGCAGCCATGAAGGTGGGCGAGCCGGGACGGCACACAGATCGACCTCGCGCCGCCGCCCTCGCTGACGCCTGGGTCAGGTGGCTGGTGCCTGCGGGTCGGCCTCGAGTTCCTCTCCACCGTCATGGCGGCCGATGACGCCCAGCCGGAGGCCGGACCTCGCTAGCATCGCACCACCAGCGAGGACGGGAGGAGCATCACCATGACCGCCAGCGATTGGACAGCTGACGCGCAGGGCACCGGCCAGTACGCCGAGGTCAACGGCATCAACCT
>DASUZB010000226.1:0-20109 GCA_036377075.1 Actinomycetes bacterium | reverse complement strand
CCTGGCCGCCAGGGCGGGGCTGACGCTGGCGCTGACCGCCCTGACCGCGTTCGCGGTCGGCATGGCCGCGGCGTGGGCCATGTACCTGCGGGCGGCCGGCGAGTCCCTGCTGCAGGACCGGCTCGCAGCGACCTCGGCGTTCAGCGCCGGGCTGCCCGTCGAGCGGGAGGTCGCGGGCAGCACCGACGTGGAGCGGCTGCGCGACCTGCTGCGGCCGCCCACCAGGATCCCGCCGCCAGACCTGGGACCGGCCGGGGAGATCGAGGTCCGACTTGCGGCCGACCCGGTGGCAAGCCCGGCGCCGCCCGAGCTGACCGCCGAGCTGCTCGGCGACGACGGGCGCATCCTCCAGGTGTTCCTCGGACCGCTCCGGCAGGGCCGGCACGCCTACCGCGCGGTCGTGGGCGCGGGCACGGCGGCCTCGACCGAATCCCACCGGCTGCTGCGGTTGCGGCTCGACGAGGGCGAGGAGCTTGCGGGCGTCGCCGGTACCTACCGGTTCGAGGCGGTGCGGGCACGCCAGGGCGGCAGGTGGCGCCGGATCGGCGGGTTCGACCCCGGCCGCTGGCACGTCCGCGACCCGCAGGGGCGGGCACTGCCCGCGACGGCCACCACCGGCGGCGGAGCGCTCGTCCTGGCGCTGCACAGCGACCCCGGGGCGAGGGTCACGGTCAACTCCGCGGCGGTGCCCGAACAGCTGCCCGCAGTGGTCACCACCGGCCTGCTGGAGGAAACCGGCCAGGCGGTCGGCGGGCTCGTGGCCGTGAACGACGCGCAGGGCACCCTGCTCGAGCTCGAGGTGACCGGCGTCGCCCGGGCGCTGCCCGGGACCAACGGGGCGTCCGTCGCCGCGCTGGTGGACCTGGACGGGCTGCTCCTGTACGGGCGTGACACCGTCCTGGCCGGGCGCGCCCACGTCTGGGCGGCGGCCGGGCCCGAGGCGGACGCCGCGGTCGGCCGGCTGGAGGGGCTGGGCGGGCGGATCGAGCAGGACCTGACCGCCGCGCGGCGCCGCGCCGACCTGGGCCGCCAGGCGCCGGCGCTCGCGCTGCTGCTGGTGCTGGGCGCTGCCACGGCGGCGGTGCTGGCTACCGGCGGGGTGATGCTGCACCTGTACCTGAACGGGCGGCGGCGGCGCTTCGAGCTCGCCGTGCTCGACGCGCTCGGCGCGCGCCACCGGGACCTGTGGCTGCCGCTCGCGCTGGAACACGCCGTGCTCGTCGGCTGGGGGGTCCTCGCCGGTGGCGCCGTCGGGCTGGTCACCGCGCTGGTCGCCCTGCCGGCAGTACCGCAGTTCCTGGACCCGCCGAGGGTGCCGCCGGCCCTGCACCTGCCCGACTGGCCGGCGCTGACCGTCGGCGCCGGGCTGGCCCTTGCGCTCGTCGCCGTGGGCCTGTCGCTGGTCGTGGCGGGACTGGTCCGCGCGGCACGACCCGCGCTGCTACGGGAGGAGGTGCTGTGACGCCGCCAGCGCGTGGCAGCCTGGTCGCCTGCCGGGACCTGTTCCAGATCTACCGGCTGGCCGGCCACGAGGTCGTCGCCCTACAGGGCGTCGACCTCGACGTCGCCCGGGGAGAGCTGCTGGCGCTGCTGGGCCCGTCGGGCGCCGGCAAGTCCACGCTGCTGGCGCTGCTCGGGGGCCTGGAACGGCCGGCCGCGGGCCGGGTGTGGGTGGACGGACACGACCTCGCGCGCCTGCCGGAGGCCGCGCTCACCGCGTTCCGCCGTCGCCAGGTCGGCTTCGTGGTCCAGACCCCGGCCCGCAACCTCCTGCCCTACGCCAGTGCCGCGCAGAACCTCGAGCTGCCCATGCGCCTGGCCGGCATGCCGGCCGCGCGCCGTCGCGAGCGCGCCCGCGCGCTGCTGGCGGCGACCGGCCTCGCGGCCTCCGGCAGCAGGCCGGTCCGTGCGCTGTCCGGTGGCGAGCAGCAGCGGCTCGCCGTCGCCGTGGCGGTCGCGAACGAACCGCCGCTGCTCCTGGCCGACGAGCCCACCAGCCAGCTCGACCGCGCCAACGTCGCACGGGTGCTGGAGCTGCTGCGATTCCTGCGCGACCAGACCGGCACCACGATCGTCATGGTCACCCATGACCCCGAGGCGGCGGGAGCGACGGACCGCACCGTGAGCATCCGCGGCGGCCGGGTGGGCGCGGAGGGCCGCGGTGGCGTGGAGTACGCGGTGGTCGGCCCGACCGGATCGGTGCAGCTGCCCGCCCACGCCCTGGAGGTGCTGCCCCCCGGAGCCCGAGCGCTGGTGGAGGTCGGCGACGGACCCGTCCTGCTGCACCCGGTCGAGCCCCCCGACGGGACCTCCCGATGACCTGGCAGCGGTGACCATCCAGGCCTCGCTCGCCATGCCCGGGCATCCTCGTGGGTGAGCAGCCGGCCCGTAGAGGGGGACGGCTGCTCACCCCGGTGGTCGATCGTGGCGTCGTTGGTGGTCAGGTGATGTCGCGGCGGACGACGAAGCGGGTGCCGGCGAGGGCGAACGCGAGCGCGTAGACGGCGACGAGCAGCCCCCCGCCCCACCGGGAGAGGTTGGCGCCGCCCGGGTTGGTGAGCGCGGCAACGGCGGCGCTGGGAAGCCACCTGCCGAGGCTCGGAGCGTTCAGCAGGTTGACGAGCAGGCCCTCGACCACCACCACCCAGACCAGCGCGCTGACCAGCGCCGCAACCTGGTTGCGGAGCAACGCGCCGACGCCGACCCCGAGCAGTCCGCACAGCCCGGCTGCGAGCAGCGCTCCTGCCACCACGCGGCCGAGGTCGGCGTCGACCACTGACGGCGCCAGCCCCTTGGCGGTCAACCAGCTCGCCGCCAGGGCCGTGGCGACGGCCAGGGTGACGACGGCCAGTGCGACCCCGGCCAGGAGGTAGACGACCAGCTTGGCCGCTACCACACGCCCGCGGTCTGGCGTGACCAGGAAGGTCTGGGTGACGGTCTGGTGACGGAACTCTCCGGCCATGCCGAGGATGCCGAGCAGCAGCGCGGCGCCGGCCAGCAGGGTCACCGGCGTGGCGGCGAGCGCTGGCAGGTGGTCGGCCGACAGCGGCGGGTTGCCTTGGGTGCCGGCGGTGGTGACGTTGGCGGTCACCGCGAGGGCCGCGAACGCGGCCATCGCGGCCGCCACGCCGTAGACGAGGCGGGTGCTGCGGAGCTTGGCCAGCTCGGCACGGACGAGCCGGGTCATGATCCTCCTCCTTGCTTGGTGAGCTCGAGGAAGACCTCCTCGAGGTTGGAGTGCTCGGTGGTCACCTCGTGGATGACGATGCCGGCGGCGGCGGCCCGGCCGACCACCTCGGTGGTGCTGCCGGCCACCATGAGCTGGTCGGCTTCGACCAGCTCTGCCTGCGTGCCGTGGGTGGCCAGCAGGCGCCGCAGGGCCGCGGCCTGCGGGGTGCGGACCCGGACGAGCGGGCCGGTGCGGGCGGTGAGCGCCGCCAGGGTGGACTGGGTGACCAGCTTCCCCCGGGCGATGATCACGACCTGGTCGACGGTCTGGGCGACCTCCGCGAGCACGTGGCTGGAGACCAGCACGGTGCGGCCCTGGTCGGCGAGGTGGCGGAGGAAGCCGCGCAGCCAGTGGATGCCCTCTGGGTCCAGGCCGTTGGCCGGCTCGTCCAGCACCAGCACGGCGGGGTCGCCGAGCAGGGCGGTGGCCAGGCCGAGGCGCTGGCGCATCCCCAGCGAGAATCCGCCGACCCGGCGGCGGGCCGCGTCGGCGAGGCCGACCTGGGCCAGGACCTGGTCGGCCCGCTGCGGGGGCAGCCCGGCGGCGGCGGCGACGACCAGGAGGTGGTTGCGGGCGGTGCGGCCCGGGTGGTAGTTCGACGCCTCCAGGACGGCGCCGACGTGGCGGACCGGGTCGGTCAGCTCCCGGTAAGGGCGGCCGTGGATCCTGGCGCTGCCGGCGGTCGGGGCGACCAGGCCGAGCAGCGTGCGCAGGGTGGTGGTCTTCCCGGCTCCGTTGGGGCCGAGGAACCCGACCACGGTTCCCTGGTCGACCTCGAAGGTGAGGTCGTCGACCGCGGCGACCTCCCCGAACCGCTTGGTCAGTCCCTCGATGGTGATGACGGGCATTGCCTCCTCCTCCGCCCCCGCTGGTCCCTCCTTGGGCCGATGGCGTCGGGGGCGCTGGCGCTTCGACGGTACGAGGCGAGGCGGTCGCGGTCGTCGGCCCCTGGCGGACAGTTGCGCGTCGGCTGGCAGGCGTACGCCGCGCGCACGGGGTCGACCGTGGGCGGGGTCGCGGCGGTCGTGCCGGGCCGTGGGTGGCCAGCGGACGGTGGCCGCGGAGCTGCCGAAACGGCCGGACGCGATGGGCTCAGCCGGAGGCGGGGGTGACCAGGCCGGTCTCGTAGGCGATCCCCACCAGCTGCGCCCGGTCGCGGGCGTTCAGCTTGGTCAGGATCCGGCTCACGTAGGTCTTGGACGTGGCCGGGCTCACCACCAGGTGCTCGGCGATCTCGGCGTTGGACAGGCCGCGGGCGACCAAGGCCAGCACCTCCCGCTCCCGGCCGGTGAGGGTTCCGAGCGCGGCGGGAGCGGCCCGGGCAGGATCAGGCCGGCGCGCGAACTCGGCGATCAGCCGGCGGGTGATGCGTGGGGCCAGGAGCGCATCCCCCGCGGCCACGACCCGGACGGCGGCCAGCAGGTCGGCCGGCGGCGTGTCCTTGAGCAGGAAGCCGCTGGCGCCGGCCCGCAACGCCTGGTAGACGTACTCGTCGAGGTCGAAGGTGGTAAGCACCAGGACGCGGACGCCGGCGAGCGGCTCCTCGGCGGCGATCCTCCTGGTCGCCTCCAGGCCGTCCATCACCGGCATGCGGATGTCCATGAGCACCACGTCGGGACGTTCACGGCGCGCCAGCTCGACGGCCTCCGCGCCGTCGCCGGCCTCGCCGACCACCTCCAGGTCGGGCGCCGAATCCACCAGCAAGCGGAAGCCGGCCCGCACCAGGGTCTGGTCGTCGGCGACCACCACCCGGACGGTCATCGCCGCTCCGCCGCAAAGGGCAGGCGGGCGGCGACCCGGAAGCCACCGCCCGGCCGAGGGCCAGCCTCGAAGTCGCCGCCGAACAGCCCCACCCGCTCGCGCATGCCGACGATCCCGTGGCCGACCCCGGCGGCCACCTCCGCGCCCCGGCCGTCGTCGGTGACCTCGACGGCGACCTCCTGCTCGCGGTAGCAGACGACGACCTGGGCGCGCGCCTTCCCGGCGTGCTTGACGACGTTGGTCAACGCCTCCTGGACGATCCGGTAGGCGGACAGGTCGACCCCGGTCGGCAGCGGCGGCCGTGCCCCCTCCACCCGCAGCCGCACCGCCAGGCCCGCCTTGGCCATCTCGGCCAGCAGGCTGTCGAGGTCGGCCAGCCCGGGCACCGGGGCAAGGCTGCCCACCGGCTCACCGGCCTGGCGGAGCACCCCCAGCAGCCGTCGCAGCTCCTCCAGGGTCGCCCGGCTGGTGGTCTCGATGGCCGCCAGCGCCTTGCGGGCCTCCTCGGGCTTGCTGTCGGCGACGTGGGCACCGACGCCGGACTGCACCGCGATCACGCTCATGCTGTGCGCGACCACGTCGTGCAGCTCGCGAGCCAGGCGCAGGCGCTCCTCCGCAACCGCCCGGCGGGCCAACTCCTCACGCGCCTGCTCGAGCTCGGCGGTCCGTTCCTCCAACCGGACGGCGTACACCCGGCGCTCGCCCACGAACCGGCCCAGCAGCCACCCGGCAGCCACGACCAGTGCGTTGCCGACCCAAGTGGTCAACGCCACCCTGGCCGGGAGGAGCTGAACCCCGGCCAGGGCGACCTCGGCGGCGGCCAAGCCCGAGAGCGCGACGAGGCGGTCGCAGTACGCCGCGACGGTATAGACCGGCACCAGGATGGCCGGCCCGAGCACGACGGGCGGCAGTCCGATAGCCGCGAGCGCCAGCCCGCTGGCCAGGCTGGTTGCAAGCACCGCCAGGGGGAACCGCCTGCGTGCCGCGATCGGCAGGGTATGCAGCAGGACCAGCGCGTACCCCACGACGAGCGCGACGCCTGGCAGGCCGCCAAACGACATCCCGAAGAACAAGCTCGTGCTCAGGCTGGCGGCCGCCACCGCCAGCATGCTGTCGAACAGCCACGGGCTGGCACGCGGTCGCGACGAACGCCCCACGCCCTCACGCATGCCGCGACCCTACGCCGCCTGACCCTCCGACCACATCCACCCGCAGGCGACGCCCACGTACTCCCGGGGTGGACACCGAACCCGCCGGCGGAGCGGTCGGGTCCATGAACCGGCACGAACGACGCAGGGGTAGAGGCCAGCGCACAAGTGGGAACCGGCCGCCTCCAGCGCTCAGCCGCCGAGCCACCCATCCTCACCGCGAGACCGTCATCCCCAGGCTGACGGTTGTGGATGCATGCGCCCAGGGGCGACGCGGAACTGTGGCCCGCGGGCCGACGACGCGACCGGCCCCGCTGCCTATCGTCAGGCCATGAGCCCTATCGGGACCAGCAACACCATCGACCAGAGGGCCACGGTCGAGGAGGCACACACGTGAACACCAGCATTTCCACGAGCAGCACCAGGATCCGGTCGCTGCGGCCCGGCGAGGCGCGGCGGACCGCCATCACGGTACTGGCCGCCCTGCTCGCCCTGATCGCGCTTGGCGGGACGCGCCCGCCGGCGGCAGCCGCGGCCAGCGCGCGAGGCGCCAGCACGCCGGATCTTGCCGCCATCGACCGGTACGTCGAGGCGCAACGACGCGCCACCCGCCTGCCCGGCCTAGCGCTCGGCATCGTGCACGGCGACCGCGTCGTGCACCTGCGCGGCTTCGGCCACGCCAACCCATCCGGCCAGCCGGTCACCCCGCAGACCCCCTTCATCCTCGCCTCCACGACCAAGTCGTTCACCGCCCTGGCGGTCATGCAACTGGTCGAGGCGGGCAAGATCGACCTGGACGCCCCCGTGCAGCGCTACCTGCCCTGGTTTCACCTGGCAGGCCCCACCGACTCCGCGCGCATCACCGTCCGGCACCTGCTCAACCAGACCAGTGGGCTAGCCGACCCGTCCGACTCCCTCACGAAGGGCGACGGCGGCGACGACGCGCTGGAGCACGCTGTGCGCGCGCTCAGCACCGTGCAGCCCATCCACCCGGCCGGCCAGGCATTCAGGTACGCCAACGTGAACTACGTCACCCTCGGGCTGGTCGTGCAGACCGTCGCGGGCCAGTCCTACGAGGACTATGTGCAACAGCACGTGGTCGCGCCGCTGGGCATGACCAACACCTACACCTCGCCGCTGGAGGCGCGGCGGCATGGCCTGGCTACCGGGCACCGCTACTGGTTCGGCCGGCCGGTTGCCTTCCAGGAGTCCTACAACCGCGCCGCCGTGCCCGCCGGCTATCTCAGCGCCAGCACCGAAGCGATGAGCCACTACCTGATCGCCCACCTCAACGGCGGCCGCTCAGGGACCGCGCGGGTGTTGTCGCCGGCCGGGATCGCCGCGCTGCACCGCCCCGCCGTCATGCTCCCCGCCGCCGACCGCGACATCGCCTACGCCATGGGCTGGTACGTCGAACGCTCCAACGGCGTGTCGATGCTGTGGCATCCGGGCAACGCCCCCAACTTCCACGCCGACATCATGCTCGCCCCACAGGACCGCTGGGGGGTAGTGGTGCTGGCCAACGGCCACAACGCACTGTCGCCGGACCACGAGAGCACGATCGCCCGCGGCGTGCTGGGCCTGCTGGTCGGCCGCCAGCTCACCACCCCACCCGTCACCAACGCCAACCAGATCTTCTTCTTCGTCCTGCTGGGGGTCGGGGTGCTGCAGGTGCTCGGCATCGCCCGCTCGATCGTGCTGCTGCGGCGCTGGCGCGCCCAGCCAGCGCGTCGTCCCCGCGGCTTCATCAGGGTGACGGGGCGGATCGTCGTGCCACTGGTGGCGAGCCTTGCCTGGGCACTGGTGTGCCTGGTCGGCCTGCCCTTGTTCCTCGGAGGGTCGCTGTCGGTCCTGCTGCTGACGATCCCGGACTTCGCCATCGTGCTGATGGGGAGTGGCGCTCTCGCGGCGGCCTGGGGCGTCACCAGAGCCATCCTGGCCATTCGTACGCTCCGCCGACACCGCGCCGGACCCGCTGTCCCGGGCCAGGTCGAGACCGTCAGCGCAAAATCACACGCGGCCAACGTCTAACCAGAGCGTCCGGGCGGTGCGGCCGACCCTCGCGCCATCACCCGTACGACCGACAGGAGGACACCGTGATCATCAGGTCCTTCCACGCCACCGCCACCGCTGAGGGCGCCGACGCCTATCGTGACCACTTCACCCGCACGGTCCTGCCCACCCTGCAGGCGATCGATGGCTACCACGGCGCCTACCTGCTGCGGCGCGATCACGACGGCCACGTCGAGCTGCAGGTGCTCACCCTCTGGGAGTCCCTGGAAGCGGTCCGGCGGTTCGCCGGCACCAACCTCGACCACGCCATCGTCGAACCCGACGCGGAGGCGGTGCTGGCCAGCTACGACGCCACCGTCATCCACCACCGCGTCGTCGTGGACACGGTGAGCGCCGCCACCAACCGCCCGGACTGATCGCCGCCGGGCGCACGGGTCGACCCATCCGAGGCGGTCCACGGCGCGACAGCCATCGGTACCCTCGCCATCGACGCGCACCAGCCCCGGACGGAAAGGACCGCGATGGCAGAGGCGGCCGCACACAAGGCGCTGGAACCGCTCGACGTCTTCGTCGGAGCGTGGAGCATGACCACGTCGTTCGCCCCGAACCCGGCCGATGCCCCGCGTGCACGCACCACCTTCGAGTGGCTGCCGGGACGGCGCTTCCTCATCCAGCGGTGGGAGGTCGAGCACCCCGATGCCCCGGACGGCAACGCGATCGTCGGCCGCTGGGAGCAATCGAACGACGGCTCGAACTGGAACCACGACTTCGACCTCGCCTACGCACGCGCGCGCTAGTGCCGCGGACTCGGGCGTGCCGAAACCGCAGCTTGCCGTCGCTCACCGGACGGCGACCTGGTCGACAAGAACGAGACGTTCGCCCAGGCCTACGGCCTCGGTCCCGACGGCGCGGTGCTCGTGCGGCCGGACGCCGTCGTCGCGTGGCAGGCTCCCGCGGACGCGGGCGATCCGCGCGCGGCGGCGGAGGAGGCGCTGCGGCGGCGGCTGTTCCGTCAGCCCTGAGGCTCGGTCAGGTCCGAGGCCGGGGCGGCAGCCGGCCGGGCCGGGGCCGCGGCGAGGCCACCTGCCGCCCGACCACCGCGCGGGTGTCGCCACCGAATGTCCCGGGGCAGAGGCCATGCCCCTCGAGTGGAGCGGCTGCGGGGCAGGTGCCTGATGCGCTCCGGATCCCTCGTCGGCGCCGCATACCAGCGATCGACGCCGCGCCGCGGGCCGACGACAGCGTCCGCCCGTTGACGCGCTCAGGATGAGTCCGCGGGCAGGTGGCCCGGCCTGGCGGTGGGGCAACATCCCGATCCCCCAGGCCCACGTGGTGGGCCTGGGGGCGGGCATCCTCCTCCAGGTCGTCAAGCCGTGGAGCCTGCCCTGGCCAGCCTGGATCGGCCACGGTTGCGGCTGGCCCCTGCTCCTCGCCGGCCTGTGGCTCGGGGCATCGGCGGTGCGGGCGGCTGCCGGCGTCGACCTCGAACGGCCCAACCAGCTCGTCCACCGCGGGCCGTACGCCCACGGCAGGAACCCGATGTACGGCGCCTGGACCCTCGGCTACGTGGGGCCGCGCTGGTTGCCGGCACCGCCTGGCCGCTGCCGCTCCTGCCGGTCGTGCTGGTGGCGACCCACGTCGTGGTCATTCGGGAGGAGCGTTCCCTGGAACGCCGCTTCGGGGCCGCGTACCGCAGCTACAGGACCGCGGTGCGCCGCTACCTGTAGACGGGCGCCCACGCGATGGCGCCAGCTTGCAGGTGACCTGGATCGAGTAGCGCTGGGAGGCCGCGCCGCAGCGGCCGGCGGCCAGCGTACTGACGCGGAATCAGGTCGTTCGTCGGAGGCGCCCACCGTTGAGGGCGCCGCGGAAGTCTGGGAGCCTCAGCGTGCTGACTCGCGAGTCCTGGGAGAATGATGGCGACCGACAACGGCGACAACCTGGTGACGAGGGCTGGTCGCGATACGGTCGCCGGCATGCCAGTACCCTGGATTGGACCCCTGAGGAACGCGACGGCGCTGGTCGCCGTGCTGCTGGCTGCTGCCATGGTGCTCCCCGGGTGCGCCCGGCGGGCCGAGCCTGCCCAGCCCGACCGCCCGGTTGGCGATGCCCCCGGCGTGTCAGTGGTCCCGCCGCCAGCGCACCTCCGGCCGGGCCCGGTGGTCCCGTGGCGTCCGGCGCCACCCGTCGAGCAGGGACCTACGCCGGCCGCGCCAGGGTGCCGCGGTGCCGCCGTCCGCACCGGGCTCACCTGGCAGGGCCTCCACCAGGAGGCCGTGACCGGGACGGTCCAGCTCGTCAACGGCGGCGCGGTCGACTGCTCGCTGCCGCTCTCGCCGTACCCGTCGTTCGAGCTGCTCGACGAGCGTGGCACCCTGCTGCCGGTGTCCTCGCTGATCTCCCGGCCGTCGCCGCCACCCCACCCCAACCAGGTCGTGCTCCGGCCGGGCGGCGCGATCACCGCGGAGGTGCACTGGTTCAACTGGTGCCGGCCCGCGCCCGAGGCGGTCGCGATCCGGCTGCCACTCTCCACCGGTGCGTCGCCGCGGACCAGCACGTCGGCGCCGGTCGCGGTCACCCCGCCGCCATGCGTCCACGGGGGGCAGCCGTCGATCGGCGACGGGGCGCCGTTCACCCTGTCCGGACCGGCGGCCGGGACGATGTACGGGGACGCGACCTCGCTGGACCTCCGGCTCCGGATCCCCCGGACGGCGGTGGCCGGGGCGGCGCTGCCCTACCGGGTGACCCTCGCCAACCGAGGCAACTGGACCGTCCCGCTGCATCCCTGCCCGAACTACACGGTGACCGTGAACCTGCTCGGGCCGGACGGCCGCTGGACCGTCCACCAGCAGCACCGCTACGGACTGGCCTGCGCGCCGTTGGGTGGTGCCTTGCACCCAGGGGAGCAGGCGACGTTCGAGCTGGTGGCCAGCATCCCCGCCGGCGCCCGTCCCGGCCACTCACTGCTGGGCTGGATGGTCGAGGGCCACGACGGATCGGTCGGGACCGAGGCCGAGTTCCGCGTCAGCAAGCGCGCCTGAGCGGAGGACCTCGTGACTCGCATGGCCGGGCGAGCGTCACCAAGCGCTCGGCCCTGCCCGCAGCCATCGAGGTCACGGTCACCTCCATACCGGCGTGACGCGAGGCCAGTAGTCGCAGCCAGCCGCTGCGTTGCCTTGGCCAGCCTGGGAGGGCTCAGCCGATCCCCAGCATCCCCGCCAGCTCCTTGCAGCGCTGGCACACCGGAAACCGCTGCCGTTCAGGCCTCTACTGGACGGTCAGTGCCAGCTGGGGAGGGTTGGCGGCCGCCTCCCTGGAGTTGACGTAGAAGGCGTCGCCCGACCCAACTCCGTCAACGCGTCGGTCAGCACCTTCTGGCTGTCGATCAGCAGGACCTTGACAGGCATTCAAGCCGCACCCCCCGATCCGACCATGGTTGGCCACCACGCGACCTGGCAGCCGCCACGTCACCCGCCGATTCACGCGGGTGTCACCTACGATTCACCCAGATGTGCCGTAGGCGTCAGACCCGTCACGTGTTGTGGGCGCGGCCATTCGGTGTCAAGGGGCGCCACGCCTGGCAGTGTGTGGCCCGGCCCGGCGTCCCCGGTGGGCCGTTTGCGTACGCGAGGGATCCGGGCTGCCGTCGCCGTATCGTGGACACAGCGCCGCCGCCCTGTCGGCCCCCCGCAGGGGGGCGGTGCCCTTCTCCTTGCGGCGCTGCTTCGGCGCCCGGGTGGGAGGCGATTTTGCGGCGGCCGGCCGGTCCGTATATCTAGGGCCTGCGCGTCGCGGGCGAGTTGGGGTGGCCGATGACGGTCAGCGAGGAGTTCACCAGTCTCACCGGCCGGTTCCGGGGTGAGTTGCTGGCTCACTGCTACCGGATGCTGGGCTCGGCCGAGGAGGCCGAGGACCTGGTGCAGGAGACGTACCTGCGGGCGTGGCGGTCCTATGACGGGTTCGAGGGCCGTTCGTCGGTGCGGACCTGGCTGTACCGGATCGCGACCAACGTGTGCCTGACCGCGATCGAGCGCCGCGGCCGCCGGCCGCTGCCGTCGGGGCTGGGCGGGCCGGCGGAGGACCCGGAGGCGCCGCTGGTGGCCGCGCCGGAGGTGCCGTGGCTGCAGCCGTTCCCCGACGCGCTACTGGCTGGGGAACGTCAGGATCCGGCCGCGGCGGCAGCGGCGCGGGCGGGTATCCGGCTGGCCTTCGTCGCGGCGCTGCAGTACCTGTCCGCCCGGCAGCGCGCGGTGCTGATCTTGCGGGACGTGCTGGAGTGGCCGGCCGCTGAGGTGGCGGACCTGCTGGGCACGACGACGACCGCGGTGAACAGCGGCCTGCGGCGAGCCCGCGCCCAGCTCGCGCAGGCGCTGCCCGCCGAAGATGAGCTTGCCGAGCCCGCCGAGCCGGACCGGCGGGCGCTGCTGGACCGGTTCGCCGCGGCCATCGAGAACGCCGACGCCAGCGCGCTTGCAGAGCTGTTGCGGGAGGATGCCGTCCTGGAGATGCCCCCGCTGCTGACCTGGTTCGCCGGCCGCCAGGCCGCCATGCGCTTTGTGGCGGGGAACTTCCTCACCGAGCCCGGGCGGTTGCGGCTGGTTCCGGTGATGGCGAACGGGCAGCCGGCGTTCGCGGCCTACCAGCGCGAGCCAGGCGGGGCCTACCTCGCGCACGCGGTGCTGGTGCCCACGTTCACCGCGACGGGGATCGCGCGGATCGTCGCCTTCCAGAACCCAAGCCTGTTCGCCTCGTTCGGCCTGCCACCCGAGTACGGTGCGGCCGCGGCCGGGCCCGCGCCAGCGCAGAACCAGGCGGTCCCCCCGTGGCCCCGCTGAACAGGGCGCTGGAACTGCTCGAAGCAGCTGCCGGTTACGCGCTCGCCGGTGCCGCGCTGGTCACTCCGCAGCTCCTGTCGCGCCCTACCCCGTGCCCGGGCTGGGACCTGGAAGCGTTGCTGGACCACCTCAGCGACTCGATCGGGGTGCTGGGCGAGGCGATCGCCACCGGAGGCGTCAGCCCCGGGCCGGCGCAGGGTTACGACGGGCCCGGGCGGGACCCGGTCGCGCGGTTGCGCGGCCAGGCAGCGAGGCTGCTGGGCGCCTGCGCCGCTGCCGGGCCGGCCGAGCGCCGGGTCGCCACCGGGGACCGTGAGCTGACCGCGAGCACGGTCGCGGTGACGGGAGCCATCGAGATCGCCGTCCACGGCTGGGACATCTCGGTCGCATGCGGCGCCGGCCGGCCGCTCCCGTCGGGCCTGGCGGCCGTGCTGCTGCCGATCGCCCCGCTGCTGGTCACCCCGGGCACCCGGCCTGGGCTGTTCGCCAGCCCGGTTCGGCTGCCCGGCCCGGCCTGCCCCGGCGACCAGCTCGTCGCCTTCCTCGGCCGCCAGCCGCGCCTGCTGTCCGCACCCGCACCCGGCAGCGCCTGAGCCAGGCACCCGGCCCAGGCCGGCAGAAAGCTCCGAAGTCACGGGCCGGCCCGCGGCGATTCCCGCGCATCTGGCTGGTCTGTATCAGTAGGCCGCCAACAAGCGGCGCCGAACCCACAGGGACACGGCAGAACCGGAGGAAGAGGGACGGGTGCTGATTCCGCGCAGCAGCACGACGAAGGAGGCAAGACGCGATGACGGATCACAAGGTTGTCGGCCGGCAGGAGTGGCAGGCCGCTCGTGACGAGTTGCTTCAACGCGAGAAGGAGCACACCCGGATGGGGGACGAGCTGGCGCGCCAGCGCCGCGAGCTGCCCTGGGTCGCGATCGAGAAGGAGTACCGGTTCGACACCGGCGACGGGACGCGAACCCTGGCCGAGCTCTTCGACGGCCGCTCCCAGCTGCTGGTCTACCACTTCATGTTCGGACCGAGCTACCAGGCGGGGGACCCGGTCAACTCCTCGATCGCCGATGGCCTCGACGGCCTGCTGCCGCACCTCCATGCCCGCGACGTGACCCTGGTGCTGGTTTCGCGGGCCCCGCTGGCGAAGCTGCAGGCGTACAGGCAGAGGATGGGTTGGAGCCTTCCCTGGGTCTCGGCGGCGAACACCGACTTCAACTACGACCTTGGCGCCTCCAACACCGAGGAGCAGATGCGCGAGTTCACCGTGCCTCCGGAGGGTGGGCTGCCGCCGATCGTCTACCAGAACGCGGCCGCGGCCGGCACCGACGTCAGCGGGTACCTCTCGGAGTCACCAGCGGTGACCGCCTTCACGCTCCAGGACGGCGCCGTCTACCAGACCTACGCGACCACGTGGCGTGGGGTCGAGTTCCTGATGGGCTACTACCCGATCCTTGACCGGGCACCGAAGGGCCGCGACGAGGGCGACGCGTGGCAGCTCTGGATCCGCCGCCACGACGAGTACGTCTGAGGCGTTGGAGGGGATCATGGCGAACTCGGCTTCGGGCGGGGCCAACGACTACAACGCCATGATCGTCGAGGAGTTCCGGGCGAACGGGGGTCGTGTCGGCGGGCCATGGGCGGGCACCACGCTGATCCTCGTCCACCACCTCGGTGCCAAGTCCGGGATCGAGCGGGTCACGCCGCTGGGCTGCTTCCCCCAGGGAGGCGGCCGCTTCGCGATCGTCGCCTCCAACGGAGGGTCGCCAACCCACCCGGACTGGTACCACAACCTCAAGGCCAACCCCAGGATCACCGTCGAGGTGGGGGCACAGGCGTTCACGGTCCTGGCGGAGGAGCTGGACGGCACCGCCCGCGCCAACCTGTGGCCGAAGCTGGTCGCCGAGGCTCCCCAACTCGTCGAACACCAGGCCAGGACCACGCGTCGGGTTCCGGTGTTCATGCTGACCCGCCAGGACTAAGCCCAACGGTTGGCGCCCCGGAGATGGATCAGATCGGCCACACTCGCCGATGTTGCTCGGGCACCATCCGAGCTGCAACCCGCCCTTGCGTGCCATCATCGGGTCGTGAGCTCGCCCCTGATCGAAGAGGGCCTGGCGGCCCTTCGTGACGGCGACGCCGCGAGCGCTCGCCGTGCGTTCGAGCTCGCCCTCGCGGAGGTCGAGTCGGGCGAGGCGCTCGAAGGCCTTGCCGAGGCGCTGTACCTCGAGCGCGCGTACGCCGCCGCCGCGGCGCAGTACGAGCGCGCCTGTTCCGCCTACCGTCGGGAACGCCAGACCATGGCTGCCGGTCGGGCGGCGCGCACCGCCGCCTGGATCACCGGGAACGTCCTCGGCGATTGGGCCGTTCGGAGCGGATGGCTCGCGCGCGCCCGCACCATCCTCGAGGAAGCCGGCGAGGATCGACCCGAGTACGGCTGGGTGCTGATCATCAAGGCCTTCTCCGAACCGGACGCGCAGGTGCGCGAGGACCTGCTCCGCGAGGCGATCGCGATCGGACGCCGATTCGGCGATCCCGACATCGAGTTCTTGGCGCTGGCCTATCTCGGTGGGCTGTTCGTCATGACCGACCGCGTCGAGGAGGGACTGGTGCTCTCCGACGAGGCGCTGGCGGCAGCCTGCGCCGGCGAGCTGACCGAGCTCGCCACGGTGGACGAGATCTTCTGCGGACTCCTCTGGGCGTGCGAGCTGGTCAACGACGTCCCGCGTGCCGACCAGTGGATGCGCGCGGCTGCCGAGCGCATGCGGCGGAGCAACGTCGTGGCCGCCTTCTGCCGGGCCCACTACGGGGGCATTCTCACCGCGGCCGGACGCTGGCAGGAGGCGGAAGCCCAGTTGATCGAGGCCGCCCACCACTTCGACCGGGGACTGTCGGCGCGGCGCGCCGCTGCGGTCATCCGCCTCGCGGACCTGCGCGTCCGGCAGGGCCGCCTCGAGGAGGCCGCCCAGCTGCTGGACGGGCTCGAGCAGCATCCGGACGCCGTCCGCACCCTCGCCGCCCTCCACCTCGCCCGCGGCGAGACGGCGCGGGCGCGGGACCTGCTCGAGCGGGCCACCGAAGGCCCCGACGACGAGGTTCCCACGGTCGGCGAGTCGACCATGGTGGGGCCGCTGCTCGCGCTCCTGGTCGATGCCTACCTCGAGCAGGGGAACCTCAACGACGCACGGCGAGTCACCCGGCGCCTGACCCGCGTCGCCGAGGCGCAGCGGGGACCCTACCTGAGGGCGGTCGCCGCGCTGGCGAAGGGGCGGGTCTGCGTCGCCGTCGGGAAGGAGGGAGACGCGCGCGCCTGCCTGCACGAAGCACTGGAGGGCTTCGCACGGGCCGAGCTGCCGATGGAGCTTGCCAGGACGCGCCTGGAGATGGCGCGCGCGCTGGCGCAACGCTCGCCCGAGGTCGCCGTCGCCGAAGCGAGATCAGCGCTCCTGGACTTCGAGCGGTTGCAGGCGCTCCGGCACGCCGACGCCGCCGGGGCGCTGCTGCGGTCGCTGGGTGCACCCATCCGGATCGGCCCCAAGGGCATCGGCGCGCTGACCAAGCGCGAGGCCGAGGTCCTCCAGCTCATCGGCGCCGGGCTCTCCAACGCCGAGATCGGCGACCGGCTCTACATCTCCCGCAAGACGGCCGAGCACCACGTCGGGAACGTGCTGTCAAAGCTCGGCCTGCGCAACCGGGCCGAGGCGGCCGCCTACGCGACCCGGCAGAGGATCAGCCCGTAGATAGGGGACATCCCCCATGCTTCCGCACCGGCCGGCCATCATCCTGCACGCATCCGCACCAAGCAGAAGAAGGATGAGCGTGCCATGCGCTACAAGCTGCTGGGCCCGAGCGGCCTGCGCGTCTCCGAGCTGTGCCTGGGCACCATGAGCTTCGGCGACGCCTGGGGCTTCGGAGCCGACGAGAAGGAGAGCCACCGGATCCTGGGCGCGTTCGCCGAGGCGGGCGGCAACTTCCTCGACACCGCCAACGCCTACCACGAGGGCCAGTCGGAGGAGATCGTCGGCAGCTTCCTCGGCCCTGGACGCGACCGCTGGGTCGTGGCCACGAAGTACACCCTGGCGATGCGCTCCGGCGATCCCAACGCCGCCGGCAACGCGCGCAAGAACCTGCGGGCCTCGGTCCAGGCCAGCCTGCAACGCCTGCGCACCGACTACCTGGATCTGCTATGGGTGCATGCCTGGGACTACACCACCCCAGTCGAGGAGGTCGTGCGCGGCCTCGACGACCTGGTCCGGGCCGGCACGGTCCTCCATGCGGCGCTGTCCGACGCACCTGCCTGGATCGCGTCGCAGGCCAATACGCTGGCCGCGCTGCGCGGCTGGAACCCACTGGTCGCCCTGCAGGTCGAGTACAGCCTGATCGAGCGCACCGCCGAGCGCGAGCTGCTGCCGGTGGCCGACGCGTTCGGCCTGACGGTGTGTGCCTGGGCGCCGTTGGGCGCCGGTATCCTCACCGGCAAGTACACCCGCGGCCCCTCCACGACCCCGCAGGACAGCAGGCGCACCGCCGCCAACCAGGCACGCCTGACCGAGCGGAACCTGCGGATCGCCCGCGAGGTCGACCGTGTCGCCGACCAGCTCGGGACGACCTCGGCGCAGGTGGCGGCCGCCTGGGTGCGCCAGCGCGGCCGCCAGCTCATCCCGATCGTCGGCGTCCGCACCCTCGAGCAGCTCCACGACGTCCTCGGCAGCCTCGACGTCGACCTCTCGGCCGAGCAGCTTGCGGGCCTGGACGAGGCGAGCCGGATCGAGCTGGGGTTCCCCTACGAGCTGCTGCGGGGACCGCAGGGTCAGATGGTCTACGGCGACCTCGAGCCGAAGATCGACCTGCCGGCATCAGCTCCCTATCGGTGGCAGTAGGCGTCGTTGCAGCTGATCGGCAACTCCGAGTTCCCCGAAGACCCGCACAACCTGTTCCCGCTGCCGGGTCCGGTCAGCGACGTGCCGCTGCTCTGTGACGCGCTCACGGTCAGCGGGTCCCGGGAGGCCGGCCTCCAGATCGCTCGACCTGGGTGATCGCCATGGTGTTGCCGTCCGGGTCCTTGACCCAGGCGGCCCTGAACCGGCCGGCGTCGAAGACGCCGCGCTCGTCGGTCTTGAGGCCGGGCTGGTCGTACCGCTCGAAGGTCACGCCCCGCCCCCCGAGTTCCTCCATCGTCCGGTCGAGGTCATCGACGAACCAGCCGGCGAGCGTCGCGGACGACCTGCCCGCGTTCTGCGGGGAGAGGTAGACGAAGATCCCGGTCCCCTCCGCGCAGGGATAGCGCACGCCCTGGTCATCCTCCTCCCCCGGCACCAGCCCCAGCTGGTCCTCGTAGAAGCGCTTGGCCCTGCCGAGGTCGGACACGGCCATCGCCGCCTCGACCGTGTGGTCGCCCAATCCCACCGGAACCTCCTCCTGTGTCACCGCCAGCAACCCTCGTCGCCGGGGATGTCAGACCAGATGAGCAGGGTGGCTGACCAACATGCTCAGGACTGCTCAACAGAGCCCAGAGTATCCCCGTCAGCTCCTTGTCCTGGCGGCCAACGCCGTGAATGCGCCCGCATCCGTGCGGTCGTGGCTGGAGGCGAAGACCTGGCGCCAGGCCCATTCGACCTGCAGAATCGTGCGCACCATGGCCACCGAACCCGCGATCCTGGTCGTGCCCGCCAACGAGGCGACCTGGGAAGACCTGCAGACTGTCCTCGGCACGCGCGGCACGGCGTCCAACTGCCAGTGCCAGCGGTACAAGCTGCGTCCGCGGGAGTCCTTTGCCTCGTTCCCCGCCGAGGAACGCGCCCACCGGCTGCGCCAGCAGGCCGACTGCGGCCATCCGGAGTCGGGTACGACCAGCGGCCTCGTCGCCTACCTCGACGGCGAGCCCGTCGGCTGGTGCGCGGTCGAGCCACGCACCGCCTACGCGGGCCTGCTGCGCACCTTCCGCGTCCCCTGGGAGGGACGAGCGGAGGACAAGACCGACGACGGCGTCTGGGCCGTGACCTGCTTCGTCACCCGCGCGGGCTTCCGCAAGCGCGGCGTCAGCCGCGCACTCGCGCGCGCCGCGGTGGACTTCGCCCGCCGGCGAGGCGCTCGCGCCGTCGAGGGCTACCCCATGACCACGAAGAACGTGATCCTGGAAGAGCTCCACGTCGGTACCGAAGGCGTGTTCGCCGACGCCGGCTTCACCCAGGTCAGCCGGCCGACCTTGCGACGCGTCGTGATGCGGGTCGACTTCTGATCCCCTAGCGTGCCCGGCCATCATCTCGAGGAGTGCCCGGTCTCCCGGACCGGCGCGACCGGCCCGATCACCTCGGTCTACTTCCGCGACCTGACGGCAACCTCATCGAGGTCTCGACCTACGACGCCGAGACGCTCCACGCCGAAGAGCCCTGACGGCTTCGATCTCACGGAAGGGTGCTGGCGATGCAACGACGCCCACGCTACGACGCGTCGCAGGGGCCACGGATCGTCGGCCCGCGCGACGGCAAGCTGATCGACCTCGGCACGGTCGGGGTCCGGTTCCTGGTCTGGGGCGAGGAGTCGGGCGGCGGGTTCTCCCTGGTCGAGCACCCGATCCCGCCGCGGCACCTGGCCGCGCCGTGGCACCGCCACAGCCTCGAGGACGAGTACAGCTACGTCTTGGAGGGCCGGCTTGGAGCACAGCTCGGCGACGACGTGGTCTACGCCGAGGCCGGTGACCTGGCGTTCAAGCCGCGCGACCAGTGGCACACCTTCTGGAACGCCGGCGCCGGCCCGTGCCGGATCCTGGAGATCATCTCCCCCGCCGGCTTCGAGCACTACTTCGACGAGGTCGCCTCGGGGGCCGGCTCGCCGGAGGGGTACCAGGCGCGCTACGGCACCCAGGTGGACTTCGACCGCACCCGCCACCTGTGCGAGCAACACGGACTGGTCTTCCCCATCGACGACCTGACCCCGTAACCCGACAGCCGGCGACCAGCCCGTGCGAGATCGGCCCGCCGGGGTAACCGGCGCCGCCGCCGAAGATAGGGACCGCGCGGCGCAACGTAGGGACGACCTCCCGATGTGGCCCGGGCGGGGCTGGCCCGACACTGCCGGGCAGCCGGACCGTCCGGCGCCAGTTGCGACAGGAGGGGAGCATGCCCCGCTA
>DASUZB010000225.1:0-23854 GCA_036377075.1 Actinomycetes bacterium | reverse complement strand
CGCCCGCAGCGGCGCGCCGGACGGGTCCAGCGCGAACAGGAACGGGCGCGCTCGGGAGCGCGCCGCCATGGCGAGCACGCGCGGGTCCTCCGCGTTGAGCACCACCGTGCCGCTCGGCCGCGTGACGCGCACGACCGCGGCCTTCACCTCGGCGAGCTCGTCGAGGGTGTCGACCCCGCCGAGCCCGAGGTGGTCGACCGCGACGTTGGTCACCACCGCCACGTCGTTGTGGGCCACCCCGAGGCCGCGGCGCAGGATGCCGCCGCGCGCGGTCTCGAGCACCGCCAGCTCCACGCCGCCCTGCGCGAGCACCCGCCTGGCGCCGCCAGGGCCCGACCAGTCACCCTCCTCGACCAGCTCGCCGTCGAGGTAGATGCCGTCGGTGTTGCACCAGCCGACGCGCAGCCCGGCCTCGCGGCCGAGGTGGGCGACCAGCCTGGTCACGGTCGTCTTGCCGTTGGTGCCGGTGACGGCGACCACCGGGACGCGCGGCACCGGCAGCGTCGGCGGCGGCTCCGGCTCGACCCTGCGCAGGTCGCGCCCGGCCCGCTCGACGCGGGCGGCCAGGTCCGGCTCGTCGGCCGCGGCGACCAGCCGCGCCACCGCCCGGCCGAGCGCCACCGCGTCCAGGTGTCGCGGCCACGGCCAGGCCACCATCAGCTCGGCGGCGCCCGGTCCGGGCCGGCCGCGGACGGGCAGGCGGGCCGTGCCGGCCTCGGCGGCGGCGCGGCGTGCCAGGTGGGCGGCGAGCCGGGTGGCGAAGCCCCGGCGGCGGTCGCTGCCCGGCTCGCCCGGTGCCGCGGGGCCGGGCAGGCCGGCCCGGTCGGCCGCGGCCGCGGCCTCCTCGACGGGCAGGGCAGTGAGCGCGGAAGCGTCGAGGACGAGTTGCACCGCCGGCCCGGGGAACCAGCGGTTGGCCCCTTCCAGGACGCGCAGGTCGGCCGCGGGCGCCATGCCCGTCACTATACTTGGCGCGCTGATGGACCCCCGCACCGATCCCGCCGGCCTGCTGCCACTGGCGCACGCCCGCTCGGGCCGCGCCCTCGCCAGCCTCGAGCTGCTGGTCAACCGGGACTCCGGCTCGTACTCGTTCGAAAGCGTGAACCGCGTCGCCGACCTCTGCGAGGAGCGGATGCGAAGCGGCGGCTGGACGGTGGAGCGCCTGGCGCACCAACCGGCCGCGGGCGAGGCCCGTCTCGGCGACCTGGTGATCGGCCGCCGGCAGGGCGCCAGGCCGGTGGAGGCCGGCGGGCGCCGCCTGCTGCTGATGGCGCACATGGACACCGTGTTCGACGACGGCACGGCGGCGGCGCGGCCCTTCCGCGTCGAGGGCGCGCGCGCCTACGGCCCGGGCGTGGCCGACGACAAGTGCGGCCTGGTGACCGGCATCGAGGCGGTCGAGGTGCTCTGCGACGACGCCGCCTTCGACGACTTCGCCGCCGTCACCATGGTGTGCACGCCCGACGAGGAGATCGGCTCGCCCTTCTCCAAGGACGTGCTGATCCGGCTCGCCGGCGAGCACGACGTCGGCGTCGGCCTGGAGGCCGCGCGCGTCAACGGCGCCCTGGTGACCTCGCGCAAGGGGATCTCCGCGTTCGAGATCGCCATCCTGGGCAAGGCGGTCCACGCCGGCGTCCGCCCCAAGGAGGGGATCAACGCGGCGCTGGAGGCCGCCCGCAAGACCGAGGCGCTGCAGGCGCTCAACGGCCGCTGGCCCGGCGTGACCTGCAACGTCGGGGTGATCCACGCCGGCACCAGGCCGAACGTGGTGGCCGAGCGGGCCGAGCTGCAGCTCGACCTGCGGGCGGTCACCACCGCCGACTTCGAGCGCGCCCTCGCGGCGGTGCGGGAGATCGCGGCCACCAGCTACGTCCCTGGGACCAAGGCCAGCCTCCAGGTGGTCCACCGCCACCCGCCGATGGAGCGCACCGAGGCGATCGCCGGCCTGCTGGCCGAGGCGCGGCAGGTCGCCGCGGCGCTCGGGTTCGAGCTGCGCGAGGCGGCCAGCGGCGGGGCCGGGGACGCCAACACCACCGCGGCCGCGGGGCTGCCGACGATCGACGGCCTCGGCCCGGTCGGCGGCGAGGCCCACGGCGCCGGCGAGTGGCTCGACCTGGAGGGCGTGGCGCCGCGCACCGCGCTGCTCGCCGGGTTCCTCGCCCGCGTCGGGGCGGCGCCGCCGCCCAGCTAGCCGCCGGGCCGCGGGCACGCCGGCCGGCCGCCGAAGCGGGTGGCTCCCGCCCGGCCCGGCGAGCCGCGGACCCTATACTGCCCGTATGACCTCTGGTGCTGCTCCCACCGGCCGGCCCCGTTCGCGGCGAGGCTCCGGCGGCCACGGTCTCGGACGGGTCCAGGATCGCCGACCAGACGCCGCGCCCGGGCGGTAGCGGCATGGCGCGAGCGCGGGCCGGCACCCCGGTCGCCACCTCGGTCAGGCGGCTCACCCAGCTGCTGCTCATCGCGTTCGTGGTGATCCACTTCGTCTTGCCCCAGGTCCCGAAGGTGCGCGACGCGCTGCCGCTGTTCGGCAGCATCGACCTGCGCCTGGTGCTGCTGGCGGTCGCGTTCGAGGCGGCGTCGATCGGCTCCTACACCAAGCTGACCGCCTCGCTGATCCCGCGGGGGCAGCAGCCCGGCTTCTTCACGCTGCTGCGCATCCAGCTCTCCACCCTGGCGATCAGCCACGTGGTGCCGGGCGGCTCCGCCGCCGGCGGGGCGCTCGGCTTCCGCCTGCTGACCAAGAACGGCCTGCGCGGCACGGACGCCGCCTTCGTCATGGCCACCCAGGGGATGGGCTCGGCCGTGCTGCTGAACATCATCCTCTGGGTCGGCCTGGTGATCTCCATCCCGCTGCGCGGCTACAACCCCCTCTACGCCTTCGCGGCCGTGCTCGGCGTGCTGCTGATCGGCGGCTTCTCCACCCTGGTCGTGCTGCTGGTGCGCGGCCAGGCCAGGGCCGCCAGCATCATGCGCGCGGCCAGCCGGCGCCTGCCCTTCCTCGACGAGGACAAGGTCCACGAGGTGGTCCTGCGCCTGGCCGGGCGGCTGCAGACCCTCGCCCGCCAGCCCGCGCTGGTGCGCCGCGCCATCCTCTGGGACGTGGGCTTCTGGGGCTGCACCGCCACGGCCCTGTGGCTGTTCGTGAGCGCGTTCGGCCACCGGGTGCCGATCTACGGCCTGATCGTCGCGTTCGGGCTCGCCTACGTGACCGCCGCCCTGCCGATCACCCCCGCCGGCCTCGGCGTGGTGGAGGTCGTCCTGGTGTCGCTGCTGACCTTCTTCGGCGCGCCGGTGGGGGCCGCGACCCTCGGCGTGGTGCTGTACCGGCTGGTCAACTTCTGGCTGCCGATCCCCCTCGGCGCGCTCGCCTACCTCTCCCTGCAGGTCGTCGAGGTCCGCGAGGAGATCGGCGAGCGCGAGGCGCGCGCCGAGGTGCCCAGCCCCGCGCTGCGCCGCCGCCGCGAGGACGAGCTGCGCCGCCTCGCCGAGGAGGCGGTCACCCGCGCCGAGGACCGCCGCGCCTGGGCCGAACGCCACGGCCTGCGCGTCCCCACCCGCTCCGACTCCTCCAACGACCCCGCCGAGGACTGAAAGGGCCTACTCCCCGGCGGCCTTCTTGCGGCGCGACGAGGAGGCCTTCTTGCGGCCGGCCGGCCGGGCGGACTCGCCCTCCTTGCCGGCCTTGGCGGCCTCGACGCTCGCCCGCAGGGCCTCCATCAGGTCGACCACCTTGGAGGGCTCGGCCTCCTCGGCGTAGGTGATCTCCTCGCCCTGGACCTTCTTGGCGACCAGCTCCTCGAGGGCGGCGCGGTACTCGTCGCGGAACTCCTCGGGCTCGAAGTCGGCCGAGAGGCTCTCGATCAGGCTGCGCGCCATGCGCACCTCCTGCGGCCTGACCTGCACCTCCTCGTCGAGCACGTCGAAGCTCGGCGTGCGGATCTCGTCGGGCCAGAACATCGTCTCCAGCACGAAGACGTTGTCGCGCAGGCGCAGGGTGGCCAGGTGCTCCTTGTCGCGGAAGGCGACCTTGGCGAGGGCGACCTTGCCGTCGTCGACCATGGCCTCGCGCAGCAGCTGGTAGGCCTTGAGGCCGGTCGGCTCGGGCACCAGGTAATAGGACTTCTGGAAGAAGATCGGGTCGATCTGGTCGGCGTCGACGAAGCGCTCGATCTCGATCGCCTTGGCGGTGGCCACCGGCAGGGCGTCGAGCTCCTCCTCGGTCAGGGTCACGTAGTGGTCCTTCTCGTACTCGTAGCCCTTGACGATGTCGGAGTACTCGACCTCTTCGCCGTCGACCGAGCAGACGCGCTTGTAGCGGATGCGGCCGCCGTCGGGCTGGTGGAGCTGGTGGAACCGCAGGCTCTTCTCCTCGGTGGCGCCGTACACGCGCACCGGGATCGTCACCAACCCGAACGAGATCGCGCCCTTCCAGATGGTCTTCATGCGGTGCTCCTGGGGAAGGCGGCGGCCCTACCTGCTTGCCTTCAACTGTACGCTGGCGACCTGAGCACACTGAACAGGTTCGCGGCCGCCTGGGCAAGCACCTTCGCCGGTCTGGGAGCCTCGGGCCGGCCCATCGCCCGGGGAGGGGGCTGTCCGGCATGGCCGCGGACGAAGGGCGCCAGCGCATCCCGTTCCCGGCGGAGCTGCCGACCGTCCGGGACGGCGACGCCTGGCGCGCCGAGGTCGACGGCCGCGTGCTGCGCCTGTCCAACCTGGCCAAGGAGTACTGGCCCGGCGAGGGCATCACAAAGGGCGACCTGGTCACCTACTACTACAACGTCGCCCCGCTGATCCTCCCCCACCTGCGCGACCGTCCCCTGACCATGCGGCGCATGCCCGACGGGCTGGCCGGCGAGCCGTTCTACGAGAAGCAGGTGCCGGCGCACGCGCCCAGCTGGCTGCCGACCGCGGCGGTGCCGTCCGAGGACGGCACCCGGGTGGTCGAGTTCGTGGTCGCCCAGGACCTGCCGAGCCTGCTCTACCTGGCCAACCTCGGCTGCATCGAGATGCACCCGCTGCACTCGAGGGCCGGTTCGCTCGACCGCCCCGACTACGCCTTCTTCGACCTCGACCCGTTCGAGCCGTACACCTTCGCCGACGTCCGCCTGGCGGCCAAGCTGGTCAAGGTGGTGCTGGACGGCCTCGGCCTGCGCGGCTACCCGAAGACCTCGGGGGCCACCGGCATGCAGGTGTTCGTGCCCCTGGACGGCACCCACACCCACACCGACGCCCGGCTGTTCGTGGAGCGGGTGGGGCGGCTGGTGGTGCGCGCCATGCCCGAGAAGGTGACGATGGACTGGGCGGTCGAGAAGCGCGCCGGCAAGGTCTTCGTCGACCACCAGATGAACCGGCCAGGCGCCAATATCGCCAGCGCCTACTCGCTGCGGCCGCTGCCGGGCGCACCCGCCTCGACCCCGCTCGACTGGGACGAGCTGGACGAGGACCTGGAGCCCGGGGACTTCCGCATCGACAACGTGTGGGAGCGCTTCGCGGCCGGCGACCGCTTCGCCGGGGTGCGCACCGACCGCCAGTCGCTGACCGCGGCGATGGATGCGCTCGGGCTCACCGCCGGCAGCCAGGCCGGCGAGCGCTCCGGGAGGCAGGGCTCGCCGGTTGCAGCCAGGCCCCGCTCCCGCTGGGGCGGGGCCCGCTCGGAGCGACCCGCCGCGCGCGCCGCGCTGGACGAGTACGCCGCCAAGCGGGACTTCGACCGCACCCCCGAGCCCTCCGGTCGCCCCGCCGGGGACGGGGTCGGCGAGCCCGAGGACGCGGGCGCCGCCGACCAGGCGGGCGAGGTGGGTGCCGTCCACGACGGAGCGATCGGCTCGGGCGCGGAGGCGGCGGACGAGCCGGCGGGCGGAGGGGTCATGCCGGCCGAGCCGCACGCGGCGGGGATCCCGGTACCGGCCCTGCTCACTCCGGGACGGTCCTTCACCGTCCAGCAGCACCACGCCCGCCGGCTCCACCACGACGTCCGCTTCGAGCGCGACGGCGTGCTGGTCTCGTTCGCCGTGCCCAAGCGCCTGCCCGAGGAGCCGGGCGTGCGCCACCTGGCGGTCAACACCGAGGACCACCCCCTCGACTACCTCACCTTCTCCGGCAGCATCCCGGCGGGCGAGTACGGCGGCGGCGAGGTGCGCCTGTTCGACCTGGGCACCTACGAGCCGCTCGAGGTGGAGGACGGCAAGTGGACGGTGCGGCTGCACGGCAGCCGCTACCACGGCGCCGAGTACCACTTCATCCGGACCAGCGAGCGGGACTGGATCTGCTTCCTCGCCGGCAGGGCGTCGCTGCCGCAGCCGGCGGCGCCGCCGACCTTCGAGCCGATGATGGCGGTGCTGGAGACGGAGCCGTTCGACGCCGACGGCTGGCTCTACGAGGTGAAGTGGGACGGCCACCGCTGCCTCGCCGCGCTCGGCGCGGCGACCCGGCTGACCTCGCGCACCGGGCGGGACGTCACCGCCCAGTTCCCCGAGCTGATCGACATGCACCGCCAGCTTGCCGCGCGCAACGCGGTGGTCGACGGCGAGGTGGTCGCGCTCGACCGCGAGGGGCGCCCCTCCTTCCAGCGCATGCAGGACCGCTTCCACCGCTCCCCGGACGAGCTGGCCCGCACCAAGGACCGGGTACCGATCCAGTTCCTCGCCTTCGACCTGCTGTGGCTGGACGGCGTCCCGCTGCTCGACCTGCCGCTGCGCGAGCGCGTGGCGCGCCTGGCCGAGGTGTTCGTCGAGACCGGCCGCCTGCGCCTGTCGCAGACCGTCGAGGGTCGCGGGACGGCGCTGTTCGAGCACGTCGCGCGGCTCGGCCTCGAGGGCCTGATCGCCAAGCGCGCCGCCAGCCCCTACCGCCCGGGCAAGCGCTCGCCGGACTGGCGCAAGGTCAAGGCCAAGCACCACCAGGACTGCGTGATCGTCGGCTGGACGCGGGGCAAGGGCCAGCGCGAGAGCACCCTGGGGTCGCTGCTGCTCGCCCTGTACGACGACGGTGGCCGGCTGCGCTACGTCGGCAACGTCGGCACCGGCTTCACCCAGTCCTTCCTCGCCGGTCTGCTGGAGGAGCTGAAGGCCCATGAGAGCGCCAAGCGGCCGGTGGACCCCGACCCCGGCATCCGCGGCGTCCGCTGGGTCCGTCCGGAGCTGGTCTGCGAGGTCGAGTACCAGGCGTGGACCGACGACGACCGCCTGCGGGCGGCCTCGTTCAAGGGCCTCCGCTCCGACAAGCTGCCGCGCGACTGCCGCCGGGAGCGCGCCTTCGACGAAGCTCAGTGAGGCCAGGCGGCAGCGCGCGAGCCCCGGCCGGGCGAAAGCGCACCGGCCGGGCGAGCGGGTGGACGAGGCAAGCAGGTTGGCGGGCAGGTCAGCCACATGACACCATGTCGACTTGAAGTCGCCTTCAAGCTCGCACGCGCAACGGCGCGCGGGTCCGGCCGGCGGTGAATGAAGGACGGCCGCATATGGGAGCGAACATCCTCGTCGTCGACGACGATCCACTCCTGGCGGCCGCGCTGCGGCGGCCGCTCGCCTACGAGGGTTTCGAGGTCCAGGTCGCAACCTCGGGCGAGGAGGCCCTCTCACGGGTGATGGAGCGAACCCCCGACCTGGTCATCCTCGACGTGCTCCTGCCCGGCATCGACGGCCTCGAGGTGTGCCGGCGGCTGCGGCAGATCGGCGACCCGCCGGTGCTGATGCTGACCGCCCGCAGCGAGGTGCCCGAGCGGGTCGCCGGCTTCGAGGCCGGCGCCGACGACTACCTGGGCAAGCCGTTCGCCTTCGAGGAGCTGCTGGTGCGCATCAAGGCGCTGCTGCGCCGCGGCCGCAACGGCTCCACCTCGGCCGAGCTGCGCTTCGGTGACGTGCGCATGGACCGCTCCACCCGCGAGGTCTGGCGCGGCGAGCGCACCCTCACCCTGACCAGGCAGGAGTTCGACCTGCTCGCCCTGTTCCTCGAGCACCCCAGGCAGGTCCTGCCCCGCTCCACCATCCTCGAGCGCGTCTGGGACTACGATTTCGGTCGCGACTCCAACGTGCTCGAGGTGTACGTGGGTTACCTGCGCCGCAAGCTCGAGGCCGAGGCCGAGCCACGGGTGATCCACACCGTCCGCGGGGTCGGCTACGTGCTCCGCGACGACCCGGAGGCCAGCCGGTGAGCTTCCGGACCCGGCTGGTCTTCGCCTACCTGGGGCTGCTCGCCCTCACCCTGGCCGCGTTCGGCCTGGGCGTCTACACCTACGTCAGCACCCGCCTGCACCGCGACCAGGTCAACACGTTCGAGGCCCAGGGCAGGCAGTACGCCCAGCTGGTCAGCGGCACCGCCGGCTACTCCTACGTCCGCGGCATCGCGGAGACCCTGCAGGACGAGGCTCCCAACGTCTACTACTGGGTGGAGGCCCGCCACCTGCCGGACAGGAACAAGGACTTCAAGGACGTCGCGGCGCACTCGCCCGGGCTGCTCGAGGGCACCATCCCGGCGGTCCCCGCCGACGGCAAGGCCCACTTCGTCGCGAGCTCGCGGAACGGGCTCGGCCGGCCGCTGGCGGTGTACCGGGTGAGCATCCGCGTCAGGGCCGGGGACACGGTCATCTTCGTCCCGCAACGGCGGCGGAGCCGGAGCCAGACGCCCGGCCAGCACCCGCCGGAGTCGGCCAGCCTCGACGTCAAACCCTCGTACCACTACCAGGGCAACCTGATCCTCGCCCGCGACCTGCGCGACCTCGAGGCCTCGCTGCGGCTGCTGCGCAACATCCTGATCGTCGGCGGCCTCACCGTGCTCGCCATCGGCGCGCTGGTGAGCTGGGTGTTGGCCGCCGGGCTGCTGCGCCCGCTCGGGCGCATGCGGTCGGCCGCGCAGCGCATCGGCGACGAGCGCGACTTCGCCAGCCGGCTGCCGGTCAGCAACGGCCACGACGAGATCAGCCGCCTGTCCCACTCCTTCAACCAGATGCTCGCCGAGCTGGAGCAGTCCCACGACGACCTCAAGACGACCCTCGACGCGCAGCGCCGCTTCGTCGCCGACGCCTCCCACGAGCTGCGCACGCCGATGACCGCGATCCGCACCAACCTGGAGTTCCTCGCCCGCGTGCCCGGCGCCCGCGAGGAGGACCGCAGCGCCGCCCTGACCGACGTCCTGGCCGAGATGCGGCGCATGGAGGCGCTGGTCGGCGACCTGCTCGCGCTGGCGCGGCTGGAGGCGACCGCCGCGGGCGGGGCGCGCCGCGCCGTCCGCCTCGACCACCTGCTGGCCGACATCCACCGCGACGCCTCGCGGCTCGCCCCTGACGGGGTCGAGGTGCGGCTCGAACCGGCCAGGCTGCCCCACGTCTGGGTCTCCGGCGACCGCGACGACCTGCGGCGGGCGGTCTGGAACCTGGTCGACAACGCGCTCAAGTACACCTCGGCGGGCGAGATCGTGCTGCGGCTGGCGCTCGGCGACGGCATGGCCGAGCTGGAGGTGCGCGACACCGGCATCGGCATCGGCAAGCTCGACCAGCAGCACGTGTTCGACCGCTTCTGGCGCTCGCCGCGCACCCGCGGGATGGCCGGGTCAGGGCTCGGCCTGGCCATCACCAAGTGGGTGGCGCAGGCGCACGGCGGGGTGGTGCTGGTGGAGTCGGCCGGCGACGGCGGCAGCACCTTCACCCTGCGGCTGCCCGCCACCTCGGCACGGCGCGGGACGCGCAGGCAGCGCTCGGCGGCCGCGCGCCAGCCTGCGTCTTCCGCACATTCTTAAGCCGTCCCTAGGTTTTTCTCATTCTGTTCTCAGGGTCGCTCGATAGAACCGCACCCGCTCGTGCGAGGGACGTCCGACGATCCGGACGAACTCCGCCCGGTATCGCCGGGGACCCAGATGGTGGGACGAGGCCGGCGGCGCGCACCACCGGCCTCGGGGTCCTCGGCGATACCGTTTTCGGTCTGGTTTCGGCTCCAGGTGTGTGGTGCCGAATCGTCTGGGGAACGCTAATGTGGGTTTGGTCGCGCTCGCGCGGCCAGTACAACCACCCTCGGAGCGGGCGGCTCGCGCCCCTCCGGCGCGAGCCAAGGAGCCGCCTTGACCGACCGGCAACCACACCTCGCCGCGGTCGGGGACTCCGCCGCACGTAGCCAGCTCGAATCGGCCCTGTTCGAGATCAAGCGCGTGATCGTCGGCCAGGAAGGCATGCTCGAGCGCGTCTTCATCGCCCTGCTGGCCCATGGCCACCTGCTGCTGGAAGGCGTCCCCGGCCTGGCCAAGACGCTGACCATCTCGACCGTGGCCGACGTGCTCGGCGGTACCTTCCACCGCGTCCAGTTCACCCCCGACCTGGTCCCCTCCGACCTGGTCGGCACGCGCATCTACCGGCCCGACTCGGCCAAGTTCGACACCGAGCTCGGCCCGGTCTTCTGCAACTTCCTGCTCGCCGACGAGATCAACCGCGCCCCGGCCAAGGTGCAGTCCGCGCTGCTCGAGGTGATGCAGGAGCGCCAGGTCACCATCGGCCACGAGACCTACCCGGTCGGCGACCCGTTCCTGGTGCTCGCCACCCAGAACCCGATCGAGTCGGAGGGCACCTACCCGCTGCCCGAGGCGCAGGTCGACCGCTTCATGATGAAGGTGATGGTCGACTACCCGAACTTCAGCGAGGAGATGACGGTGGTGCAGCGCTCGCTCGGGGACAAGCCCGGCATGCGCAAGGTGCTCACCATCGAGCAGCTGCACGAGTTCCAGCGCGCCACCGCCAACATCTACGTCGACCGGCTGGTGGCCGAGTACGCGGTCGCCCTGTGCATGGCCACCCGCCACCCCGACAGCTACGGCGTGAGCCAGATCGCCCCCTACATCGCCTACGGCGCCAGCCCGCGCGGGTCGATCAACCTGGTCCACGCGGCCCGCGCCCTCGCCCTGCTGCGCGGGCGCAGCTACGCGCTCCCCCAGGACGTGCAGGAGGTCGCCAAGGACGTCCTGCGCCACCGGTTGGTCCTGACCTACCAGGCGCTGGCCGAGGAGGTGAGCGCCGACAGCCTGCTCACCGCCGTGCTGACCGCCATCCAGCCTCCACGCATCGACCTGGCGCACGAGTCAACGGCGTCATGAGCGGAGGTCCGGTGAGCGCGCCCGGGGCGGTCACCCGCACGCCGGACCGGCCCGGCCCCGGGCCGACCCCCGAGGGGCTGCTGCGCGCCCTCGACGTGGTGGTGCGGCGGCGGGTCGAGGGGCTGCTCGCCGGCGACTACCGCTCCGCCGCCCTGGGCATCGGCACCGAGCTGGCCCAGATCCGCCCCTACCAGCCCGGCGACGACGTGCGCCGGATCGACTGGAACGTCACCGCCCGGACCCGCGAGCCGCACACCCGCGTGCAGGTCGCCGAGCGTGCCCTCTCGACCTGGCTGCTGCTCGACACCTCGCCGTCGATGCAGTTCGGCACGGCCGACCGGCGCAAGGCCGACGTGGCCGAGGGGGTTGCGCTGGCCATCGGGCACATCGCCACCCGCAGGGGCAACCGCCTCGGCGTGGTCACCTTCGGCGACGCCAAGCCGCAGGCGCTGCCACCCCGGCAGGGCCGCGTCGGGCTCATGGGGCTGCTGATGACGCTGCGCCACGAGCCGCAGCTCGAAGGCGGCGGGGCGACCTCGCTCGGCGCGGCGCTGAGCCACGCGGGCAGGCTGGCGCGCAACCGCTCGGTGGTGATCGTGGTGAGCGACTTCCGCGGCCCGAAGGACTGGCGCGTGCCCATGCTCGGAATCGCGGGCCGCCACGACGCCATCGCGGTCGAGGTCCGCGACCAGCGTGAGCAGGAGCTGCCCAACGTCGGCGAGCTCTGGCTGGTCGACCCGGAGACCGGCCGCCACCTGCGGGTCAACACCGCCATCGGCAAGCTGCGGGAGCGCTTCGCCGCCGCCGCGGCGGCCGAGCGCGCCGAGGTCGCCGCCGAGCTGCGCAAGGCCGGCTGCGACCACGTGGTGCTGTCGACCGGCGGCGACTGGCTCACCACCCTGGCGGGGTTCCTGCGCCGGCGCGGCAACATCGCGCCGGGCGTGCGCGGCGGGGCGCCGACGTGAGCGTGCAGTGGCCGACCATGTTGTGGGCGCTGGCCCTGATCCCGCTCGCCCTGTTCGGCTACCTGCTCGCCCAGCGCCGCCGGGTCCGCTACGCGGTCCGCTTCACCAACCTCGACCTGCTGGCCAACGTGGTCAGCCGCTCACCGGGCTGGCGCCGCCACCTGCCCGCCCTGTTCTACCTGCTGGCCCTCGCCACGCTGCTGGTCAGCCTGGCGCGGCCCCAGTCGGTGGTGCTGGTGCCCAAGGAGCAGGCCACGGTGGTGCTGGTGATGGACGTCTCCGGCTCGATGAACGCGACCGACGTCGAGCCCACCAGGCTGCTCGCCGCGCAGCAGGCCGCCACCTCGTTCCTCGACACCATGCCGGCCAAGTTCAAGGTGGGCCTGGTGTCGTTCTCGGCGAGCGCCCAGACGCTGACCCGCCCGACCACCGACCGGGCGTCGGTGCGCGACGCGATCGGCTCGCTGCGGGCCGAGGGCGGCACCGCCATGGGCGACGCGATCGAGCGCGGCCTCGAGGCCAAGCGCCCGCCGCCACCGCCGCCGGCCGACCAGAAGCGCGACAAGTCGGCGGCGCCGCCGACGACCGCGCCGCCGACCACCGCGCCACCGGAGAACGGCGGCAAGGAGCCGCCGGTGGTGATGCTGCTGCTGTCGGACGGCGCCAACACGGTGGGCAAGACGCAACCGCTGGAGGCCGCCGAGCACGCCAAGCAGATGAACGTGCCGGTGTTCACGATCGCCCTGGGCACCGACGAGGGCGTCGTCGAGGTGCCCGACGAGTCCGGCCAGCCGCGCCGCATCCCGGTCCCGCCCGACAAGGCCACCCTGCGCCGGGTCGCCGAGGTGACCGGGGGCAAGTTCTTCACCGCGCCGAGCAGCCGCGACCTCAAGGCCGTCTACCGTGACCTCGGCTCGCGCATCGGCTTCGTCAAGGAGCGGCAGGAGGTCACCGTGGTGTTCGCGGCCGCCGCCCTGCTGTTCGTGGTCGCCGGCGGCGCCATGTCGCTGCTGTGGTTCAACCGCTTCCCGTAAGCCAACTGCCAGCGGGCGAGGACCACGGCGGCCCAGCCGGGGCCGTCCGCCTGCTCGGCCCTGGGGCTCGCGCGCTGCAGCCTAGCCACCCTCCAGCTCGTCGGCGCGTTCGGACACGTCGGCGAGGCGGCCCTCGAACCGGTCGAGCCGCCTGGCCGCCTCGTCCCAGCGCGCGCGAGCGTTGCCGAGGTGCTTGCCGACCACCTCGAAGTCCTCGCGCAGGCGGCCGAGCTCCCCCTGCAGGCCGGCGAGGGCGTCGACCACCTGCCTCGCGTTGGCCTCGACGCGCAGGCCGCGCAGGCCGAGGCCGATCGAGATCAGGTAGGCGTACAGCGTGGTCGGTGAGACCGGGAACACGCGGCGGCCGACGGCGTAGCGGAACGAGGACTCTCCCGGCTCGTCCTCGCGCAGGAACTCGTAGTAGACCGCCTCGGACGGCACGTAGCACAGGGCGAAGTCGTAGGTGCCCTCGTCGGTGCAGATGTACTTGTCGGCGATGGCGTCGACGTGCCGGCGCGCGTCGCGGGCGAACGCCCGCCGGTGCAGCGCCCTGGCGGCGTCGCCATCGCGGGCGGCGGCCATGCGGGCGAACGCCTCCAGGGGGAACTTCGCGTCCACCGGGACCATGGCGTCGCCGAGCAGCAGCACCGCGTCGACGCGCGCGCCGGAGCGGAAGCTGTGCTGCGTCCGGTAGGCGAAGGCGGGCAGCCCCTGGGCCAGCAGCTGTTCGAGCAGGACCTCGCCGAGGGCGCCGCGAGCCTGCGGCGGGCGCAGCAGGTCTTCCAGCCGGCCGAGGTCGCGGGCGTGGTCGAGCACCTGCTCCGCCACGCCGGCCACGGTCGCGACCCGCTCACGCACCTCGGCGGCGGTGTCGGCGGCCTGCGCCTGGGCGTGCTGCACGGAGTCGAGGCCGAGCCACAGCCGCTGGTCGAGGGCGGCGAGGCGGCGGTCGAGGTCGTTGGACATGCCCTCGAGGCGGCGCTCGAGCAGCACGCCGGCGGCCTGCCCGCCGCCGCCCAACCGCCGCCCCGCCAGGACGCCGACCACCGCCGCCACGGCCGCCGCCAGCACCGCCCACTCCACCCGCACGCCTCCCGGTCCGGGTCCTGGGCGGCACCGTAGCAACGCGGTACGACAGCTCAGCGACGGGCGCGAGGCCTGCTACGCTCGGGCGGCTCTTCGGCACGGCCGGGAGGCTTGGCTGCAGCGCGCAAGCCTCGGCCCGGCCGCTGGCGACGCACGCGCGCACGACGGGACCAAGGAGAGGAGCAGGCATGGAGGTCAAGCTCGGCGTGGTCTACAACCCCAAGGAGCTGGTCATCGAGACCGACCAGGCCGCCGACGAGATCATCGGGCGGGTCGACTCGGCGGTGGCGGGCAAGGCCCAGGTGCTGTGGCTGACGGACACCAAGGGCAGGCGCGTCGGCATCCCCACCGAGAAGCTCGCCTACGTCGAGGTCGGCGAGGAGCACCCCGACCGGCGGGTCGGCTTCAGCTCCATGTGAGCCGCCGGCTACTGGTAGTCGCGCTGGTAGGTGATGCCGTGGCGGCCGAGCTCCATGACCGACACCCCGGGCGTGCCCGACCAGCGCCGTCCGCCCTGGGTGTAGGCGCTGGTCCACTCGGTCAGGAGGACCTCCTCGTTGGCGACCTGGCGCTTGACCGTGACCTCGACCGGCCCGCGGTTGGCGAAGTAGGAGGCGAGGTGGTTGCGGATCTCGTCGCGGCCGTTGTGGACCAGGTTGTCCGGCCCGTAGAGGACCGCATCGGGCGCGTACAGGGCGGCCGCCGCTTCCGCGTCGGCCTTGGCGTGGGCCGTACGGAGCTCCTCGAACACCTCGGCCGGACTGGCCACCGCGTTGACCTCCTGGAAGATGGCGACTGACGGGTCCGAGCCTACCGCACCAGGCGCTCCGTCAGGGACGCGTGGCGCTGGGTCTGCTACAGTGAGTGGTTGATGGCGCCGGCCTGCCCATTCTCGGGCCGGGCCGCGCCGCGCAAGACGATTTCCCAACCCCGGAGGCTCATTGAGTCTGACCGCAACCACCACGCCCACTACCGTCCCTGAGCGCAGTTTCGCCGACCTCGGCGTCGCCCCCACGACGCTCACCTCGCTGGCCAGGATCGGCATCGAGCATCCCTTCCCCATCCAGACCCTCTGCCTGCCGCTGGCGCTGGCCGGCGTCGACCTGATCGGCCAGGCGCGTACCGGCACCGGCAAGACCCTCGCCTTCGGCATCCCGATCGTCCAGGGCATCGACCTCGACGAGCCGAACGTCCAGGCGCTCGTCGTCGTCCCCACCCGCGAGCTGTGCCTGCAGGTGTCCGGCGACCTCGAGGCGGCCGGCAGGGACGCCGGCGTGCGGGTCGTCTCGGTCGTCGGCGGCCGGCCGCTCGGCCCCCAGATCGTCGCCCTGAGCGAGGGCGCCCAGGTGGTCGTCGGCACCCCCGGGCGCCTGCTCGACCACCTGCGCCAGCGCAACCTCGACCTCTCGGGGGTGCGCATCCTGGTGCTGGACGAGGCCGACGAGATGCTCGACCTCGGCTTCCTGCCCGACGTCGAGGCGATCATCCGGGCCACCCCGGAGCACCGGCAGACGATGCTGTTCTCGGCCACCATGCCGGCGGCCGTGGTCGCCCTCGCCCGGCGCTACGCCAAGCGGCCCACCTTCCTGCACGCCGAGGCCGGCCAGGACGCCACCGTCCCGGCCACCAAGCAGTACTTCTTCGGCGTGCACCCGCTCGACCGCTTCCAGGTCCTGTGCCGCATGCTCGACGCGCCGGGGCGCGACCGGGTGGCGGTCTTCCGCCGCACCAAGCGGGGCGTCGACCGCACCATCAAGGGCCTGCTCGACGCGGGCTACAAGGCGGGCGCGCTGCACGGCGACCTGCCCCAGGTGACCCGCGAGAAGATCATGCGCGCCTTCCGCAAGGGCAAGCTCGACGTGCTGGTCTGCACGGACGTGGCCGCGCGCGGGCTGGACATCGCCGGCCTCTCGCACGTGATCAACTACGACACGCCGGAGGACGAGCGCGCCTACATCCACCGCATCGGCCGCACCGGCCGCGCCGGCGCCGCCGGCGTGGCGATCACGTTCGTCGCCTGGAACGAGACCGACCAGGCCGAGCTGATCCGCCGGCGCCTCGACCTGGACCGCGAGCCGATCCCCGAGGTCTACTCCACCAGCCAGCTCCTGGTCGACATGTTCGACCTGCCGAGCAAGGAGGAGGCCGCCGCCAGCCGCCAGAGCCAGGCCCGGCGCGGGCAGCCGCCCGCCGCCGACGCCGGCCCGGTGCAGCGCGCGGCCAAGCCCGCCGCCAGGCGGCGGCGCCGCCGCGTCGTGACCAGCCCCAAGCCAGCAACCCGATCCTCGTCGAGCCCGTCGGCCGCCGCCGGCGCCTGAGCCGCCGATCCACCCCTGCCGCCCTCCCGGCCGTCCACCTCGGACCTGACGGGAGGGCGCCGCCGCTCACCGGTCACTGCGAGCCATCGTCTCCCGAGCGCCCGGAGCGTCCCCGCTGACCAGCGTCGTCGGGGATCGACGGGAATCAGCCACGCTGCGGTGTAGTTCAACTCGTGAGGAGGGGCGTGTCCGGCTCGACCGAGTTCAGGAAGGATCGCGGTTTGGGTCAGACGACCAGCTTCGAGGAAACCGCCGTTCCATACATGAACGCGTGCTACGACGCGGCGCTCCGGCTGACCGCCGATCCGGCGTCCGCCCAGGACCTGACCCAGGAGACCTTCCTGCGGGCATGGCGCGCGTTCGCCTCCTTCGAGCCGGGCACCAACTGCAAGGCGTGGCTCCTCCGCATCCAGTACAACCTGTTCTGCACGGAGTACCGCCGCTGGCGGCGCATGCCGCTGGTGCCGCTGGACGGTCGCGACGGCGAGCCGGCGCTCGAGGTCCCGAGCGGCGAGCCCGGGCCCGAGGAGCAGGCGTTGCGCATGGCCGACCAGCGGGCCGTCCGCCAGGCCGTTGCCCAGCTCCCCGAGGAGTTCAGGGTGACCGTCACGCTGGTCGACATCCACGGCCTGACCTGCGCGGAAGCGGCTGAGACGCTGGGCGTGCCCCGGGGCACGGTGCTGTCGCGGCTGCACCGCGCCAGGCGCCGGCTCGAGGCGATCCTGCTCCGTGAGCTCGGAAGGGTGCGCGTCGATGACCTGTGAGGAGTTCGAGGCCCAGCTCACCGCGTTCAGCCTCGGTGAGCTGGAGCCCGACGTCGCGATGCGGGCGCGCGCGCACGTCGCCCGCTGCGACTCGTGCGCGGCGGCCACCCTTCGCGACCGGCAGCTCACCGCGCTGCTGCGGGCCTCGATGGTGGAGATGCCGGCCGAGGGCCAGACCGCGGTGCTCGCCGCCGTCCGGTCGGAGGCGACCTGGGCACCCCTGCCGGCGCCCAGCCCCGCCGCCACGGCGGCACCCGGCACGCGCATGCGCCGGCACCGCGCGCGCCACAACCGGCGCCACTGGCTCGCCCTGGCGGCAGCCGCCGTCCTCACCCTCGCCGTGCTCGCCCTCGCCGTGGTGCTGGTGCCGGCGCCGGACCCCTCGAGCGCGATCGCGGCCGGCTGGAACCTCTACCGCAAGGAGGCGAGCTTCGCCGGCAAGCAGCCGAGCGCGGACACCGCCAGGCGGCTCACCAGCACGCTCGGCACGGCGGCGCGCCCGCCCGACCTGCGTGGCTTCGGCCTGCGGTCGGTCGGCTGGGACGGGCGCAGGCTCGCCGGCCACCTGGCGTCGGTCGCCGAGTACCGCGACGTCGCCGGCAGGCGCGTGACGCTGATGCGCTGGCACGGGGAACTGCCCCACCCGACCAAGGGCTCCCCCGAGTTCGCCTCCTACGAGGGCATGCAGACCGCGCAGTGGGGCGGCACCAGCAGCGCCTGGTTCAAGACGGGCGACACCGTCTACTGCCTGGTCGGGACGGTGGCCGAGCACACGCTGACGGAGGTCGCCCACTACCTCGGCGCCGCGTAGCGCCGAGCCGCCCACCGGGCGGGCCACGGCCTCAGGCCGGGCCCGGCCGGCCTGGCCAAGGCGGCAGGCCAGGCCGGTCGGGCCTTCTCGTGCCTCTGGCGCCGAACTGCTTGCCGTCCTCAACAATTTCCAGTGGCCAGGAACAAGCCGCTCCGGTGGCACGTTGGAACGCGCGACTCGAACGACCGACGGCTGCCCCGCAGGCAGGATGACCGCAGACGTAACGGCGGCTCGCGCCTGTGGTGCAGGCCCCATCACGGAGACGTGCATGCCCGAGCTTTCTGTGGAGACCCTTCCGCTGCTCCCCCTTACCAGTGGCGTGGTGCTGCCTGGCATGGTGGTCACCGCGACCCTCGAGACGTCCGAGGCACGGGCGGCCGCCAGCGCGGCGGCCGACGCCGGCCAGTCCCTCCTGCTGGTCCCGAAGGTGGACCAGCGCTACGCGAAGGTCGGCACGGTCGCCAAGATCGAGAACGCCGGCGAGCTTCCCGGCGGCCAGCTCGCCGTGATCGTGCGCGGCCTGCACCGCGCGCGCATCGGCAACGGCGTCGCCGGCACCGGCGCCGCCACCTGGGTCGAGGTCGAACGGGTGCCCGAGGCGCCCCCGACCGCGCGCGCGATCGAGCTGGCCAGGGAGTACCGCGCGGTGGTCGAGAACATCCTCGAGGCCCGCGGCGCCGTCCAGGTCGCCGAGATGCTGCGCGGCATCACCGACCCCGGCCAGATGGCCGACACCGCCGCCTACTCCCCCGACCTCTCCTTCGAGCAGAAGGTCGAGCTGCTGGAGACGGTCGACGTGGAGGAACGCCTGGAGAAGGTGCTCGCCTGGTCGCGCGAGACGCTGGCGGACGTCAGCCTCAAGGACCGCATCCGCAAGGACGTCACCGAGGGGATGGAGAAGAGCCAGCGCGAGTACCTGCTGCGCCAGCAGCTCGCCGCGATCCGCAAGGAGCTCGGCGAGGGCGACGACGAGGACCTGATCGAGTCCTACCGGGCCAAGATCGCCGAGGCGGGCATGCCCGAGAAGGTCCGCGCCCACGTCGAGCGCGAGGTCGACCGGCTGGAGCGCACCAGCGAGCAGAGCCCCGAGCACGGCTGGATCCGCACCTGGCTGGACACGATGATCGAGCTGCCCTGGGGCAAGCGCTCCGAGGACAGCCTCGACATCGGCGAGGCGCGCCGCATCCTCGACGCCGACCACACCGGCCTCGAGGACGTCAAGGACCGCATCGTCGAGTTCCTGGCCGTGCGCAAGCTGCGCGCCGAGCGCGGGCTCGACGGCAAGGCCGGCCGCGGCGCCGGCGCGATCATCGCCCTGGTCGGGCCGCCCGGGGTGGGCAAGACCTCCCTGGGCGAGTCGGTGGCGCGCGCCCTCGGGCGCTCCTTCGTCCGGGTCGCGCTCGGCGGCATCCGCGACGAGGCCGAGGTCCGCGGGCACCGGCGCACCTACGTCGGCGCCCAGCCGGGTCGCATCGCCAGGGCGCTCAAGGAAGCCGGCAGCATGAACCCGGTCTTCCTGCTCGACGAGGTCGACAAGGTCGGCGCGGACTGGCGCGGCGACCCCTCCTCGGCCCTGCTCGAGGTGCTCGACCCGGCCCAGAACCACTCCTTCAGGGACCACTACCTGGAGGTGGAGCTGGACCTGTCGGACGTGCTGTTCATCGCGACCGGCAACGTCGTGGAGACGATCCCCGGCCCGCTGCTCGACCGCATGGAGGTCGTGCGGCTGGACGGCTACACCGAGGACGAGAAGCTCGCCATCGCCCGCGACCACCTGCTCGGGCGCCAGCTCGACCAGGCGGCGCTGCGGCCGGACGAGGTGGAGGTGAGCGACGCCGCGCTGCGCGTGGTGGTCGGCGACTACACCCGCGAGGCCGGCGTCCGCAACCTCGAGCGCGAGGTCGGCAAGCTGCTGCGCAAGGTGGCCACGGCGCTGGCGGCCGGCGAGGCCACCGCCCCGGTGGCGATCGACGCCGGCGACGTGCGTGGCTACCTCGGCCGCCCGCGCTTCTTCTTCGAGGCGGCGGAGCGCACCGCCGTGCCGGGGGTCGCCACCGGCCTGTCGGTCACCGGCGCCGGCGGCGACGTGCTGTTCATCGAGGCCAGCGTGATGGACGGTGAGCCGGGGCTGACCCTCACCGGGCAGCTCGGCGACGTGATGAAGGAGTCGGCGACGATCGCGCTCTCCTACGTCCGGGCGCACGCGACCGCGCTGGGGCTCGACCCCGAGGAGGTCGCCAAGCGCCACTACCACCTGCACGTGCCCGCGGGCGCGGTGCCGAAGGACGGGCCGAGCGCCGGCGTGACCATGACCACCGCCCTGGTGAGCCTGCTCAGCGGCCGCCCCGTGCGCGCCGAGGTGGGCATGACCGGCGAGGTCACGCTGCAGGGCCGGGTCCTGCCGATCGGCGGGGTCAAGCAGAAGGTGCTGGCCGCCCACCGCGCCGGCCTCAAGGAGGTCGTGCTGCCCGCCCGCAACGGCGGCGACCTCGAGGACGTGCCCGAGGCGGTGCGCGAGGAGCTCACCTTCCACCTGGTCGACGAGATCGGCGAGGTCCTCGACCACGCCCTCGCCACCAACCAGGACGAGCCGTCCGACAAGGCCGCGTAGGCCACCGGGGCCCAGCAGGATCCCGCCACAGCCACCTGGGGCCAAGGAACCGGAACAGGCACCTGGCCGTACGCGGGGCGCTTCGGGCTACTCCTTGCCCCGTGCCCCCTCGATCACGCGGCGCATGCTGGAGCGGCGCCAGGGGGCACGGGTGGGGCGGTCGCCGAACAGGGCGGGGGCGGCCTCGGCCAGGTCGGCGGGCGTCCAGCGGCCGCCGGACTCCACCTTGGAGACGACGTGCCAGCCCTCGTACAGCTCGACCAGGCCGCCGGTGATGCCGATCACCTGGCCGGACACCTCCGCGGCGGCGTCCGAGAGCAGCCACGCGACCACCGGGGCGACGTTGGCCGGGTCGAGCGGGTCGAATTCTCCCTCGAAGGTCAGGTCGCCGAAGGCCCCCTCGGTCATCGGGGTGCGCGCCCCCGGCGCGATCGCGTTCACCCGGATGCCGTACTTGGCCAGCTCCAGCGCGGTGATCACGGTGAACGCGGCGACGCCGGCCTTGGCCGCGCCGTAGTTGGACTGGCCCAGGTTGCCGAGGATGCCGGAGGTGGAGGTGGTGTTGACGATCGCCCCCGGCCGCCCCTCCCGCTTCCACCAGGCGGCGGCGTGCCTGGTGGTGGCGAACGTCCCGCCCAGGTTGACGCGCAGGACCAGGTCGAACTCGTCCGGGCCGAGGTTGAAGACCATCCGGTCGCGGACGACGCCGGCGTTGTTGACCAGCCCGTCCAGGCCGCCGAAGCGCTCGACCGCGTGGGCCACCAGCCGCCCGGCGGCGTCGAAGTCGGCCACGTCCTCCTCGGCGGCGACCGCGTCGCCACCCTGGGCCCGGATCGCCTCCGCCACCTCGCCGGCGCCGCGCAGGTCGTCGGCGACCACGCGCGCGCCCTCGCGCGCCAGCGCCAGCGCCTCCTCGCGCCCGATGCCCTGTCCGGCGCCGGTGACGATCACGACCTTGCCGTCGAGTGCTCCCACCGGTTCGCCTCCGTGTCAGTGGTCGAGCGGAAGGCTACCGCGTCACGGCTCGGGTCGCGTCGGCAGCAGGCTGAGCTCGTAGGTCCATTGGACCGCGGCCTGCTGCACCTCGATCGGGGTGACCCGCAGCCCGATGGCAAGGCCCCAGGGGGCGCGCTGGTCCTCGTCGAGCCAGGGCGGGGCCGCCTCCAAGGAGCAGTGGACGCGGACGACCACGCTGGCGTCGTCCCGCGCGGCCACGGAGAAGGCCAGGGTGGGCTCGGTGAACCGTAGCGATGGTTCCCACCTGTGCTCGTCCGGACCGGCCGGCGACTGGGGTCGGACGTCCCCCTCGGCTGCCCGCCGCAGCCAGGTGCCGAGCTCGTACGCCTCGTCGACGAGCAGGCAGGGATCCTCGAACGACCAGGACCGGTCGCCGACCCTGAGCCGCCCGCCGACCACCAGCCACTGGTCATCGCCGGGACCGGTCCCGGCGGCGAACTGGTAGCCGAGTGGGTGCAGCGTCAGCGAGGTGCCGTCACGAGCGATCAGGCGCATGCGTCGAGCCTCAGGAGCGCCGCGCCAGCACCGTGACGAGGAACACCCACTCGCCGACCGCGAGGCCGAAAGCGTATGGCCCCGCAGGTGGCGCCGACGGCGCGGTGATCACGTTCTCCTCCATCACAGCTCCTGCCCGATGCGGTCCTTGAGCGCCGCGATGGCGGCCTGGTCGCGCTTGTAGAAGGTCCACTGGCCGACGCGCTTGGAGGTGACCAGCCCGACGCGCGCCAGGGCCTGCAGGTGCGCGGTGGCGGTCGGCTGGGTGACGCCGAGCTTCTCGGCGAGGAACAGCACGCAGACGCCGTCGTCGACCAGGTCGCCGTCGCGCTGCGGCGGGAAGTGCGCCCGCGGGTCCCGCAGCCATTCGAGCACCTGCAGCCGCTTCGGGCTGGCGAGCGCCGCGAAGGCCTCGACGTCAAGCACGTAGCAGTTCGCCGTGGGCGACGACCACCGCCGAGCCGGCGACCTCGACCACGTCGACACGGTCGCCCTCCCCCTCGACCCGGGCGCGCAGCGTGGAGGGTCGGCCGATCTCGGCGCCCTGGCTGATCTCGATCTCCTCGCCGAAGGCGATGCGGCCGTGGCGCGCCAGGTGCACCGCGAGCGGACCGGCGGCCGAGCCGGTGGCGGGATCCTCGGCGACGCCGAAGGCGGGCGCGAACATGCGCGTCTTCCAGCTCCGCCCCGAGCCGGCGAAGATGCTCGCGCCGACGTCGGACAGCTTGGCGAGGGCGCGGAGGTCGGGCTGCAGCGCCGCCACCGCATGCTCGCTGTCGAGCGCGACGTAGGCGAACTTCGGCCCGTTGCTGTAGGCGAGCACCGGCAGCGCCGAGGCCTCGACGCCGAGCGCGGCGAGTAGCTCGTCGGCGCGCTCGTAAGGGGCCCAGGTCGGGATCGGCTGCCGCATGCGGCCGGAGACGATGCGCCCGTCCGCCCGATCGAAGCTGACGGCAACCTCGCCCGAGCCGGTCTCCAGCCCGACCCCGCCGGCGCCGGTGGACTCGCCGAGCAGCAGCGCGGTCCCGAGCGTCGGGTGGCCGGCGAACGGCAGCTCGGTGGAAGGGGTGAAGATGCGGATGCGGGCGTCGCCGCCGGCCTCGGCGGGGAGCACGAAGACCGTCTCGGACAGGTTCATCTCCCTGGCGATCTGCTGCATCCGCTCGGGAGGGACCTCGGCGCCGTCGGGGAAGACGGCCAGGGGGTTGCCCTCGAACGGGGTGTCGGTGAAGACGTCGGTGATCACGTATCTGTGCATAGTCAGGAAGCTATATTGCTATTTCGCGATGCGTCAAGCGGCTTCGGCCTGGCGGAGCGGGTCGGGGACGGCCAGCGCGATCGCCGCCACGGCCACGGCGAGGACCGTGGTGAGCGTGACGGCGGTGCCGAAGTCGCCGCCCGGGCCCTTCAGCGCCGCCATCACGGCGACCACCACCGCCCCGCCGAGGTTCCCGGCGAGCAGCATCACGCCGACGGCGGTGCTGCCGACCTGCGGGCCGAGCGAACGGTCCTCCGACGCCACCGCGATCGCGATGGGCAGGGCCGCCAGCAGGAAGAACCCCATCGCGAACGCGACGGCGACCAGGGCCCGTAGCGACCCGAGGTGGCCGAGCAGCCACAGCGCCGGTGCCGCGGCCACGCCCGCCGCCACCAGGAAGGGCTTGCGGCGGCGCAGGCGGT
>DASUZB010000224.1:0-5632 GCA_036377075.1 Actinomycetes bacterium | reverse complement strand
CCGCCGAGGGCGCCAGGGTCGCGGCGCTCGACCTGGACCCGTCCGCCGCGGCCGTGCTGGTGGCGGGCGCCGAGCCGCTGCTGCCGCTGGTCGCCGACGTGGCCGACGAGGCGGCGGTCGCCGCGGCGGTCGCCGCGGTGGTGCAGCGCTGGGGCGGGCTGGACGTGCTGGTCAACAACGCCGGCATCGGCGCCAGCGGCACGGTGGAGGACAACCCCTACGAGGAGTGGCGGCGGGTGCTGGACGTGAACCTCCTCGGGGTCGTGCGCACCACCAGGGCGGCCCTGCCCCACCTGCGGCGCTCCGCCCACGCGGCGGTCGTCAACACCTGCTCGATCGCCGCCACCGCCGGCCTGCCCGACCGTGCCCTCTACAGCGCCAGCAAGGGCGCGGTGCTCGCGCTCACCAGGGCGATGGCCGCCGACCACGTGGGCGAGGGGATCCGCGTCAACTGCGTCAACCCGGGCACGGTCGACACCCCGTGGGTGCAACGCCTGCTGGCCGACGCCCCCGACGCCGACGCCGAGCTGGCCGCGCTGCGGGCGCGCCAGCCGCTGGGCCGCCTGGTCTCCGCCGAGGAGGTGGCGTTCGCCATCGCCCAGCTCGCCAGCCCGCTGGCCGCCTCGACCACCGGCACCGCCCTGGCGGTCGACGGCGGCATCGAGGCGCTGCGCCTGCGCTCCCCGTCCAGCCAGGCCCAGGTGGTGGCTGGCCACGCAGGGCCGAGCGGTAGCCCACCGGTGGATCAGGAGGCCGGGCCGTGAGCGCCGGCGTGCCGCTGGTGGCGCTGGGGCAGACCGGGCTGGCGGTCAGCGCGCTGGGCCTCGGCACCGCGCCGATCGGCAACCTCTACGAGGCGGTGAGCGAGCGGGAGGCGGAGGCGACCGTGCGCGGCGCGCTCGCGGCCGGGATGCGCTACGTCGACACCGCGCCCCACTACGGCCTCGGGCTCGCCGAGCGGCGGCTCGGCCGGGTGCTCGCCGGGCTGCCGCGGGACGACTTCGTGGTGTCGACCAAGGTCGGCCGGCTGCTGCGGCCGCTGGGCGAGGGGGAGGCCGCCGACCCGCAGGGGTTCGTGGACGTCCCGCGCGCGAAGCGGGTCTGGGACTTCTCGCCCTCGGGCGTCAGGCGCTCGCTCGAGGGGAGCCTCGAGCGGCTCGGCCTCGACCGGGTCGACGTGGTGCTGCTGCACGACCCCGACCACCACGAGCGCGAGGCGTACGAGCGGGCCTTCCCGGCCCTCGCCGAGCTGCGCGACCAGGGCGTGGTGCGGGCGATCGGGGCGGGGATGAACCAGGCCGAGATGCTGACCCGTTTCGTGCGCGACCTCGACCTGGACGTGGTCCTGGTCGCCGGCCGCTACACCCTGCTGGACCAGCGCGCCCTGGTCGAGCTGCTGCCGGCCTGCGTCGTCAGGGGCGTGGCGGTGGTGGTCGGCGGGCCCTTCAACAGCGGCCTGCTGGCCGACCCCCGGCCGGGCGCCAGCTACGACTACGCGCCCGCCCCGGCGCCGCTGGTGGCGCGCGCCAGCCGCATCGGCGAGGTGTGCGCCAGGCACGGGGTCCCGCTGCGCGCGGCGGCGCTGGCCTTCCCCTTCGGCCACCCGGCCGTGCGCAGCGTGCTGGTCGGCGTGCGCTCGGTCGCCGAGCTGGAGGACGCCCTGGCCATGTACGCGACGGCGGTGCCCGGCGAGCTGTGGCAGGAGCTGGCGGAGTCGGGCCTGCTGCCCGGCGACGTCCCCGTCCCGGTGGGTGCGCGATGAGGGTCGACGCCCACCACCACCTGTGGGACCCGGCCCGCCGCGACTACCCGTGGATGGAGCAGGGCTGGCCCATCCGGCGGCGCTTCGGCACCGAGGACCTCGACGCCGCCGCGGGGCCGTGCGGCTTCGAGCGCACCGTGGTGGTCCAGACGGTGGCGAGCGTGGAGGAGACCGAGGAGTTCCTCGCCGTCGCCGCGGCCTCGCGGCGGGTCGCCGGCGTGGTCGGCTGGGTCGACCTCACCGCGCCGGACGTGGCCGACGCCCTGGCGGCGCTGGTATCGGACCCCCTCGGGGCGGCGCTGGTCGGCATCCGCCACCAGGTGCACGACGAGCCCGACCCGCAGTGGCTGCTGCGTGAGGAGGTGCTGCGCGGCCTCGAGGCGGTCGCCGCGGCCGGGCTCGCCTACGACCTGCTGGTGCGGGAGCGGGAGCTGCCCGCCGCGCTGGGCGCCGTCGAGCGCCTGCCACAGCTCACCTTCGTGGTCGACCACCTCGCCAAGCCGCGCATCCGTGAGGCGGTGACCGCGCCGTGGGCCGCCCGGCTGCGCATGCTCGCCCGCCACCCCAACGTCCACTGCAAGGTCTCGGGCATGGTCACCGAGGCGGACTGGGAGGAGTGGACGGCCGGGCACCTGGTGCCGTACGTGCGCCACGCGGTCGAGGCGTTCGGCCCGGAGCGGCTGCTGTTCGGCTCGGACTGGCCGGTGTGCCTGCTGGCGGCGAGCTACGCGGAGGTGGTCGAGGCGGCCGTCGAGGCGCTCGAACGCGCCGGCCTCGACGAGGCCGAGCGCGCGGCGGTGCTCGGCGCCAACGCCGCGCGCGCCTACGCCCTTCCCGCCGACGACCACAGGAGGTGACGGTGCTCAGCACGCGGCTCATCCACCCCGAGATCCTCGCCGCCCTGGCCGCCGCCGGCCACGGCTCGCAGGTGCTCGTCGCCGACGGCAACTTCCCGCACGCCACCGCGACCCCGCCGGGCGCCAGGCGCGTCTACCTCAACCTCTCCCCCGGCAGGGTCACCGTCACCGAGGTGCTCGAGGCGCTCGCCGCGACCGCGCCGTTCGAGGCGGCGGCGGTGATGCGCCCGCACGACGCCGAGGAGCCGGCGGTGCTCGGCGAGTACCGGGCGTTGCTGCCGGCGGGCACGCCGGTCGCGGTGGTGGAGCGGTTCGAGTTCTACGAGCTGGCCCGCGGCCGCGACGTCACCCTCGCGATCGCCACCGGCGACCAGCGGCTCTATGCGAACCTGCTGCTCACCATCGGCGTCGTCGCGCCGGACGGCGGCTGGCCACCGTGACCGCGGTCGTCACCGGCTTCGACGCCGTCGACGTGCGCTTCGCCACCTCGCTGCGGCTCGACGGCTCGGACGCGATGAACCCGGACCCCGACTACTCGGCCGCCTACGTGGTCCTGCGCACCAGCGACCCCGAGCTGGAGGGCCACGGCTTCTGCTTCACCATCGGCCGCGGCAACGAGGTCTGCGTGGCGGCGATCCGCGCGATCGCCCCGATGGTCGTCGGCGCCGAGGTCGAGGCGCTCTTCGCCGACATGGGCGGCCTCTGGCGCCGCCTGGTCGGCGACAGCCAGCTGCGCTGGCTGGGCCCGGAGAAGGGGGTCGTCCACATGGCCACCGCCGCGGTGGTCAACGCCGCCTGGGACCTGTACGCCAAGGCCCGCGGCAAGCCGCTGTGGAAGCTGCTGGTCGACCTCACCCCCGAGGAGCTCGTCGCGCTGGTCGACTTCCGCTACCTGGTCGACGCGCTCACCCCCGCCGAGGCGCTGGCACTGCTGCGCGCCAAGGAAGCCGGCAGGGCCGAGCGGGAGGCACGCCTGCTGGCCGAGGGCTACCCCGCCTACACCACCTCGGCGGGGTGGCTCGGCTACGACGACGACAAGGTCCGGCAGCGCTGCCGCGAGGCGGTCGAGGCGGGCTTCGCGCACGTCAAGCTCAAGGTCGGCGCCGACCTCGACGACGACGTGCGCCGCCTGGGCGTCGCCCGCGAGGTGCTGGGCCCGGACCGCGGCCTGATGCTCGACGCCAACCAGGTCTGGGACGTGCCGCAGGCGATCGACTGGGTGCGGGCGCTGGCCCGCTTCGACCCCTGGTGGATCGAGGAGCCGACCAGCCCCGACGACGTGCTCGGCCACCAGGCGATCGCGCGGGCGATCCGGCCGATCCGGGTGGCGACCGGCGAGCACGTCCACAACCGGGTGATGTTCAAGCAGCTCATGCAGGCCGGCGCGATCGCCTTCTGCCAGCTCGACGCCTGCCGCCTCGGTGGCGTCAACGAGGCGGTCGCGGTGCTGCTGCTGGCGGCGAAGTTCGGCGTGCCGGTCTGCCCGCACGCCGGTGGCGTCGGCCTCTGCGAGCTGGTGGTGCACCTGTCGGCGTTCGACTACGTGGCGGTGAGCGGCTCGCTCGACGAGCGCATGATCGAGTACGTCGACCACCTGCACGAGCACTTCACCGAGCCGGTGCAGGTCTTCGGCGGCCGCTACCGCCTGCCGAAGACGCCCGGCTACGCCTCCATGACCGCCCGAGCCCTGGCCGAGCACCGCTTCCCGGACGGCCCGGCCTGGGCGGACGGCTGAGCTACCCGGCCTCCTCGTCGCCGCCGGTGAGCTCCTGGCGCAGCCAGGTCTCGGTGGCGAGCACGTGCTGCGCCGCCATCGCCTGCGCCAGGTTGGGGTCGTGGGCGGCGAGCGCGGCGTAGATGCCCTCGTGCTGGTCGATGGTGCGCTGCAGCACGTCGGCGGCGGTCATCGCGCGCAGCACCCGCACCCGCAGGGTGCGGCTCGACAGCCCGGCGAGCAGCGACGCCAGCGTGCCGTTGCCCGAGGCCGCCGCGACCACCGCGTGGAACTCGGTGTCGTGCGCCACGAACTGCTCGTCGTCGTCGGCCTCGCGCATGCGCTGCAGCGCCGCCCGCAGCGCCGCCAGGCCCTGCTCGTCGATGCGGCTGGCGGCCAGCGCGGTCGCCGCCGGCTCGAGGTAGCGGCGCACCTCCAGCACCTCGAGGGCGTCGTCGTCGCGCATCAGCTCCACCGCGGCGCCGACGCCCTCCAGCAGCAGCTCGGGGGTGAGGCTGGTGACGTAGGTGCCGTCGCCGCGGCGCACGTCGAGCACGCGCGTGGTCACCAGCGCCCGCACCGCCTCGCGCACGGTGTTGCGCGACAGGCCGAGCTGGGCGGCCAGCTCGTGCTCGGGCGGCAGGCGCGACCCGGGCACGAGGCTGCCCGCGGCGATCAGGTCCCGGATCCGGGCGATCGCGGTCTCGGTGCGCGGCGCGGCCAACGACCCTCCTCCCCTCGCAAGACATCGGATGTTTGCTAGCACGCCGGCCCTGGCGCGTCAACGCCGCCGACCGTGGGACAGTGGTCGCACCCCGGTTGCCAGGAGGACGACGATGCACGCGCCGCGACTGTCCCGGACGATCCTGTGGCTCCTCACCGCCGTGCAGGTGCTGGTCGGGGGCTGGGCGGTGGCGGCGCCCCGGTCGTTCTTCGACCATTTCCCCGGCTGGGGCCACCACTGGACGGCGCTGCTGCCGCCCTACAACGAGCACCTGACCCGCGACGTGGGCGGCCTCTCGCTCGCGCTCGCCGTCGTCAGCGCGGCCGCGGCGCTCGTGCTCGAGCGCCGGCTGGTGGTCGTCACCGCGCTCGCCTGGCTCGTCTACTCGGTGCCGCACCTCGCCTTCCACCTCGCGCACCTGGGCGGCGTCCCCACCGCCGACCAGGTTGGCGAGGTCGGCACCCTCGGCCTCGGGGTCGCGGCGCCGCTGCTGCTGCTCTTCGTGGCGGCGGTATCACCGCCCGCCGCCACGAAGAGGGTGTGAGCGGGCAGACGGCCGGCTGGTGCCGGCCGTC
>DASUZB010000223.1:0-5967 GCA_036377075.1 Actinomycetes bacterium | reverse complement strand
CACACCGGTGCGGCGTCGTGACGTCGTCCTGGTCAAGCTCCACCGGCCCACGAGGCCATTTGGCCAGCAGCCAGCCTCACCTCGGGTTACGGACAGAACTACTGGCCAGCCGCTTAGAGGGCGTCTGAAAAGAATCAGCGTCGGGCGAGTCGGCGGAGCAGTAGCCGGGTCATGGCCAGGTAGATGACCGCCTCCGAGGTGGCGGTGAGGTACTCGTAGTCCTTGCTGAGCCGCCGGAAGCGGCCCAGCCACGCGAAGGTCCGCTCCACGACCCACCGGCGCGGGACCACCGCGAACGCCGGCACGATCGGCGGCGTGGCGTCGGGCGGAAGCCAGCGCCGTCGCCGCCCGCCGTCGCCGCGCTGGACGACCTGGAACGCGATGCCCCGCTGCCCGCGCGCCCAGTCCAGGAACGGCCCGCGGTAGCCACCGTCGGCCCAACCGTGCCGCAGCCGGGGGAAGCGCCGCCGGTCCAGCCGCCGGAGCAGCGCGGCGGCGCCCTGGCGGTCGCCGGTGTCGGCGGCGGTCACGTGGACCTTGCAGACCAGGCCGAGGGTGTCGACCAGCAGGTGGCGCTTGCGGCCGTTGACCTTCTTGGCGCCGTCGTAGCCGTGCGGCCCCCCCGGTCGGTGGTCTTGACGCTCTGGCTGTCCAGGACCGCCGCGCTTGGGGTCGGCCGCCGTCCCTGCCGGACCCGTTCCTGGGTGCGGAGTGCGGCGTGGACCTGCTCCCACAACCCCTGCTGCCGCCAGCAGCGGAAGTAGTGGTAGACGGTCTGCCAGGGCGGCAGGTCGTGGGGCAGCAGCCGCCACGCGCAGCCGGCCCGCACCCAGTAGGCCATGGCGTTGACCAGCTCGCGGCGGTCGTGGATGGGTGGGCGCCCGCCGGGTTTGGCGGCGGGGATGAGCGGGGCGAGCAGCTGCCACTCGGCGTCGGTCAGGTCGGTGGCGTAGCGGCGGCGCGGCGGGGTCACGGGCGGCTTCCTGGTCGCGGACGGGAGCAGACAGCCACGGATCATACGGGCTTCTCAGACGCCCTCTAGTCGGTGACCACGGCCCCCGGGCCGCCCTCCAGGTCGGCGGTCTCCTGGTAGTCGAGGGCGGTCGCGACCGCCTCCTCCGCTACCTCGGTTGCGGGTGTGAACTCTGGGTCGAGTCGGACCAGGTCCCATTCGTTGATCCAGGCGCGTACGTACTGGCGCATCCGTGTGGCAGCCAGCCGCTCCAGTCCGACGACGTCGGGGGGATCCCAGCCGAATGCTTCGCGGTGCAGTTCCTTCAGGCGCGCGTAGGCGCGATCCAGCTCGGCTGCGTCGGGCGGGGCGAGCAGGAGGGTCTCTCGGTCGATGACGCGCATGCCCACCTCGGCCCGAGCGGCGATCTCGTCGGACTCGTGGGTCTGGCGTGCTCGAAGCTTCGCCGGCACGGTCTCCCGATCGTTCTTGCCCGAGACCACCGCCGCCTCGAAGTCGTCGGTCATGGCCAGCACGGCGACCAAGGGGAGACCGGGGTCGGTCTCGTCGCCCCGCACCCATCGAGCCAGCTCGGCGTAGGAGCGACCCCGCTGCAGCACCGAGTAGCGGCCGATCAGCTCGACCTCGTCGAACAGCACCACCCACCCGGCGTAGCCGGCCGCGGTGAACAGGCGGGCGGCGAACCGCAGCCGTTGCCGCGCGAGCTCACGCGCGGGGAGGGCCGGCAGGGCGAAGCGCGCCTCGCCCGTCTCTCTCAGCCGACGGCGCAGGTCGGCTACGCGAATCGGGTCCCCGGACCAGAACCTGATGATCGCCTCGGCCAGCTCCCCGTCGTTCGCGCCGAGCCGGCCGAACAGCAGCAGCGTCGCGGCGAAACGCTCGTTGAGCTCGCTGTGCGGGGAGTTCACCCAGCGGGAGAGCTCCACCCAGGCGGCGCTGTCAGCGTCGAGCGCGGCCGCCGCCTCGGCCAGCGCCGCGCCCTGCTCGTAGCTGTGCGGCAGCAACGCGGTCTCTGCCGCGGCGCGGAACACCTTGACCGGGTCGTGCAGCGGCGTCTCCTTGCTGATCACCACCCTGCTGACTACGAAGTCGGCCTGCAGGGCGAGATGCGTCAGGTGCTCGAGCAGGTGGCTCTTGCCCGAACCGAACCCGCCGCCCACGAGCAGGCCCCCCGGACGCGGCGTCGCCGCTGGCCCGTCCCGGAGCTGGTCCAGGAGCGCGACGAAACGGTCCTCGATCTCGGTCTGGGCCGCCCCCAGGGCCGCGACCGCTGCGCGGCTCGGCACGCCGGAACGCAGCGCCTCCACCGCGCGCCGCGCCGCGACCTGCCGGTCGGCTCCTGCCCCGGTGGCGGCTGGCCGACCGCTCATCGGATCGCCTCCAGCCTGACGTCGAGTCGGACGAGGGCCGCGTATGGGTTGGTCCGGCGGCGGTCGCGCACCTCGTCGGCGACGCGCAGCTGCAGCGCGCTGTAGGCGGGCAGGCCACGCACCTCGTCAGTGACCAGCTCGGGGGGCACCACCACCGCCATGAGCACCGACGACAGGTTGTCGGTGGCGTCGATGAGCTGGCGGACCACCTCGTAGGCGTCCAGCACGGCCGGCTTGGAGTAGTACACGCCCTCGCGCTCCTCGACCGGCGGCCGTCGCGCCACCGCCAGACGGGCAAGGTCGAGGCCGATCACCAGCCCGGACGCCCCGACAGTCGGGAGCCACCGCGCGAGGCTGGCCAGCAGCGGCCGCGCGTTGTGGCGGCCGATCCGGCTGTAGATGAGCGCCGAGCGCAGCGCCGGCAGCGGCACACGCTCCCCCTGCAGCCAGCCGAGCACGGCGTCACGCTCCGCCGCGTCGACGTCACCGGCGCCCAGCTCCGCCTGGCACAGCCGGAGCATCGCGAGCCGGAACTCGTGCGCGAGGCCGGCACCGGCGAGCAACGCCTGCTCGAGCTGGCGGCGCACGCTGCGGTACAGCTCCCGTGGGTTGACGTCGTAGGAGGTGGCGACGGTGGTGACGGCCAGCCCGCCCGTCGACGCGGGCGCCCCCGACCCGACGGCGCCCGCGTCGGGGACGGCGGCGTCGGGGACGGGGAAGGCGGCCGCGTCGTAGGCGGCACGCACGGCGCTGGCGGCGAGGGCGTGCCAGTCAACCTGGCGGGCGACCGCAAAGAACAGCTGGTCGATGAGGTGCACCCGCACGCTGGCGGCGTCGACCGCGGCGAACCGGTACCCCTCGGCCGTTGCCGCAGCGGCCAGCCCCGCATGCAACCGCTCGGCAACCCGGTCACCCCCGACGACGGCGACCTTGACCGAGGCGCCGCCGCGGCGGATGAAGTCGGCCAGGTACTCCTTGCGGAGGAACTCCAGGTACTCGTCGACGCCGAGGCCCGCACCACCGATTGGCACCTCGCCTTCGGATGGCCGCGTCGCCATGTCGCATCAGCCTCCCGCCGCCCGCGACCTCTCCGCCCCCGACCCGGAAGCTCCGACCGGACGCTCGTCGGCGGCCTGGGAAGGGAGCGAGAAGGCGATCCCCCAGTAGCGGCGCGGCTGGCCACCCCGGGTGACGGTGGTCAGCACCCCAACTCCCTTGGTGCCGGTACTCGCGCTCCAGCGCAGCCGGCGGCTGGACCGCGAGGTGATCGCGAGGCCGCTCTGGTCCAGGAGGTAAAGGTCGCGCGTGAACTCCTGCTTGGTGTACTCCCTGCCCTGTCCCGGAAGCACGGTCAACACCGCCCAGACGTCGATCAGGCGGATCACGGCGTCGGGCTTCTTGCCGTCACGGGCTACCACCAGCTCGTACGCGGTGCGCAGCGAGTCGAGGAAGGGTTCGGGCCGGAACCGGGGGCCCCTGCGCTGCGCGGCCGCCAACAGGGCGACGACGACCGACGGGCGCAGGCGCCGCTCGCGCTTGCGGTCGATCTCGAGCGCGGCCTGGTCGGGCAGGATCCGCACCAGCGAGGGATAGCAGAGCAGGCGCTCGTCCTCCTCGAACACGTCCACGCCGACGGCCGCGGCCGTGGCCAGCAGCTCCTTCGCGTACGCGCCCGAGGCGAGGTAGGCCTGCTCGTCGAAGTCGTACCCGGCCCGCAGGGACCGGGCCGCCTCGGCAAGCTGCGCCGCAAGCGTCTCGGCCGCTTCCAGCGCCCGACGCAGCTCACGCGTCTGCCCGGCCGCCGAACCGGCCTTGACCCGCTTCAACTCCCTGGTCAGCGCCGCGGCACTCTGCAGCGTGGCAGCAGCCTGCGCCTCCGTCGCCGACAGCGCCGCCTCGAACGTTCCTTCCTGGGTCACGTTTGCTCCTTGGCCTGAAGGATCCGGCGACGCAGCCGTCGAACACCCCGCACCATCGGGGATCCACGGCCTGGCAGCATACACGGCGATCGGGTCATCACGACCCGCCCGGCCGGCGCTTCGAGCGCGGGTTCGGCATCACCGAGCGCCGAGGCTCTGGGCGGTCGGTCTGGTCCCAGCCGAGCCAACACGGCCGGCCGGCATTCCTGCTCGCGTCGTCGGCGTCTGCCCAAAGGCCTGACGGTCGGCCTCGGCCTGCGCCGGGGACAAACCCTGGCCGGCGGGCAATGAGAGGCAGCGGCTGGGAGGGCTCCAGCAGGCAGTTCGAAAGCAGTCAACGCCGGGAGCATACGGACGAGGTCGGCTTGCCGCACTTCGCAGCTGCGGCCGCAGACTCGGGTTGGGTGACCCTGAGGTATCACCGCCGCATGGCGGTGAACCCGGCCACATGGCTGGTTGACAAGTCAGTTCTCGCACGGCTCGCCCGCTCGGAGGTCCGACCTGCCCGCGTCGAGGCGGGCGACGACGGCCCGGTTCTCCGCCCTCGACGCGGACGGCGCCACAATCCAGACCTGGTCGTCGACCTACCGCTGCGGCTGAGCTCTCAGTCGCCGGCGGCCCAGCGGGTCCGGTTGGCGGCAGCGCCTGAATCATCGTTCCCGAGCCGCCGAAGTGCCAAGGTGATAGCCAGTTGCGCGTGGCTGTCGGTTGACGCCGAGCTCAGCCGGCTGCGGCGGGCGGCACTGGTCCGTCCCTGCCGTAGCCGCTCGGCGAGGGCGGTGTAGCGGCGCCCGGCGCCCCCGGTGCGGACCGCTTTGGCTAGCGCGCGCCTGCTGCCTACGAGCACCACGATCTGCTTGGCCCTGGTCACGGCGGTGTAGAGCAGGTTGCGCTGCAGCATCAGCCACGCGCCCATCACCAGGGGGACGACCACGCAGGGGTACTCGCTGCCCTGGGAACGGTGGATGCTGACCGCGTAGGCGTGGGTCAGCTCGTCCAACTCGTCGAACCCGTAGCCGACTTCCTCGTCCTCATCCAGCAGCACCCGCAGCTCCTGGTCCTCCAGCGACAGCGCGGTGACCACCCCGACCGACCCGTTGAACACCCCGGCGGTGCCCTTGTCGTAGTTGTTCCTGACCTGCATGACCTTGTCGCCGACCCGGTAGACGCGGCCGCCGAAGCGGCGCTCGGCAAGCCCCTCTCGCCCGGGCGTCAGCGCGGCCTGCAGCCGCTCGTTCAGCGCGCCGGCGCCGGCCGGGCCACGGTGCATCGGGCACAGCACCTGCACGTCCCGCCGCGGGTCGAGCCCGAAGCGGCGCGGCAGGCGGTTGGCGACCACGTCCACCACCAGGTCGGCGACCTGTTCGGGGTCGTCCTCGGCGAACAGGAAGAAGTCGGCCAGGCCACGCGTCACCGGTTGCTGCCCCGCGTTGATCCGGTGGGCGTTGGTCACCACCCCGCTCTGCTGGGCTTGGCGGAACACGTGGGTGAGCCGCACCCGGGGCAGCGTGTCGGCGGCGAGCAGGTCGCGGAGCACCTCGCCGGCCCCGACGCTGGGGAGCTGGTCGACGTCGCCGACGAGCAGCAGGTGGGCGCCGGGTGGGATGGCCTTGACCAGCTTGTTGGCCAGCAGCACGTCCAGCATGGAGGCCTCGTCGACCACCACCAGGTCGGCGTCCAGCGGACGGTCGCGGTCGAAGGCGGC
>DASUZB010000222.1:0-11067 GCA_036377075.1 Actinomycetes bacterium | reverse complement strand
GCGGCGCCGCGCCAGCCCGCGCGGCCGCCCAGCCAGCCTCCGACCGCGGCGGAGGCGGCGGCGGCCAGCGCCAGCCCGACCCCGACCGTCCAGGACGCCTCGGCGACCACCAGGACGGCCAGCGCGGCCGAGACCTGCGCGAGCGCCGGCGCGGTGACGCGCTGCAGCCGCAGCCACCGCGCCGCGACGGCCGCCACGGCCGCGCCGGCGCCGCTGCCGAGCGCCCACCACGCCGTATCCGACCAGCCGCCCCCGAGCCCGCCGCGGCGCAGCGCGTACCAGTCGACCAGCAGCAGCGCCAGCGCGAGCCCGGCGAGCGCCTCGCTCGTGGCGGGCAGGCGCCGGCGGGTCGCGGCGCCGGCCGCCGCGGCCACCAAGGTCGCGGCGGCCAGCAGGCCGGCGCGGCCGAGGTCGCCGAGGCGGACCCAGGCCACCACGGCGAAGATGAGCGCGGCGATCGCCACCAGGACCGACCCGAGGCCGAGCAGGACGCCGCGGATCATCTCCGGGCGCGACTCGCGCCGCGCCGCCGTCCCGGCCGGAGCGACCGCAGCCGTGCCGTGCCCGAGCGCCTGCAGCAGCCGGTCCCGCTCCCGCCGCAGGGCGGCGGTCTCCTCCTGCAGCGCCCGCTGCCGCTCGCCGAGCTGGTGGAGGCGCCACACCACCACCCGCAGGCGGTCGGCGTCGGCGCCGGCCTGCGGCAGTCCGCACGAAGGGCAGCGGGACACCTCGCCGCCGGGCCGTCCGCAGCCAGGGCACCACGTCGCGGTCGCGTTCCGCTCTTCCACCGGGCACCTCCGCTCGCCAGCTCGCCAGACGACCTCATCATGGGTGCCAGCCAGGGCCGCCACCAGCGGCCTCCCGCTCATCTTCGGCAGCGAACGCACCCAGCTTCGCCTGGGTACGTTTGCCCGTGGAGCTGGGTGGGAGGTGGCGCCCGGTGTAGCAGGCCCCTTGCGGGGGAGCGCCGTCGCCTGGCACGGTCACGGCGGCGCGACCGGTTGCCGCATGGCTTACGCCCCGCTTACCGCCGCTCGGCCAAGGTGGCGCCGCACGTCCAGCGCACGGGCACAGCGCGGTGCCACACGCCTCGCCGTAGGAACCCGGGCTCGGGTGGTCGCCCGGCGCAGCAAGGGAGCCACGATGCAGTTCGCCAGCCCCCTCGCACTGCTGGCGCTCGTGGCCGTCCCGCTCACCGTCGTCGCGCTGCTGCTGGCGCAGCGCCGCCGCGTCCGCTACGCGGTCCGCTACCCGGCGCTCGACGTGCTCGCCCAGGTCGCCGGGCAGGTGCCGCGCTGGCGCCGCCACCTCCCCGCCGCGGCCTTCCTGCTCGCGGTCGCCGCCCTGCTGGTGGGCAGCGCGCGGCCGACGGTGCGGGTGCCGGTCCCGCGGGAGGAGGCGACCGTGATGCTGGTGCTCGACGTGTCCGGGTCGATGAACGCCACCGACGTCGAGCCCAACCGGCTGGAGGCGGCGCGCGCCGCGGCCAGCCGCTTCGTCGGCAAGCTGCCGAAGGGCTTCCGCGTCGGGGTGGTGAGCTTCTCCGACGCCGCCGACACGCTGGTGCAGCCGACCACCGACCGCGTGGCGGTGGAGCAGGCGCTCGCCTCCCTGCACGCGGACGGCGCGACCGCCATGGGCGACGGGCTGGGCGTGGCGCTCGACGCGATCGAGCGGCTGGACCAGCAGACCGGCGAGGCCGGGGCGGGCCAGCAGCCGCAGGTGCGGCCGCACCCGCCGGCGGTCACGCTGCTGCTGTCGGACGGGGCCAACACCTCGGGCAGCGACCCGCAGCAGCAGGCCGAACGCGCCAGGCGGCTGGACGTCCCGGTGTTCACCATCGCCCTCGGCACCCCCGGCGGCATCCTGCGCGGCCCGAGCGGCCAGATCCGGCCGGTCGCGCCCGAGCCGGTCACCCTCGCGCGCATCGCCGCGACCACCAACGCCCGTTCCTTCCAAGCGGCGACCAGCGAGAACCTCTCCCGCGTCTACGAGGGCCTCGGCTCGCGCATCGGGTTCCGCACCGAGCGGCGCGAGGTCACCGTCGCGTTCGGCGCCCTCGGCCTGGCCCTGCTCGCCGTCGCCGGGGTGCTGCGCTCGCGCTGGGTGGCACGGCTGCCATGACGCGACCGGCAGCGGGCGCGCCAAGCCGCCGGGGAGGCGGCCGATGACCTTCGAGTGGCCGCTGCTGCTGTGGCTCGCCCTGCTGGCGCCGGTGGCGCTGGCCCTGCAGGTGTGGAGCGAGCGGCGCCGGCGGCGCCAGGCGGCCGCGTTCGCCAACCCGGCGCTGCTGCCCAACGTGGTGACCGCCCGCCCCGGCTGGCGCAGCTGGCTGCCGGTCGCCTGCTACCTGCTGGCGACCGCCGTGCTGCTGGTCGCGCTCGCCCGCCCCGAGGCGGTCGCCCGCGTCCCGCGGGACGAGGCCACCGTCATGCTGGTCATCGACGCCTCGGCGTCGATGCTGGCCCACGACGTCGCCCCGAGCCGGGTGCAGGCCGCCCGCGAGGCGGTCGGCGAGCTGCTCGACCGGCTCCCCGACCGCTTCCAGGTCGGCCTGGTCAGCTTCGCCGCCACCGCGCGGGTCGAGACCCGGCCGACGCGCGACCGCGCGGCCGTGCGCCAGGCGCTGGCCGCGTTCCAGGTGCGGCCGGGAACGGCGATGGGCGACGGGCTGCGGCTCGCCCTCGAGCTGAGCCGCGGCACCGCGTCCGGCCGCCAGGCCGAGCGGCCGCCGACCACGGTGCTGCTGCTCGGCGACGGCATCAACACCAACGGGAGCTCGCCGCTGGTGGCCGCGGAGGAGGCCAGCCGGGAGCACGTGCAGGTGTTCACCGTCGCGCTGGGGACCCCGGACGGTGCCCTGGAGCGGTCGGACGGCAGCCGCCTCCCGGTCCCACCCGACGCGGCGACCCTGCAGCGCGTCGCGGACCTGACCGGCGGGCGCTCCTTCACCGCCCCGAGCAGCGACGAGCTCGCCGCCGTCTACCGCGACCTCGGCTCCCGCGTCACCTACGCCCGCGAGGAGCACGAGGTGACCGCCGCCTTCCTCGGCGGCGCCGTGGCCCTGCTGCTGGCGGGCGCCGGCATCTCCCTGGTGCTCTTCCGCCGCCTGCCGTAACGCGGCCCGCGCGGCCGAGGCGGTCCGGCGCCCAGGAGCGCTGTGATCGTCCGTGGGCGCTGCTCCGGCCCGCGGGCCGCCGAGGAGCCGTGCCGGCGGTCAGGAACGCGCGGCGGCGTGGGCGCTCAGCAGGGAGCCGATGCCGGCGCCGTAGGCGGCGGGGTCGAGGTCGCCGAGCAGCAGTCGCTGCAGGACGTAGCCGAGCTGGACGCCGAACAGCACGGCGCCGAGCTGCTCGGGGTCGGTCCCCGGCGGCACCTGGCCCGCGTCCCTGGCGGCCCGGACGAGCTGGGCGAAGCGCGCGCGGAGGCTGCCGTAGGCGGTCGCGACCAGGTCGGCGAGCAGCGGGTCGCGCTGCGCCTCGCTCCACACCTGCAGGGCGATGCGGCCGGCCCCCCGCGGACCGGTGAGGCGGTCGGCCACCGCCAGCACCCGCGCCATCGCCTCCTCCAGCGGCGGCACCGGGTCGGCGCCGGCGACCTCGTCGATCGCCGCGGTGACCTCGTCGAGCACCTCGTGGGCGATCGCCGAGACGATCGCGTGCTTGCTCGGGAAGTAGCGGTAGACCGCGCCGGCCGAGAGCCCCGACTCGCGGAACACGTCCTGCATCGAGGTCGCGTGGAAGCCGTCGCGGACGAAGCAGCGGCCCGCCGCGTCGAGGATCTGCCGGCGCCGGGCGGCACGGTGCGCGTCGCTGACCTTTGGCATGGTGGCCACAGAATAAAAGCGAATGTTCGTTCTTGACAAGACCAGGGATCGGCGGCACCCTGGGAGGAAACGAGAACGATCGTTCTCCAAGGGAGGGAACCCATGTCGCGCACCGCATCGCCGCTCTGGCGGGTCCTTGGTGTCGCGATCGGCGTCGTCGCGTTGCAGGCGCTGATGGTCACCGTGTTCGCCTGGCCCGCCACCAGGCTCGAGCCGCGGGACCTCCCCGTGGCCGTCGCCGGCCCGGCCCCGGCCGCGCAGGCGTTCGCCAGCCAGCTCGACCGTGCCCGGCCCGGCGCCTTCGAGGTCACCACCGTGCCGGACGCCGCGGTCGCCGACCGGCGGCTGCGTGACCGCGACGCCTACGCCGCCTTCCTGGTGGGCCCGCTTGCCCCGTCGGGGACCAACACCTCGGGGGCCGGCGCTCCGCCGGGCGGCTTCGGCCTCACCGGCCTCCACGTCGCCTCGGCCGCCAGCCCGACGGTGGCGCAGCTGCTCACCCAGGCGTCGCAGACCCTCGGCCAGGGCCGGCCGGTGCCGGTCCAGGACGTGGTCGCCGCCGACGGCGACGACCCGCGCGGCGCCGCGCTCGCGTCCGGCCTGCTGCCGCTCGTCCTCACCAGCCTCGCCGCCGGGCTGCTGCTCGCCCTCGGGGTCGGCAGCCGCCTGGCCCGGGTGCTGGGCGTGCTGACCTACGCGGTGCTCGCCGGCCTGGTGGCGACCGCGATCGTGCAGTACGGGCTCGGGGCGCTCCCCGGCGACTACCTCGCCAACGCCGCCGTGGTGGCGCTGCTCACCCTCGCCATGGCGGCGACGGCCGCCGGCCTCGGCGCCACCCTCGGCCCCGCCGGCGTGGCGCTCGCCGTGCTCGCCGTCTTCCTGCTCGGCAACCCGCTCTCCGGACTGACCGCCGCGCCCGAGCTGCTGCCGCAGCCCTGGGGCGCCGTCGGCCAGCTCCTGCCACCCGGCGCCGGCGGCACCCTGCTGCGCGCGGTCGCCTTCTTCGACGGCGCCGGCGCCGCCGCCCAAGCCTGGGTGCTCACCGCCTGGGCCGCCGGAGGCCTCCTGCTCGCCGCCATCCCGGCCGCGAGCCGCCTGCGCGCGCCGTCCCGCACCCGCTCGCACGGCCCGATCCCCCTGCGGGCGCAGGGAGCCGCCTGACGCGAAGCCCTTGGGTTGTCCACAACCAACGGCAACCCCCTTGCGCCACCTCCCGGAGCCCGCGACCGTGTCGCACGACCCCGGGAGGTGCGCGATGCCAGACCAGCCTGAGCGGTTCTTCGCCGAGCTCGATGCCGCCTACGCGCGGCTCCGGGCGGACCCGGCCGCGTGGGAGGAGGAACTGGCCGAGCGAGCCGAGCTGGAAGGCACGCTCGCGGACGGGCTCGACGAGGCGTGAGGAGCATCGGTGCATGCTCGACACCGCCGGCGGAATCTCGGTTGCCTGACGGCGGGGCCGGAAGTACCAACTGGTGACCGAAGACACCCACGCTCGACTGTGGGGACGGGAGGACGCCGGGGATGCGGGACCACGACCTGCTCGACGGGGAGATCGCGGCGCACTATGCCAGCGTGCCCGAGCGGGAGCGCCTGACCGGGCCGGGGAGCCTGGAGCGGGTGCGGACGTGGGAGCTGCTCACCAGGTACCTGCCGCCGCCACCGGCGCGGGTGATGGACGTCGGCGGCGCCGCTGGGGTCTACGCGCTGTCCCTGGCCGCGCGTGGCTACGAGGTCCACCTGGTCGACCCGGTCGCGCTCCACGTCGAGCAGGCGCGGCACGCCTCCGACGGGCAGCCGGCCACGCCCCTGGCGAGCGCGACGGTCGGCGACGCGCGACACCTCGACCGCCCCGACGCCAGCGTCGACGCCGCGCTGCTGCTCGGCCCCCTGTACCACCTCACCGACCGCGCCGACCGGATCGCGGCGCTGGCGGAGGCGCGGCGCGTGCTGCGCCCCGGCGGCGTGCTCGCCGCGGCGGCGATCTCCCGCTTCGCCTCGACCTACGACGGGCTGCTGCGCGGCTTCATCGACGAGCTCGGCTTCGAGGCGATCGTGGAGCGCGACGTCCGCGAGGGCCAGCACCGCAACCCGACCGGGCGGCCGCACTGGTTCACCACCGCCTTCTTCCACCTGCCCGGCGAGCTCGCCGAGGAGGTCGGCGAGGCCGGCCTGCGGCTGGACGCCGTGCTCGCCGTCGAGGGCCCCGGCGGGGTGCTGCCCGACCTCGCCGGGCGGCTCACCGACCCGGCCCGCCGGCGGCGGCTCCTCGCCGCGATCCGCCGCGTCGAGGCGGAGCCGAGCCTGCTCGGCGCGAGCTTCCACCTGCTGGCGGTCGCGCACCGCTGACCGCCGCGCCTGGCGGCTAGGCCGCGGGAGCGGCCGCGGCGATCGGCTCGACCCGGGGACGCGCGAGCGCCACGTAGTCCTCGGTGTCGAGGGCGACGGAGCGGTCCAGCCGCGCCGCGTTGAAGAAGATCCGGGGGTGGGCGAGCAGGCCCGGGTCGGCGATCAGCTCGAGCTCGGGGTGGAACGAGAACGGCAGGATGGTGCCGCTGGCGCTGCCGGCGAGCCGTTCGGCGACGTCGGGAGAGGCGAACGCGGCGTAGGTGCCGCCGAGCAGGCGCTCGAGCGCGTCGAGGTCGACCCGGGCGTCGCCCGGGACCACGGCGAGCACGTGGCGCTTGACCTTCTTGCCGAGCTTGACCATCACCACGATGCACTTTGCCGCGTGCGACAGCTCGTTGCCGCGCAGCGGGCTGACCAGCTCGGTCCTGCCCTCCGGGGCGTGGTCGATCAGCTCGTACCGCGCGCCGCCGCCGTCGAGCAGCGCCACCAGCTTGGCGTAGGCGGAGTCGCTCATCGGCCGTGGCGCCGGGTCAGGCAAACGGCCAGATGACGCTCTTGGCTCCTGCGCAGACTTCCTTCACGGACTCGCTTTGAACGTGACAATTCGTAACCCTCAGCACGACGTCGGACGCGGGGACGTAGATCACCTGTTGGCGGTGGCTGTCGTACAGGACCACCGCACCGTTGGCCTGACCAAGATAGAGGAACGAGCCTTTGGCCATCGCCACGATGCTTGGCGCGCTGTCCTTCGCGGCGGGCTCGAGCGTGACCGGGTCAGCATGGATCGGCAGGAGCGTGAAGTCTGCGACCGGCAGGCGCGGCGGCAGCACCGCCTTGCCTTCCTTCACCCGCGCGTAGCGGGTCGAGCTGATGGCCGGCAGGACGAAGATGGCGATCAGGAAGCAGGCGATTCCCAGCGAGACCAGCCAACGCCGGATGTAGGGCCTGGTCGTTCTCCAGGAGACCTCGCGACCGCGGAGAAGCCACACCAGCACCATCCCAACGATGACCGGGACACTCAGCACCGCCGCGATGACGACGACCGCGAACGCAGTCCCGACCGAGTTGGCGAGAATCGACGCGTACCCCAGCCCGACGTCGCTGAGGCTGACGGTGAGCCTTCGGTAGAACTGGTCGTAGCTGAACGTGAGGACGGCGTACCACGCGGCCGCGATGATGGCGAGGGCTGGAGCCAGCTGATCGATGGCGGCGATCGCCGCACTCCCCTTCCGGCGGCGCGGCTCCTGATCGCCTTCGCCGGGTTCCGTGGAACTGGCCATCCTGATGGACCCCCTCGAGACGGCTCCACGACGCGACCCCCGCGACAGCCTGTCAGTGACAACTATCACAGGCGCAAGGCACCCACGGGACCTGGGGGGAAACCCCCGTGGCGAAGACGGGTGGTAGCCGCGTTCCGCGCGGCGGGCCGGGTTCCTACCGTTGCTGGTGACGGACGAACCGACCCGCAGGAGCTCCCATGATCGAGGCCCGTGGTCTCACCAAGCGATACGGCCCCACCCTCGCCGTCGACGCGCTCAGCTTCGACGTGCACCCGGGCAGGGTGACCGGCTTCCTCGGCCCGAACGGCGCCGGCAAGTCGACCACCATGCGCATCATCCTCGGCCTGGACGCGCCGGACGCCGGGCAGGCGCGGATCAGCGGGCGTCGCTACCGCGAGCTGCGCTGGCCGCTGCGCGAGGTGGGGGCGCTGCTGGAGGCGAAGGCGTTCCACCCGGGCCGCAGCGCCCGCGCCCACCTCGCCGCGCTGGCGGCCAGCAACGACATCCCACGCTCGCGGGTGGACGAGGTGCTCGGCATCGTCGGCCTGGAAGGCGCGGGCCGACGGCGGGCGGGGAAGTTCTCGCTCGGTATGGCGCAACGGCTGGGCATCGCCGCCGCGCTGCTCGGCGACCCGCGGGTGCTGCTGCTGGACGAGCCGGTCAACGGCCTCGACCCCGAGGGGATCCGCTGGATCCGCAACCTGCTGCGGTCGCTGGCGGCGCAGGGCCGCACGGTGTTCGTCTCCAGCCACCTGATCAGCGAGATGGCGCTCACCGCCGACCAGCTCGTCGTGATCGGCCAGGGACGGCTGCTCGCCGAGACCTCGGTCGCGGAGCTGGCCGCCCGGTCGGCGTCGCTGGAGGAGGCGTTCCTCGAGCTGACCTCCGCCAGCGTCGAGTACCGCGCGGCAGCGAACTCCAACCACCAAGCACCCACCCACGACCCGAAGGCGAGGACCTCATGACGACCACCGCGATCACCCGCGTTCCCCGCGGCCGCTACCGCTTCCCGCAGGCGGCGCGGATGGAGTGGATCAAGCTGCGCAGCCTGCGCTCGACCTGGTGGGCACTGTCGCTCACCGTCGCCGGGGCGGTCGGCATCGCCGTCGCCGTCGGGGTCAACACCAAGGACGCCTCCGCCGACCTGACCAACAACGCGCTCGCCGGCATCTCCCTCGGCCTGCTCCTCGCCGGCGTCCTCGGCGTGCTGCTGATGACCGGTGAGTACACCTCCGGGATGGTTCGCGCGACGCTGACCGCGATCCCGAACCGGTCGCTGGTACTGGCCGCGAAGGCGGCGGTGTTCGCCGCGGTGACGCTCGCCGCCGGCGAGGCCGCGTCGTTCATCGCCTTCTTCGCCGGCGGGGCCGCGCTGCCCGCCACGATCCCGGCGCCCACGCTCGGCCAGCCGGGCGTGCTGCGGGCGGTGGTGCTGGGCGGGGCGGGCTACTGCCTGATCGGGCTCATCGGGCTCGGCCTCGGCGCGATCGTCCGGCACACGCCGGCGGCGATCGCGATCCTGGTCGGCGGCGTCTACGTCCTGGCGCAGATGGTTGCCGCGTTCGCCCCGGCGATCATGCCCTACCTGCCGGTGTCGATCGTGGCGAACTCGCTGAGCGTGGTCCAGCCGGTCGAGGCCGACGGTCGGGTCAGCTTCCTGTCGCCGTGGGCCGGGCTCGGCGTGCTCTGCGTCTACGCCGCCGTGACGCTGGGCGCCGGCGCGTGGCTGCTGGCCAGGCGGGACGCCTGAGCAGGACAATGAGGCCATGGGCACGACCGACCCGATGACCCGGGCGACCCCGTCCCCGCCGCCCGGCCGGCTGCCGGGCGGCGGGCCGGCCGCGCTCGCCCGCGCGGTGGCGCTCGAGCCGCTCAGCCTGCGGGCCCGCCGCGAGCTGCTGTTCTCCCTCATCGGCATCCCGCTCGGGTTCTCCGTCGTCGCCGTGCTCCCGTTCTGCGTCTTCCTGCCGGCGCTCGTCCTGGTCCTGGTCGCGCCGCGGTACGCGTCCACCTGGGTCGCGGCCGTGGCGATCATTCCTGCCGCGCTGCTGGTCGTGCTGCTGGCGACGCGCGTCGGCCGCCGGCTCGGCGTGGTCCACCGCGGCCTGGCGGCGTGGCTGCTGGGCGAGCGGGTCGCGGCGCCACCGCCACCGCCGACCGGCCGGCTCGCCGCGGGCCTGCGCGACGGGCCCGGCTGGCGGGCCGTGGCCTACCAGCTGCTGAAGCTTCCGGTCGCGGTCCTCGACAGCTACGCGGCCAACTTCTGGCTCGGCGGGCTGGTCAACCTGACCTACCCGTTCTGGTGGGGGCTGTTCCGCAACCACCCCCCTGGCGTGCGCCTGAGCCCGGTGCCGGCAGCCAGCCCCTTCCCCGGCCGGGTGCTGCACGTGACCAGCTTCGCCGGCACCTTCGGCGCGTTCGCCGTCGGCGCGGCGATGGTGCTCGCCGCGCCGTGGGTGACCAGGGCGGTGGTGGCGGCCGACCGCTGGCTGATCCGCACGCTGCTCGGCCCTGGGACGCTCACCCAGCGGGTGCGCGACCTGGAGCAGACCAGGGCGCTGGCGGTCGACGACGCCGCCGCCCGGCTGCGCCGGGTCGAGCGCGACCTGCACGACGGCGCCCAGATGCGGCTGGCCACCCTGGCGATGAACCTGGGCATGGCCAGGGAGAAGCTCGGCGACGACGGCGAGCCGGTCGACGTCGGCCGCGCCCGCGAGCTGCTCGACGCCGCCCACCGGGGCGCCAAGGAGGCCCTGGTCGAGCTGCGCGACCTGGCCAAGGGGATCCACCCGCCGGTGCTGGACAACGGCCTCGGTGACGCGCTGGCCACCCTCGCCGCCACCAGCGCCATCCCGGTCGAGCTGCACAGCGACCTGCCGCGGCGGCCGACGCCGGCGATCGAGACGATCGCCTACTTCTGCGCCGCGGAGCTGCTCGCCAACGCCGCCAAGCACAGCTTCGCGAACACGGTCAGGATGCAGGCGACCGAGCACGACGGGCAGCTGCTGCTGGCCGTCGGCGACGACGGCGTCGGCGGCGCCGACCCGGCCCGCGGCAGCGGCCTGTCCGGGCTGGCGCAGCGGGTGCGCACGGTCGACGGCCGCCTGCGGATCGCCAGCCCACCGGGCGGCCCGACGCGCGTCACCGTCGAGCTGCCGCTGCGGCCGTGAGCGCCGCCGTGCGGGTGGTGATCGCCGAGGACGCCGCCCTGTTCCGCGAGGGCCTGGTGCGGCTGCTCGAGGACCGCGGCCACCAGGTGTGCGCCGCCGTCGCCGACGGCGAGGCGCTCCTGGACGCCGTGGCCGCGCACCGTCCCGACGTCGCCGTGGTCGACATCCGCATGCCCCCGACCCACACCACCGAGGGGCTGGAGGCGGCGCGGACGATCCGCCAGGAGCTCCCGCAGGTGGCGATCCTCGTCTTGTCGGCCCACATCGAGGTCGAGCACGCCATGGAGCTGCTCGGCGCCGGGCGGGCCATGGGCTACGTGCTCAAGACGCGCGTGGGCGACGTGGACGAGCTCACGGACACGCTGGGGCGCATCCTGGCCGGGGGCTCGGTGGTCGACCCGGCCCTGGTCGAGGAGCTGGTGCGGGCCCGGCGGGCCCGCGATCC
>DASUZB010000221.1:0-22878 GCA_036377075.1 Actinomycetes bacterium | reverse complement strand
GACCGAGCAGGCACGGGCGCTCACGCCGCCGGTCGACCCGGCGGGGGCGCACCGCCGCACGCTGGCCGCCGCCGAGCACCACCTCCACGCCGGCGACTGGTTGCGCGCCAACGCGCTGCTGGAGGCCGCGGTCGCCAGCGCCCCGGATGAGACGGCGCGCGGCGACGCGCTGCGCCTGCTCGGCCAGGTCCGCTGCCACCAGGACGACTGGCCGGAAGCGATCGCCCTGTTCCAGGAGGCGTTGGCGCTTCGATCTCCGGACGCGCGCCCGCCGGTCACGGTCCGCCTGCAGCTCGCGTTCGCGAACGTGGCCGTCGGCGAGCTCGAGCCGGCGGCGGCGCACGTCGGGCAGGCCCTTGCCGGGGCCGAGCGGCTCGGCGAGGGGCCACTGCTGGCCGAGGCGCTGGCCGGCTCGGCGCTGGTCGGCTTCCTGCGCGGCCAGGGGGTGGACGCGGCCCGGCTGGCCCGCTCGCTGGAGCTGGAGGATCCCGACCGGCCGACCATGATCTACCTGCGCCCGACCCTGATCGCGGGGCTGCTCGCGCTGTACCTGGGCGACCTGGAGGACGCCCGGGCCCGGCTCGGCGGGCTGTGCGCGCTGGTCACCGAGCGCGGCGAGGAGAGCGACCTGCCGTTCGTGCTCACCAACCTGGCCTGGCTGGAGTGCCTCGGCGGCGACCTGGCCGCGGCGGAGCGCGCGGTGGGCAAGGCGCTCGACCTTGCGGCACAGGCGGGCAGCGAGGCCACGCAGGCGTCCGCGCGCTGCCTCCAGGCTCTGGTCCACGCCTGGCAGGGCGAGGGAGACGCCGCCAGGGCCGAGGCGGCGGAGGGGGTCGCCGGATCCGGACGCGGCGGCTGGATGGTCCGCGTCCCCCGGGCGCCCTCCGCCCTCGCCATGCTCGACCTGTCGCTCGGCGATCCTCGAGGTGCCGCCGCCACGCTCCGCCCGCTCCTCGCCGAGGTCGAGGCGCACGGCGCCGGCGAGCCGTTCGCCTGCTCCCTCCTCCCGGACGGGATCGAGGCGCTGATCGCGCTGGGCGAGCTGGAGCGGGCGGAGCGGCTGACGGCGCTGCTCGAACCGCGCGGGCGGGAACACGCCCACGCCTGGTCGGTCGCGACCGGCGCCCGCTGCCGCGGGCTGTTGCTTTCGGCCACCGGCGACCTGGACGGGGCGCTGGCGGCGCTCGACCGCGCCGTGCAGGCGCACGCGCAGCTCGCTATGCCGGGCGAGCGCGCGCGGACCCTGCTCGCGCTGGGGCGGCTACGCCGCCGGCGCAGGGAGAAGCGGCTCGCCGCCACCGCGCTGGCGGAGGCGCTGGCGGAGTTCGAGCGGATCGGCGCGCCGCTGTGGGCGGCGCAGGCGCGCGCCGAGCTGGCGCGGGCGCGCCCGGTTCGCCTGACGGCCGGCGAGCTGACCGCGACCGAGCACAGGATCACCGAACTGGCCGCCAAGGGGCTCACCAACCGTGAGATCGCCGCGCGGCTGTTCCTCAGCCCGAAGACCGTCGAGGCCAACCTGGCCAAGGCCTACCGCAAGCTCGGCGTCCGTTCCAAGGCGGAGCTGGCTCGGTACCTGGCCACGCAGGAGGCCCGCCAAGCGTAGGGAATTCCCGGATTCCTCGTCGCGTGCCCGCCGATACGCTCTGCCCCACTTGACGCGTCGAGGGGAGGCCGGCGTTGGACGGGGGGACGGCGCTGCCAGCGAGGCCACGGCGCGCCCGGCGGGCGCTGCTGGTCGCCGGGGCGGTCGTGGTGGTGCTCGCCGCGGGGCTCGGGCTCGGTGCGGTGCTCGGCCGCGGCGGCAAGGGCGGCCACGGCGGTGCCACCGCGGCGGCGGCGGGGACGGCCGGGAACGAGGCGGCCGCCGGCGGGAGCGGGCAGGATGCTGGCGGGGCCGGGACCGCCGGGACCGGTGCGGGCGGTCAGGTGGGGTCGGGTGGCGGTGGCACGGGCAGTGGCACCTCGTCGCCGACCAGCAGTTCGGCGACCAGCACCTCGGCAACCACCACGACCACCGAGGCCACCACGACCACCGAAGCGCCCCTGGCGTTCGCTTCCTCCCCGCGGGGCTTCGCCCACGCGTCGTGCAAGCCGTCGAAGTTCGGCGGCTTCGACTTCACCATCCGCTTCGAGGTCGGTGCCACCTTCACAGGCGGCGGCACATACCACTACCTCTGGGACGACCAGGGCGGTGCGGCGCGGGAGGACACCGTCCACGCGCCGCCGAGCAACGGACAGGTCGACTTCGTCGACTACGTCTCCGGGCGTCGCCCCAACAGGACCGACAGGGTGGTGGACTCCTTCCACATCCTGGACCCGCCGAGTGTCGCCACCACCGTGACGTTGACCCGTACGATCTGCGCGGGTTGACGGCCGGACCTGCCTCGCGCCTCAGTCGTAGCGGACGCGTGGGTCGAGGGCGGCGTAGGCGACGTCGACCACCAGGTTCGCCACGACGACGAAGAAGGCGGCGAACAGCACCACGCCCTGGATCATGGGCAGGTCGTTGTCGGTGATCGCCTGCACGGTGGTGGCGCCCAGGCCGGGCAGGCCGAACACCCGCTCGACCACGATCGCGCCGCCGAGCAGGCCGCCCAGGTCCAGGCCGAGCTGCGTCACCGCCGGCGTCACCGAGGCGCGGACCACGTGCTTGAGCACCACCGTCCGCTCGTGCAGGCCCTTGGCGCGGGCGGTGCGGACGTAGTCCTCGCCGGCGACCTCGAGCATGTTGCCGCGCACCATGCGCGTGTACAGGGCGGCGTAGATGAGCGACACCGTGATCCAGGCCAGCAGCAACTGGTTGGCCCATTGCACGGGGTTGTCGGCGAACGGCACGTACTTCGGCGCCGGTGACCAGCCGAGCTTGAAATAGAACACGTACAGCAGCCCGATGCCGGTGATGAACACCGGCGCCGAGACGCCGAACAGCGCGAAGCCCATCGCCGCGCGGTCGCGCAGGCTGCGGGGGTGCAGGGCGGCGAGGATGCCGGTGGAGAACCCGAGCAGCAGCCACAGCGCGCAGCCGCCGAGGGCGAGCGAGGCGGTGACCGGCAGGCGGTCGAGGATGGTGTTCAGGACGGGCTCCTGGTTGCGGAACGACCAGCCCAGGTTGGGCGGCCAGTTCAGCAGGCCGGAGGCGTGGCCGGTGCCGACCAGGTCGGGGCCGTGCAGGAAGTTGAGGTACTGCTTGTACACGGGGAGGTCCAGGCCCATGCGGTGGCGGATCAGGGCGAGGGTCTCCGGGGTCGCGCCCTTGGGCACCGCCTGGGCGGCGGGGTCACCGGGGAGCAGGAAGAACATCAGGAACGACAGGATCGAGATCGCGAACAGCAGGACCACGACCCACAGCAGGCGGCGCATGACGTACCCGAGCACGACCCACCTCCGCTCTTCGCGGTTGATCGTAGGGCGCCCACGACCGGCCTTGAATGGCTCTGCGATGAGAATCGGATGAGGAAACGCAGGGCACCCGACCTGCGGACGTGGTCAACCTGCCGGAGGACGCCACACCCCCCATCGTCGCTCAAGTGGGCGGGCGTTCCTGCCGAGTGCTGGGCGAGGGTGCCGGCGGGGAGGGCGTGATGGCTGAGACGGCCTTGGTCGACTCCAGGTTGTCCCTGGAGAAGGGCGACCACGTCTGCGTGTTCTGCCGCGGCCAGGAGGAACGCGACCAGCTCCTGCTGCCGTTCCTGGCCGAGGGGCTGTGGAGCGGGCACAAGTGCCTGGCGGTGCTCGACGCCACCGACCCGGCGGAGGTGCTCGACGAGCTGCTGCTCACCGGACCGGAGAAGCGCCTGGCCGACCAGCTCACGGTGCTCACCTCCAGCGAGGTCTACCTGACCGGGCGCGGCTTCGACATGGAGGAGATGCTCGCCTTCTTCGCCGCCGAGCTGCGCGGGGTGATGGCCTCGTCGACCTACGACTGCATCCGCACGGCGGGGGAGATGAGCTGGGCGCTGCAGGACGTCCCTGGGGTCGAGGACCTGCTCGCCTACGAGGCCAGGGTCAACCAGGTGCTGGCCGACCACCCCGACACGGCGATCAGCCTGTGCCTGTACGACGTCGACCGCTTCGACGGCGAGATGATCGTCGGGGTGCTGCGCACCCACCCGAGGATGTTCCTGTCCGGCCAGATCGTCGACAACCCGTTCTACGTCCAGCCCGAGGAGTTCCTGCGCCAGCGCGCCTCCAACCGTTGAGCGACGACCTCGGGCGGCTGCGCGCGCAGCTGTCCAGCCTGCAGAGCCTGCTCACCCTCTCCCGCATCATGGGCGACAGCGGCGACGAGCGCCGCATCGCCGAGCTGGCCGGCAGCGCCGTCCCATCGCTGTCGTGCTGCCGCCTGGTGGGCATCCGGCTGGCCGACGGCGGCTGGGCGCTGCTCGGCCCGGCCGCACCGCCCGAGCTGGGCCTCGGCGACCTCACCGACGTGGTCGACCGGCTCGGCCTCCGGGGCGGCGCGGTCACCCTGCCCGTCTCCGGAGCCGGCTGGGTCAGGGCGTACCCGATGGCGAGCTCCGCCGGTCACGCCGGCGTGCTGGTGGTGGCCGCCGCCGTCGAGCCCCCCGCCGAGGAGCGCTTCGTCCTGCAGGCCCTCGCCCAGCAGACCGGCGTGGCGATGGTCAACGCGAGGCTGCAGGCCGACGAGCGCGCCGCGGCGATGCGGGCGCTGCGGCGCCACAGCGAGGCGCTGGAGGCCGCCAACGCCGACCTGGGCCGCTCCAACCGGACGCTGGCCGAGACGAACGCCGAGCTCGAACGGCTCGCCTACGTCACCAGCCACCACCTGTCCGAGCCGCTGCGGTCGATCACCGGCTTCGCCCAGCTCCTCGAGCGCGGTTACCGGCACCGCCTGGACGCGCGGGCCGACGAGGCGATCGGCTTCATCGTCGACGGCGTCGCCCGGATGCACGCCACCCTCCAGGGCGTGGTCGCCTACTACGAGGCCGGCCAGGCGCCGCTGCGGCGCTGCCCGGTCGACGCCCACGCGCTGGTCGAGCAGGCCGCCGCCGCACTCGCGCCCACGATCGCCGCGACCGGCGCGACGGTCGCCTGCGACCCGCTGCCCCGGCTCGACGCGGACCCCGACCAGCTCGGCCTGGTCCTGCGCACGCTCGTCGCGAACGCGCTGAAGTTCCGCGGCGAGGCGGCGCCGCGGATCCACGTCGGCGCGACCCGGGAGCCGGACGGCTGGCGGCTGTCGGTGGCCGACAACGGCGTCGGCGTCGAGCCCGCCCACCGCGAGCGGATCTTCCGCATGTTCCACCGGGCGCACGGCCACGGCGGGCACCCCGGCAGCGGCGTCAGTCTGGCCATCTGCCTGCGGGTCGTGCAACGGCACGGCGGGCGCATCTGGGTCGAGCCCCACCCGGAGGGCGGCTCGGTCTTCCACCTCACCGTCCCGGACCGTCAGCACGCCGGCGGCAGCAAGGCGTCCGTCCAGGAGCCGCTCCCGCTGCTGCCGGGCGCTCGCCGTTCGTGACCCCGCCAGGTCGCCCGGCTACACGAGAGGACCCGCACTCGGCGGTCACATCCTCAGGGCGCGCTCCGTCATGGCAGTGACGGAGCGAAACCCAGCCGCTGTGGCCCCCGGCTCCTAGGCGAACCCGATGCTTCTCGCAGCGACTATCATGGGCGCTGCCTGTCGAGCGGATAACGGAGATGGCGATGCTCGATCTGGAGCGGGTGGACCTGCGGGCGCTAGCTGAGGCGCTGGAGGACCATTCCTCGGAGACTTCCTGGTGGTTCGACCCGCGCACCGGCGAGGCGGAGCCCTACGTCGATCCCGTTTGGACCGGCCTCGACGAGGCTGAGCCACCGCCTGCGGATCGCGGGTTCGTCCCGATCGAGCCGATCCCTTCCAGCGAGGCGTACGGCGACATGGAGGCATTCATCGGCCGGGTGCGGGATCCTCAGGCGCGGAACCTGCTCGAACGGGCCATCGCCGGGCGCGGTGCCTTTCGCCGGTTCAAGGACACCCTGATGGAGTTTCCGGAGCTGCGGCAGGCGTGGTTTGCGTTCCACGATGCCCGCATGGAACGCCGGGCGATCGAGTGGCTGGCGGAGCACGGGCTGGTCGAGCTCAGCGTAGCCGAACGTGAGGTCCAGGCGAGGGAGGACCCGGAGCTGCCCGAGCTGGCCTCAGGGTTCGACCCGGTCGAGGTCGCCGAGGCCGCGGCCGAGGCGCTTCGGGCGTTGTACGGCCCGCGCTTTCGCGGCGTCGTCCTGTTCGGCTCGCGGGCGCGCGGGGATGCCCACCCCGACTCCGACATCGACCTCCTCGTGGTCCTCGACCGGGTCGTGTCGGCCTGGGAGGAGCTGCGGAGGATGGATGAGGTCCTCTGGCGGCACTCCTACCGTAACGGTGCGGTGATCTCCGCCATCCCTGTCGGTGAGGATGAATTCAACGATCCGGCACAGCCGCTTCTGATCCGCGCGCGAGCCGAGGGACGAGCGGTCGCATGACCCACCCGGCCGGCCTGGACCGTTCCAGGGAGGAGCTCGAGGCCGCCCAGCTCCTGGCGGATAAGGGATACTCGGCGCAGGCTGTTTCTCGTGCGTACTTCGCGACGTTCTACGCCGCGGAAGCGGCCCTCCTTGTGATCGGCGAGACGCGCTCCAAGCATTCGGGAGTCATTTCCGCGTTCATCCACCTCCTGGTGCGCACTGGTCAGGTCGACGAGGAGATCGGACGGCTTCTGCGTTCGCTGTTCGAGCGGCGGAACCAGGCCGACTACGCGCCTGTCGGCGTCCCGGTGGAGGAGGCCGCAGCTACCATCCGGGACGCCGAGCGGGTGGTCCGCGCCGTGGAGGCCTGGCTCGCCCTGCACCGATGAGCGACAGCACGCCGGGAAGCGGGGCGCCGCCACCCTCGGCGAGGATGGCGGCGACGTGCCGGCCCTCCCAGGTCAGCAGGTACGCCAGCACCTTTGCGGTAGTGCTGGTGATAGATCGCCGTGAAGCGCTCGGCGGCATCGTCCACGTCACCACTTCCCCCTCCGACGGTGCTGTCACCAGGGAGATGGCCACCAGCGTGCACGGCATCACACTGAGGCCGGTGAACGCCTACACGACCGCCGGCTGGGACGCGGTGTTCCTGGGTGAGGTGGGAGCTTCCGCCGCCCTTGGCGGGCTGCTGTTCGTGGCGGTGTCCATCAACCTCGACAGGATCATCGCCGTCAAGAACCTGCCCGGCGTCGCCGGGGCGGGAGTGTCGCTGCTCCTGCACGCCGGCGGCGGGCTCTACTGGCTCGTCCCGGGGATGGTCCTGTCGCTGGTGGTCGCGGTGATCAACGCCTGGGTGCTCCTGGTCGAAGTCGTCCGCTGACCTAGGAAGGGCCCTACCTCAGCGTGCGCGCTTGGCCGGTGCGGAGCGGCCGAACACCCCGCTGGCCGTGGACCTCGCGTGCTGGTCGAGCTTGAGCGCCTGCGCGCTGAACTCGGCCAGCCCCTTGGGGGTCAGCTGGATGACGTTGATCAGCGCTTCCTTCTCCTGCTCCCCACCCGAGTAGTTGGGCTCGGTGGCGATGCCGCCCACGCCGGGGGCGTAGTACTTGAACTCGGTGCCGTCCTCCAGGATCGCCAGCGTCTTGGGGAAGCACCGGAACGGGACGCACTTGGACTGTCCGAGCTTCGCCACCTCGGCGTGGAGGGTCTCGCGGCCGGGGATGGTGGCCTGCAGGTAGGAGGGCTGCCCCGGCTTCGGGTTGGCCATCATGGCGACGCCCGCCGTGGCGCCGTTCACGCCGGCCAGCCAGGCGTCGTTGGCGTTGACGAACTGGCCGCCCTCGTAGGCCTCGGTGTACGAGCCGAGGTACCAGACGTTGCCGTTCTTGTCCTGGGCGAAGTAGTCGAGCGCCTGCTCGGCGATCTGGCCCGCGTCGATGTCCTGGTCGAGGGTGAGCACCGTCCGCACCCCGTTGATCGTCTTCTCGACGTCGGTGACGGTGAAGCGGCGCCGGTGGTGGAGCTCCCGGTGGCCACGGAAGAGGGTGCCGTCCCGCACCGACTGGTAGCCGGGGACCAGCGGGAACCAGGTGTTGGCGTCGCCGGTCGGCGCGCCGAAGGCCTTCGGGTCGAACTTCGCGGGGTCGGCGTTGACCAGGTGCCTCGCCTGCGTGGTGGTGGTCGACGCCTCGGTGGGGGAGGGCGGCGAGGTGGTCGTCGCCTGGGCGGCGGCGGTGGTTTGCGGCGTCGAGGCCGGCTTGCCGCGGTCACACCCGGCGACGGCCACCGCGAGGCAGAGCGCGGCGGCCACGGCGGCGACCGTGCGGCGCGGTCGTGGTTGCCCAGGCATGCGCCGGACGCTAGCACGCCGTTCATTAAATCCAGCTGAGTACGGCTCATTCATCGCGCAGCAGCTCCGTGGGTAGCAGGCGGTTGACCAGCGTGGTGGCCGCGAGCGAGGCGACCAGGGACACCCCGAGGACGAGCGCCGCGAGGGTGGCGACCTCGCCCGGCGGGAGGACGACCGCCGGGCGCAGCACGAACAGCGGCCGCAGCACGTTGACGAGGAAGTACGCCATGGCGGCGCCGACGAGCATCCCGGCGACGCAGCCGAAGGCGGCGACCCCGCCAGCCTCCACGACCAGGAGGGAGCGGATCTCCCCGGTGCGCATGCCCTGGGCGCGCAGCGTGACGTACTCCCTCCTGCGCTGCAGGAGCAGCCCGAACACGAACACCGTGACCGCGGTCGCCGCCATCGCCAGCGCGTAGGCGGAGTCGAGCGTCAGCAGGCCGTGGATGTTCAGCGCCGCCAGGCTCGACTGGTCCTTGTCGAGCGCGGTCTCGCGCGTGTCGATCTGCAGCGCGTCGACCGACCCGGGTCCCTCGCGCACGGCCGAGACCGCCCGTGCCAGCGTGGCGTGGCCGGGATCGGCCGTGCGCGCCAGGAAGAAGCTCGCGTTGGTCGAGGGGATGAGGCGCACCTGCCGCTGGAGGTTGGCGAGCACGTCGGCGCCCTCGGGGAAGCCGGGGAGGCGCTCGAACAGCCCGATCACCTTCATGTCCGCCAGCTTCTGCTGCTTGGTCCCGCGGGCGAACAGGACCTTCACCGGGTCGCCGGGCGCGACCGCGAGGTAGTCGGCGAGGTCGCTGGTGAGGAAGACGCCGTCGGGTTCGCGCCGCAGGGCCTCCATCGCGCCGGCCGCGGTCGCCTCGACGAAGTTCGAGTCGGCCAGCGCCGCGACGCGCGCGAAGCTGGCCGGGTCGACCGCGGCCAGGTTGGCCGCGTCCTCGTTGAACTTGCTCTGCAGGACGGCGTTGTCGAGGCTGAACACCACCGGGGTCGACTCCTGGACGCCGCCGACCCGCAACGCTCCGGCGTAGCGCGGCGGGTGCTCGACCATGCTCGTCGGGCTCGGCGTCACCCGCAGGTCGGAGCCGACGACGAAGCGCGCGTCCGCCGCCTTGGCCTGGTTGTACGACGCGGTGAACGAGGCGACGCTGGTCCCGAGGGCGAAGATCAACGCGACCACGACCACCCCGCCGGCGGCGGCCCAGGAGCGCCGGCGGACGCTGCGGGTGAGGATCCCCCAGAGCGGCCGCCCGAAGCGGGGCAGGATCGGCAGGTGGGAGAAGACCCGTTCGACCGCGCGCGCCAGCAGCAGGACGCCGGCGACCCAGACGCCGATCGGGACGATCACCAGGTGCATCCGCAGCGACACCGCGCGCCCGTTGTAGACCGAGCCGGCGACGCCCTCGAAGGCGCCGGTACGCAGCGCGAACCCCTCGGCGACCGCCAGGACCAGCAGCACGGCGACGTCGAGGCGGAGGCGTCGCCAGGCGGGCGGGCGCGAGGCGAGCTGCGCCCGCTCCTCGCTGATCTCCCGGTTGATGGCGCGGCGGCCCGAGGCGTACAGCGCCGCGCCGCAGGCGGCGAAGCCGCCGCCCGCGCCGAGCAGCGCCGAGGCGACCAGGCTGGCGGTCGAGGCGCGCGCGAGCGCGTCGGCGGAGAGGACGGCGACGGCGGAGGCCATCCCGATGAGCAGGCCGACGACCGAGCCGACGGCGGTGAGCGCCAGCGTCCGCAGGGCGTGCATGCGCAGCAGGTGGCGTCGGTCGGCGCCGCGGATCCGCAGGATCGCCTGCTCGCGCCGGAGGGCGCTGGCCAGCACGCCGCCGGCGTAGGCCGCGAGGATCGCGGCCAGCAGCGCGCCGGGCACGCCGAGGAACACGAACATGCGCTTGGCGACGCGGGCGTCGTCACGCGCCACCTGCAGGGTGTTGGAGACGTTGTCGATCAGGTAATCCTGGCCGGGCGCGACGCCGGTGACGGCGGCGGCGACCGCCTTGGTCTGCGCGAGCGCGGTCCCCGGGTCGGCGTCGAGCCGCCCGCGCTCGACGCCGACGTCGACCTCGAGGATCGGCCTGCTCTTGACGACGTCACCGCCGCTGGTCGTCTTCTGGAAGGCGGGCACGATCGTCCTGGCGAACAGCCGCGGCTCGACCACCACGGCGTTGCGGACGTAGACGAACTGCTCGAGCTGCTGGCCCTGGCGGCTGTAGAAGAGCGACTTGGCGCGCGACAGGTCGGTGATCCCGCTGATCGGGACGGAGAGGGGCCGGTCGAGGCCGGCGACCTGGACCTGGACGGTGCCGCCGGGCGCGACCGACAGCGCCCTGGCCGCCTCCGCGCTGAGCAGGCCGTGACCCGGCTGGTAGGACCCGCTGACGATCCGGATCGAGCCGTCGTGCTGCCGGTAGGTGTCGTCGAAGCCGAAGACGCGCACCGTCCCGGCCGCCCGCTTCGCGCCCGACCGCAGCGTGCCGGGGGCGAGGTCGACGAAGGAGAGCTGGTCGGCCTTTGCGACGCCGGGGAGCGCGGCGATCCCGCGGGTCAGCTCGGGAAGGCCCGCCGGGCCGGGCGCGTTGGCCGGGACGGGCGTGACGACCTCGCGGCTCGAGAAGGTCGCGTGGAGGTCCAGCGCGGTGGCCGAGTCCAGCGCCGACCGCACCGTCGCGGCGTAGGCCACCGTCACGCTCGACCTCGGCGGCACCGCGCCCAGGTTGAGGCCGAGCTTGGCCGGCCCCTGGGCGAGTGGGATGTCGCCCCCCGGGTCGGGGATGCGTGCCCGGTCGACCGTGGTCGAGCCGGGGACGTAGGCGAGCGGCGGCGCGGGCTCGTCCCGGACGACGACCTCGCTGGCGGGCCGGATGCCGTGGTTGGCGAGGACGAGTTCGACGCGCACGGTGTCGCCGGGCCGCAGCGGCCCGGCCGGGGTGACCCGCTCGGTCAGCTGGACCTGCTGGCCGAGCGGGGCCGTCAGCACCCGCTGCATGTCCAGGGGCAGCGGCGCGAGGGCGCGCTGGGTCATCGACGCCGAGGAGCCGTCGATGAAGAACAGCACCGCCGAGAACAGGCCGACGCCGAGCGTGATCCCGGCGACCGTCGCCAGGCTCCGCCGCGGGTTGCGGACCAGGTCGCGCCAGACGTACCTGGCGATCATCGGGTGACGCGCCCGTCGCGCAGGCCGATGCGCCGGTCCATCCGGCTCGCCGCGACCGGGTCGTGGGTGACCACCACCAGGGTCGCGCCGATCTCGCGCTGGACCTCGAGGAGCAGCTCGATGACGCCGGCGGCGTTGGCGGCGTCGAGCGAGCCGGTCGGCTCGTCGGCGAGGATCACCTCCGGGCGGTGCACCACCGCCCGCGCCACCGCCGCACGCTGCCGCTGGCCGCCCGAAAGGTGGTCGGGAAGCCGCCACGCCTGCTCCGCGAGGCCGAGCCTGCCGAGCAGGTCGAGGGGCCGGTCGGTGCCGCCGGTGCCGCCGTCGAGGGCGAGCTGGAGCTCGACGTTCTCGACCACGGTGAGGAACGCGAGCAGGTTGTCGGCCTGGTAGACGAACCCGACGTGGCTGCGGCGGAAGTCGGAGCGGCGCCGCTCCGGGAGCGAGGAGATCTCCTCCCCGCCGACGCGCACGGTCCCCGCGGTCGGCAGGGCGAGCCCCCCGAGGACGCCGAGCAGGGTCGACTTGCCGCACCCGCTCGGCCCGGTGACCGCCACGCTCGCGCCCGCGTCGACGGTGAAGGAGACGCCGTCGAGCGCGCGGACGGGACCGCTCGGGGTGGCGTGCTCGACCACCACCGAATCGACCTGGATCGACGCGTCCATGGTCAGGCCGGCACGACGCGGCGGTCCGCGAGCCGCAGCGGGTGCTTCGCCTGGCGGGCGAGCTGCTCGTCGTGGGTCACGTACAGGACGGCCAGGTCGCGCTCGCGGGCGGCGCTGAACACCAGCTCGGTGACCTGCGCGGCGGTGGCGGAGTCGAGCTGCCCGACGACCTCGTCGGCGAGCAGCAGGTCCGGCTCGTTGGCGAGCGCCACGGCCACCGCCACCCGCTGCGCCTCCCCGCCGGAAAGCCGCCTTGGGAGGTGGTCGGTGCGGTCGCCGAGCCCGAGCTCGCCCAGCAGCTCCCGGGCCCGGCGCAGCGGCCGCCGGCCGGGGGCGAAGCCCATCGCCAGCTCCACGTTCTCGACCGCGGTCAGGAACGGCACCAGGTTGTCGGACTGCAGGACGACGCCGATCCGCTCGGCGCGGAGCCGCGCGCGGCCGCCCTCGTCGAGCTCGTCCATCCGCTGCCCGTCGAGCTGGACGTGCCCCGCGTCAGGGCGCATGAGCCCGGCGATCAGCGAGATCAGGGTGGACTTCCCGCTACCCGAGCGGCCCACCAGGCTGGTGGTCTCGCCGCGCCGCAGCTCGAGCTCCACCCCGTCGAGCACGCGGAGCTGATTCGGACCGGTGCCGTAGGACTTCGACACCCCTTCGAGGCGTACGAACGGTGTCACGCGATTGAGTCTATCGGGCGGCGAGGTAGTTGCGCCCCTGGTCAGCGGGCTCGCCTGTCAGCTCCCGTTCAGGTAGTCCGTGGTAGCCTTCCTGGCCCTCCAGGCCCGGCCGCGACCGCGACGTCCTGCGGTCATGCCCCCACGCCATCGCGCTGTTGGGCGAGCCGGATGGCGACGTCGATGATCATGTCCTCCTGGCCACCGACGTAGCCGGCCTCGCCGACGCGTTGGAGGATCTCGTGCGCGGCAACGCCGTAGCGTTCGGCGGCGCGTTCGGCGTGGAGGAGGAAGCTGCTGTACACGCCGGCGTAGCCCTGAACGATGGCGGAGCGGTCAGCGAACGGCATCCGTGGGACGATCGGCCGCAGCACGTCCTGGGCTGCGGCGAGCACGCCCGTGACGTCGAGGTTGGTAACGATGCCGAGCCGGTCGAAGGTGGCGGCGAGCACCTCGGTGGGTGCGTTGCCGGCGCCCGCACCGAGCGCGCACAGCGCGCCGTCGACCTGGCGGGCGCCGGCCTGCACGGCGAGCACGCTGTTCGCGACGCCAAGCGAGAGGTTCTGGTGTCCGTGGAACCCGACCTGTGCGTGCGGGCCGATCTCCTGCAGCAGTGCCTGGACGCGCGCCTGCGCGTCGGCCAGCACCAGCGCACCGGCGGAGTCGACCACGTAGACGCACTGCGCGCCGGCGTCGACCATGATCCGTGCCTGTTCGGCCAGCTCCGCCGGTCCGATACGGTGGCTGAGCATGAGGAACCCGACGGTTTCCATGCCGAGCTCGCGGGCGGCTCCGAAATGCTGGACGGAGACGTCCGCTTCGGTGCAGTGGGTGGCGATGCGGGCGATGGACGCGCCGACCTCACGGGCGTGGCGCAGGTGCTCGGCGGTGCCGAGCCCGGGCAGGAGCAGGACGGCGATCTTGGCGTTCTCCGCCTCCTCCACCGCGGCGGCGATGAGGTCGAACTCGCTGACGCGGGAGAAGCCGTAGTTGAAGCTGGACCCGCCGAGCCCGTCGCCGTGGGCGACCTCGATGACCTCGACGCTGCTGCGGTCCAGGGCGTGGACGACGGCGCGGACCTGCCCTTCGGTGAACTGGTGGGCCACCGCGTGCGAGCCGTCGCGCAGGGTGGAGTCGGTGAGGCGGACGTGAGCGGCTTCCGCGTCAGCCGGCGGCTTGCTCGCCGCGGCGAGCAAGCCGGGGAAGGTCGCGTTCACGCGCTGGCTCCTTCCCGGCGCGCGGCCAGGTGCTCGGCCATGAGGTCGGCGACCTGGGCTGCGGCGGCCGTGATGATGTCGAGGTTTCCGGAGTAGTCCGGCAGGTAGTCGCCGCGCCCGCGGACTTCGAGGAAGACCCCGACGCGCGCCATGCCCCGCCAGCGGTCGTCGGGAGCGTCGAACTGGGGGTCGGCGCGCAGCGTGTAACCGGGAACGTAGCGGCGCACGGTGTCGACCATGGCCTGCACGTTTGCCTCGATCGCGTCGCGCTGGGGGCCGGGTGCGGCGGCGTCGGCGGGAATGGCGCAGAACACGGTGTTGCGCATGATCATCGGCGGCTCCACCGGGTTGAGGATGATGATCGCCTTGCCCTGCCCGGCGCCGCCGACGGCTTCCAGGGCGCGCGCGGTCACCTGGGTGAACTCGTCGATGTTGGCGCGGGTCCCTGGCCCGGCGGAGCGGGAGGCGATGCTGGCCACGATCTCGGCGTAAGGGACCTCCACGGCGCGGCTGACGGCGGCGACGATCGGTATCGTCGCCTGCCCGCCGCAGGTGATCATGTTCAGGTTCGGGGCGTCGAGGTTGACCTCGAGGTTGACGGCCGGGCACACGTACGGGCCGATCGCGGCGGGCGTGAGGTCGACCGCGCGGATGCCGGCCGCGGCGTAGCGGGGAGCGTTGGCGGCGTGCGCACGGGCGCTGGTCGCTTCGAAGACGACGTCGGGCCTCGGGCGCTGTTCCAGCAGCCAGTCGACGCCGCCGGAGCTGGCCTGCAGGCCGAGCCTCCCGGCGCGGGCGAGACCGTCCGAGGCCGGGTCGACGCCGACCATGTAGCGCGGCTCGACCGCGTCGCTGTGGCGGAGCAGTTTGAACATCAGGTCGGTGCCGATGTTCCCGGAGCCGACGATCGCGGCACGCAGCTTCTCGCTCATGACGGGATCTTCCGTTTGGTCAGTCGAACACGGCGGTGACCGTGCCCAGGTGGTCGAGCGTGGCGGTGATGGTGTCGCCGGCCTGAACGGCGACGGCGGCGGTGAGGGAGCCGGTGAGGATGACGTGGCCCGCGGCGAGCTCCACGCCGCGGGCGGTGAGCGTGTTGGCCAGCCAGGTGGCGGCGTTCAGCGGCGAGCCCATCACCGCGGCGCCCGCCCCCGTGTGCTGGATTCGGCCGTTGCGGCGCAGGACGCAGCCCAGCAGGGACAGGTCCAGGCCGGCGATTGCGGTGGGCGTGCCGCCGAGAACTAGGCCGCCGCTGGAGGCGTTGTCGGCGATGGTGTCTTCCAGGCCGATGCGCCAGTCGGTGATGCGGCTGTCGATGATCTCGATGGCGGGCAGGGCGTAGGCGCTCGCGCTGAGGACGTCGGCGACGCTGAGTCCTGGACCTCGCAGCGCCCGCGCCAGGACGAGCGCGACCTCCGGCTCCGCACGGGGCTGCAGGAATGCGTTCGCCGGGATCGGCGAATCGGCTGCGTGGAGCATGTCGCTGAACAGGTGGCCGTAGTCGGGTTGGTCGATGCCGAGCTGCTGCTGCATCGCCGCCGAGGTGAGCCCGATCTTGAACCCGACGATGTCGGCGCCCGCGCTCGTGCGCCTGTCGGCTTGCCTGCGCTGGACGGCATAGGCGTCGTCAACGGTCATGTCCGCATAGGTGCCGGTCAGCGGCGGGAGGGTCTTGCCGCTACGGTAGGCCGCCAGCAGCTCGTCGGCGACAGAGTCGATGTCGAGGGCGCTCATGCCAGGCTCCCTTCCCGAGGCGCTTCTCCAGCCGATGGCTCGCGCGTTCGTCGCAGGTGCTGCCACAGCCGCGGCAGGAGCTCGTCGCGAACCGCCCGCCACGACGCGACCTCCTCAGCGGTCAGTTGCCTGACCCGACCGGCCGCCCGCGCGGCGAGCCAGGCTTCGCAGGCGGCCGAGAGCAGCCACATGCGGGCGACCGCGACCCCGGGTGTCGCGCCGAGGGTGAGCGCGCCGTTCCCGCGTAGCAGCAGCGCTTCGCCGGTCGGCAGGCTGCCGGCTGCGCGCTCGGCGAGGCCCGCCGACCGGAGCAGCTGGGCGCTGTCGTGGACGGGGATCGATTCGCCCAGCCAGGCGGCCTGTCCGTGCAGCGGGGTCAGTGACGTGATGGTGGCTGCCGCGGCGAACGCGCTCGCGGGCTGGGCGCGCGCGACCGACCCGGCGTCGGGCCGGGCGCGGTAGAGGGCGAGGTGTACCCAGGCCTCGGCGGGAGCGGCCGTCGGTAGCGCGGTGGCCTCGAGCGGCACCTCCACGACGGTGGCCTCGGTGACGGTGGCCAGGTCGGCGGCGGGCGTGATCAGCATCGAAGCACCGGCGCGGGCTGACACGTGTCCGTACGCGGTGACCAGCCCGAGGCGGGACAGCACGTGCGCCGCCTCGACGACGGCCCTGCGCTGCGTCGATGCCGGAACCACGGGCGCTCTCCCTCTTGCCAGACGATCGGCCAGTACCTAAAGTGTATGCAGTTATTGAGGAAGGGGGAAGGGCCGTGATCTCAGGGCTGCACCACTACGCGCTGGAAGTGCCTGACCTGGAAGTGGCGGAGGGGTTCCTGCAGGACTTCGGCCTTGAGACGGGGGAGAAGGACGGCAACCTGGTCGCCCAGTGCCCCGGTCGTGACCAGGAGCAGGTCCGGATGGTGCAGGCGCCGGCCAAGCGGCTGCACCATGTCTCGTTCACGCTGCGCCCGGGCACGCTCGACTCGGTCCGCGAAGCGTTGGAGCGCGCCGGCACGCCGGTGATCGCGCCCCCGGCGGGCGCCAGTGAGGCGGGCCTGTGGGTGCGCGACCCCGACGGCAACGCGGTGCAGCTGCTCGACGAGGCTCCGGCACCCGCCCGTCCGGTCGCCGAGGTGCTGACCAACGTGGGCGCCAGCCGGCAGCGGATCGGTGTGGCGCAATGGCAGCAGGCCACCCAGGACGTCCTGCCACGCCGGCTGGGACACTCGCTGCTGTTCACGGCGCAGCCGCAGCAGATGACCTACTTCTACACCGAGGTGCTCGGACTCCGCGTCAGCGACCGGATCCACGGCCTGGTGACGTTCCTCAACGCAGGGCCCGGCGACCACCACATCTTCGGGTTCATCGCCAGCAGCCACCGTGGCTTCCACCACGCCAGCTTCGAGGTGCCGTCGATCGACGCGATCGCGCTCGGTGCCGACCGGATGCGTGCCAAGGGACGCGAGGCCGGATGGGGCCTTGGCCGTCACACCATCGGCTCGAACTTCTTCCACTACAATCCGGATCCCTGGGGCTCCTGGATCGAGTGGTTCTCGGACATCGACCAGATCGACGACCGCTGGGTCGCACGCGAGTGGGACGTCCCTCCGCACCTGTGGGGCACGCCACCGCCGGAGACGTTCCTGAACAACCTCGAGCCCAGCGACTGACCTCAGCCCGCGAGGAACGGCTGCACGACGGCGAGGAAGTCGGCCGTCCTCTCGATCATCGTCCAGTGCCCGCAGCCGGAGAGGACGTGCAGCCGTGAGTCCGGGAGCAGGTCCACCAGCTGCGCGGAGGAGCTCCGCCAGGGCACCACACGGTCGTCGCGGCCGTGCACCAGCAGCACCGGTGTCCTGACCGCTGCGAGCTCGGCACCGGACAGCGCGAGGTCGTCGACCCAGCGCTGCCGCGGCTCGGGGAACATCGCCTCCCACGAGTCGCGCACCCGCGGGTCGAGGCTTGCCTGGTAGCGCATCTCGACGAGCTCGTCGGTGACCAAGCCACGGTTGTGGGCGAACAGCCCGATGACCCGGCGCATCTGCTCCATTCCCGGGGTGTAGCCCCACACGGCGTCCAGCCCGTGGGGGAGTGCCATCGCCACGCCCATCGAGCCCATCAGCACGATGCGACGCACCGCTTCGGGCCGGGCGGTCGCGATCGACAACGCGATCGCGCCGCCCATCGAGTTGCCGATGACGTCGACGTTGCCGATCCCGAGCGTCTCGAGCAGGGCCAGAGCGTGGTCGGTCCAGGCCCTGCGGCCGTAGGTGCGTGGCTCGCCGGTCGCCGTCCCGCCGAAGCCGAGCTGGTCGGGCGCGATGACGCGGCGGCTGGCGCTGAGCGCCGGGATGACCGGGCGCCAGTTCGCGGCGGCCGTCACACCGGGCCCGGAACCGTGCAGCAGCAGCACCGGTGGCGCGGCTGATCCTTGCGGCGTGCCCGTGTCGATGACGGCGGTGGAGGTGCCCGCCACGTCGAGCCGGCCGGCGGACAGGGCGGCCGCGGTCACGAGGCGTCGGGCTCCTCGGATGCGGACATCGTTCACCTCCCGGCTGAATCCAGATCGCATCAGGGCGCTGGCGTGATGTTGTAGTTCACCCGGAAGTGGTTGTCCGGGTCGTACTGCGCCTTCACGCGGCCGAGCCTGGCGTACTTCTCCGGCCCGCCGAAGGCCTCGACGACCCGGTCCATCTCGTCGAAGTTGAGCATGTTGACGTAGATCCCCGTCCCGACCCACGGCTTGAGGTCGGCGACGATCGTCCGGGTGCGATCGACGTAGTCGTCGTCGTGGGCCGGGTCGTCCCAGCTCATCGCGAAGTTCAGCCACAGTAGGTAGCCACGGTTCGAGAACGCCGTGGCGTCCTCGGCGACGTCGCCGATCGCCCCGCCGAGGCCGATGATCTCGACCTCGCCGTGCATCGGCATGTCCTTCCAGAAGGCGACCAGCCGGTCGATCGCCTCCTCGGCCAGCTGCGCCACGTGGGCTTCCTTGGTGTAGTAGCGGTGGCCGTCGGCGAACTCCTCGTCGATCACCTTCTGGACGCGCGCCGCGAACGGCATCACGGTGGTGGCCTTCACGCACGGCTGGCCCACGGCGGTGAGGCGCTCGAGGAGCTCGGCGCCGGCCGGGTCGTCGGCGTCGTCGAGCCACATCGAGATCAGCATCAGCAGCCTCCTGCCCACCAGCTCCGGCGGCACGAAGGGCAGGGCGGGCATGTCGTGCTTGAGCGCCGCGTGCCAGCCGACGGTGCGGGGGAGGGTGGGGACGACGGCGGCGTATTCGCGCAGCGCCTCGGCGGCGTCCTCCGGCTCATACAGGGACACGCCGAGGCGCATCATCGGGCCGAACCGGTGTGCCTTGAAGGTGAACCGCGTGACCACCCCGAAGTTGCCGCCACCGCCCTTGAGCGCCCAGAACAGCTCGGGGTGCTCGCTGGCGGAGGCCTCGACCACCTCCCCGCTGGCCAGCACGACCTCGAGGGAGACGAACTGGTCGCAGGTGAGGCCGTGCTTACGGGAGAACCAGCCGATGCCGCCGCCGAGGGCGAGGCCGCCGACGCCGGTCCCCGACATGATGCCGGCGGGGACGATCAGCCCGTAGGGAGCGGTGGCCGCGTCGAGATCTCCGAGCAGGCAGCCGCCGCCGGCGTGGACGAGCTCGCGCTCGGGGTCGACGGTCACCTGGCGCATCCCGCTCAGGTCGATCGTCAGGCCACCGTCGGACAGCGCCTTGCCCGATACCGAGTGCCCGCCGCAGCGGACCGAGGGTGGGAGCCCGTTGGCCCGCGCGACGTTGACGGCGGCGACCACGTCCTCGGTGCTGGTGCAGCGAAGGATCGCTCCGGGGCGCTTGTCGACCATGGCGTTCCACACCAGCCGCGCGCTGCCGTAGTCGTCGTGGTCCGGACCGATGAGGTCGCCCTCGAACCGCGGCCCCAGCTGCTCGGCGATGCGCTGCCGCACCTCCCGGTCGACGGCGGGAGGGGCCCCGGACCTCGTGCCAGCCGACGCACTCACGCGGTCACCGCCTCGGCCTGCTCAGCGCCGATCTGGGCGAACAGCGGGGCCAAGTCGATATGGACCCGCAGGGAGGTGACCTTGCCGTCGGCAGTCCGGTCGAGCAGGGAGACGCAGGGCACGGGGACCTCAGCACCGCCCTTGGTGGTGTAGTGGGTGACGACCTCGAGTACGGCCGTGGCGCCGTCGTCGACCAACCAGAGGTTGCGGCGCTCGTGGCGCAGGCTGCCGATCATCGACCAGAAGCCGCCGATCGCCGCGCGGATCGCCTCCTTGCCCACGGACGGCGGGTTGTTGCCGAACACGACGACCGCGTCGTCGCTGTGCCGCTCGACGAACGCCTCCAGGCGCATGGCGTCGACGTCGGCGTAGTAGTCGTCGATCCAGGTGGCCATGGTTACTCCTTCCGTGGTCAGGCGGCCTCGCCCCGGGCGATGCGGCGCATAGCGTCGAGGGTGGCGGCGACGGCCTTGAGGTAGTCCGCGGTCATCCCCTCGGCGTACTCGCGCTCGGCCGACGAGCCGCCTTGGACACCCGCGACGACCAGGGCGAAGCTGAAGCGCAGCTGCAGGTCGTCATCCTTGCCCTCGACCTCGTTGGCGATCGTGCCGAGGACGGGTCCCGAGATGCGGGTGAAGACGACGCGGTGAGGCTCCTCGAGGGTGATGCGCTCGCGGAACTGCTGCCCGCGGAACTCGATGTCGCGGTCGAAGCTGGCCGGCCCGTGCCGCTCGACGATGTCGCACCGGGTCATGGCGGGGACGAAGGGCAAGGCGTTGTCGGCCTTGAGCACCAGGCCGTTCCACACGGCCGCGCGGTCGAGCTGCGGCTGGCCGTCCTCGTTGACGGGCAGCGCATGACTGACGTAGATCATGGCTCCTCCTGACGCGGGCGGTGCGCATGCACCGGCCGGTCGGCGGCGACGATGCGGTTGACGAGGGCGCCGAGGTGCTCGATCTCCGTACGGACCACGTCGCCGGGCCGCAGGGACGCGCCCCGGCCGGCGCCCACCCCGGCGGGCGTCCCGGTGGAGATGACGTCGCCCGGCTCCAGGGTTACGGCCTGGCTCGCCGCGGCGACCAGGGTGGGGACGTCGCAGATCATGTCCGCGGTGCTGCCGTCCTGCTGCAGCTCGTCGTTGACCCAGAGGCGGATGCGCAGGTCGTGCGGGTCGGGGACGAGCCAGGACGGGGTCAGGCCCGGGCCGAGCGGCAGCGAGCCGTCGCGGGCCTTCGCGGCGAACCAGTCGTACTGGAAGGCGGGTGCGGGCGGGTTCGCCCGCTGGTGGTACCCGCGCGCGGTGAGGTCGTTGGCGACGCAGTAGCCGGCCACGTGCGCGAGCGCCCGGTCGCGGGGAATGTCCCGGCCGCCGACGCCGACGACGACGGCGAGCTCTGCCTCCCAGTCCAGCCGCGCCGCCTCCGGGCCGTCGACGGGAACGTCGTCGAACGGACCGACGACGGTCGTCGTCGGCGGCTTGAGGAAGAAGAACGGCGTCCAGTCGGGCGGTGGCGGCGCGACGGCCATCTCCGCGACGTGCCGCCGGTAGTTGACGCCGGCGCAGATCACCTTGCGCGGGTAGCGCAGAGGCGCGAGCAGCCGCACGCCGGCGAGCGGGTCGGCGGCCGCGACGTCCGTCGCGCGAAGCGCCTCGACGGCCGCGGGCCAGCCGTCGACCAGCTCGGTGAGGCTGGCCCACTGCTTGAGCGCCGGCACCTCTCTCAGGCGCCCGTCGCCCAGGCGGGCGGCGACGAACGGTTCGCCGTCGGCGACGACGGTGACCAGGGACCAGGCGGTCACGAGGCGCTCCCGGCCTCGGTGGCCGCCGGGCTCTGGCCGGACAGGAGGTCGTGAACGGCGGCGATGTCGAGGGCTCCCCAGCCGTCGGCGAGCGCCTGGTCGTAGAGCCGCTTGGCGACGGCGAACAGTGGCAGCGGGGTCCCGATCGCCTCGGCCTGGTTCTCGATCTGCCCCAGGATCTCGTGGAGCGTCGCGATCGGCCCGGGCGCGGGCGTCCAGCGACGCTCGCGGACGAGCGGCCCGCGGCGCTGCCAGATCGCCGACGAGGCGATCGAGTCGTCGAGGGTGCGCTGGACGAGCTCGAGGTCCAGGCCGCTGCGGCGGGCCAGCAGCATCGCCTCCGCGGTGGCGACGGTGTGCACTGCGACCAGGAGGCTGGCGACGTACTTCAGGTGCGCCGCGGTGCCGAAGACGCCGGTGTAGACCCACGGCCCGGAGATCGCGTCGAGCACCTCGCGCACGGCGTCCACGCTTGCCTCCTCCCCCGAGACGAAGGTCGTCGCGGCGCGGGGCCGGACCATCGCCGGCGTGCCGCTGATCGGGCAGTCGAGCAGGTCGCCGCCGGACTCCCGGACGCGGTCGCGCAGCGCCGCCTTCTCGGCGACGTCGAGCGTGCTCATCTCCACGTGGACGGTGCCCGGGCGCAGCTTCGTCAGGGTGCCCTGCGGGCCGAGGAGCACCTCCCGCAGCGCGGCCACGTCCGGCAGGATCGACAGCAGGACGTCGCTGGCGGACGCCACCTCGGCCGCCGACTGCGCACCGGTGCCGCCGAGGGCGACGAGCTCGCGGGTGCCCGAGCGCCGGTAGCCGACCACGGTGAAGCCACGGTCCATGAGGTTCTGGGCGATCGGCAGGCCCATCTTCCCGAGCCCGATGACCCCGACGGTCGTCATCGTCCGCCTCCCTCCGGCCGGCCCGCGGCCGTTAGCTGATCCGGTAGGTCGTCGTGCCGAACGAGAGCCGCACGGTGAGGGCGCCCTCCATGACCCGCCACCCAAGGACCTCGAAGGTGCGCAGCCCCTTGGCGACGAACGGGTCCTTGGCCGCGAGCGCGGAGGCCTCCTGCTCCGTGGACGTCCGCAGGACCGTGAGGCCCGCCCCCGGCGTGGCGCCCGGTCCCGAGGTCAGCGGTCCGGACGCGACGACCTGCCCGGCGGCCTCCAGCCCGAGCATCCATTCGAGGTGGTCGTCGAGGGCGGCCTCGACGTCCGCGGCGGTGACCCCTTCGCGGGGGACCCACCGGACGACCCAGAGCTGCGCGCCGAGCATCGCCGAGCGTGCGACCGGCATCGGGCACCTCCTCAAGATCTGACAAAACTGTATGC